>NZ_AEPF01000130.1 GCF_000193735.1 Neisseria sicca 4320
CATTCCATGGTTCAAAGCATGTCGCGAAAGGCGAACTGTTGGGACAATGCGCCGATGGAAAGCTTCTTTGCGGTGTTGAAGACGGAGTGTTTCTATAACGCAGGGGAATTGACGGTGGAGAATTGATGAAACAGATAGATGACTATATGGATTACTACAACCGCGAGCGTTGCAGTTTGAAATTGAAAAAGCTGAGTCCTGTCGCATACAGAACCCGGCTTGCACAGAGCGCCTG
>NZ_AEPF01000129.1 GCF_000193735.1 Neisseria sicca 4320
CACTTAGCCTGTTGGCGGCTTTCAACAGGTTCAAACACATCGCCTTCAGATGGCTTTGTGCGCTCACTTTAATCAGCCCGAAATAGGCTGCCCGGGCGTAGCGGAATTTACGGTGCAGCGTACCAAAGCTCTGTTCGACCACATAACGGGTCTTCGACAAATATCGGTTACGCTTAGTTTGCGCTTCCGTCAGCGGACGGTTGCGGTGGGCTTTGCGCATAATGCCGTCCAGTAACCGATGCTCTTTCAGATGTTGCCGGTTTTCCGCACTGTCGTAGCCTTTGTCGGCATAGACGGTCGTATCTTTGGCTATACCTTCCAGCAAAGGCAACAGG
>NZ_AEPF01000128.1 GCF_000193735.1 Neisseria sicca 4320
GGATTCGGATTTCAAGTGCAACACTATGGTACCAGTGGTTGGAACAGATTCAAGAATAAAACACTTGGCGTTTCGTAGCCAAGTGTTTTTCTTGGCCGGTGGTTCAACTCATCTTGAACCCTGCGTATCTCCCGATTACTGATGTTCCGGAAATCGGTCTGTTTGGGGAAATATTGTCGGATGAGTCCGTTGGTGTTCTCATTCAG
>NZ_AEPF01000127.1 GCF_000193735.1 Neisseria sicca 4320
GCATCCCTTTACGGATGTATTGTCGGATAGTTTCGGCGTGGCATTTGCAGTATTCTGCTGCCTCTTCTACGGTGTAGGTTTTACTCATTCTGCCTCCCGCATCACTTCGAATACTTTAAACGGCGCAGTTTCGGTCAACTGTTCCAGTTTTCTGAGTGCCAAATAGCGTTTGATGCGTGGTTCGAGCATCAGATAGCATTCTTCATTGACATAAAAAAGCAGGCACATATCGTTGCCTGCCTCCGTCTGCACCGGTATCAGCCGGTAATGTGGATAATCTTCCTCTGCCGGAACTACAATGGAAGGTATCTTTACCGTACTGACGGGATTTTTCTTGTTAATCAGCATTGGTGCTTCCTTTTTTCTATTTCGTTTTGGAGTCGGTAAAAACCGCATACTTTTTCCGCTTTTTCAGCAAACGTTTGCTGCCAGCCTTTGGCAGACCTCGAACGATTCAAGGCAATGTTTGCCTCGTAAACGGCATCTTTAAATTCGATGATTAAAACCAACGGCCAACTGCCGATTCCTTCGGGCGGCTTTGCAAGCAGGGTCTTGTAACTTTTCTCATCCACATCAACCTTCTCTCCAAAA
>NZ_AEPF01000126.1 GCF_000193735.1 Neisseria sicca 4320
AAAAGATGGCGGGACGATTAAGGGGACGCAGGGCAAGACAATTACAGTAACGGGCAAATACGGCGAAAAGGGCGTAATTAAAACGACACAGACACAAAGTGTAAGCTCTTCGAAATTACAAAATGCTGCAAATGGTCTTATTGCTGGTAATTTTATTGGCGGAGCTTTGAAGTATTCGTCGCCTTATATAGAAAATGCTACAAGAGCATTGAAAAATGGTAATTATGGTACTGCCGCAAATAATGCAGTTATGTCGGCGGGTGCTTTCTTGGATGGTTTATTAGGCGGCGGTTTAGGTAGTGTATCTCAATCGATAGGCCGAGGGTTGGGAACTTTGCCTTCTGATTCGGATTCGGGTTCGCAGAAATTATCTGAAATATTTAAAAAAGCGAGAAACTATCAAGCCCAAGCTGAACAGGGCGGC
>NZ_AEPF01000125.1 GCF_000193735.1 Neisseria sicca 4320
GTTACGGTCGGTTTGCCGTTGTTTTGGCTTTGCACGCGCCATACGCCCGTTTTCGGGTCATAGCCTTTTTGTTGTAAGGCTCTTTCGCTTGGAAATCCTGCCCCCTGATGTTGTGCCGGCGGGGGAAGTCCTACTTCTGCACTTACAGGAGCAGCGAATAAAGCAGCAGACAGAGCAAGGCATAAGGCAATATGCCGATGATGAACATTGCTTCGGGTATCATTCTTCATTACTCTTTTCTCTCGTGGATAATATGAATTTGTAGATTAGGTTTACGACAAATACCGTGGCGACGATTGAAACGCACATCAGACCTATCTCTTTGCCCAGCTTCTGATATTCCATCGGGTCGCAATCGGGAAAGGTCAGTTTGACTTGCTGTTCGTTATACTGCCATGTAGAGCCGTTAAAAACGGGGTGATGCAGCACCCCGTCTTTGTCTATTGTCGGCACTACACGGGTCATCACGTCGTTTGTCGCCGCTTCGTGTGTGAAATGGCAGACACGGCCGACTTGATAACCCATTGCTATTAACCGCCTTTGCGTACTGCTTTAATAATCAGACCGACAACGACCATTGCAGCAGCGACACCGATAACAACCGCGCCAATAGATGAAACACCTTCTTTCGCACTAGCCAACTCGGCTTTGGCGGCTGTTACCAACGGGCTGTCTTCTGCCATTGCAGGCAAAGACATGATGGCAACGGAAGCACCGGCGACGGCGTATTGCAGTTTTTGTTTCAGGTTCATTTTGTTTTCCTTTACGAAATGTTGATAAA
>NZ_AEPF01000124.1 GCF_000193735.1 Neisseria sicca 4320
TTTCAGATTTGCTTTATCCTATAAAAACCGTATTCAGTAAACAACTTTTATCGCTGACTCAGAAAAGCAAAAATTATGCGCAATAAAGGAATCATTTAAAACTTTTCTATAGCATTCGTTACCTAAAGATTCCGTTCTTCTCAAAACCATCCATCATGAAAAAATAAAAAGCACGGTAATCAACCGTGCTTTTTGTAAAGAAAAATTGCTTATTTGTTTTTGTGCGAACGAAGATAATCCAAGGTTTTGAGCTGGGCAATCGCCGCGGCCAAGGCTTTATGCGCTTCAGCCAACGATTTATCGTCTTTCGCTTGAGAAATGCCGGTTTCCGCCGCTTTCTTGGCAGCTTCCGCACGCGCACGATCCATCTCGGAACTGCGTACGGCAACATCTGCCAACACAGTAAGTTGGTTGGGCTGCACTTCCAGCACACCGCCGGAAACGGCAACAAGCACTTCTTCGGCTTCACCCGGAACGGTCAAACGCAAAGCTCCGGGACGTACCAAACTCATAATCGGCTCGTGTCGCGGATAAATACCGAGCTCACCTTGAATAGTCGGAACCACTACAAAACTGGCTTCGCCTGAATAGATGTTCTGCTCGCTACTTACCACTTCAACTCGCATGACGCTCATGCCGACCTCCTTAGTTTAAGGTTTTCGCTTTCTCGACCGCTTCTTCGATACCGCCTACCATGTAGAAAGCTTGTTCAGGCAGATGGTCGTATTCACCGTTCAAGATAGCTTTAAAGCCGGCAATGGTGTCACGCAGCGATACATATTTGCCGGGAGAGCCGGTAAATACTTCGGCAACGTGGAACGGTTGCGACAGGAAGCGTTGGATCTTACGCGCGCGCATCACGGTCAGTTTATCTTCATCTGACAATTCGTCCATACCGAGAATGGCGATAATATCGCGCAATTCTTTGTATTTTTGCAGAGTAGATTGTACGCCGCGGGCTACGTCATAGTGCTCTTGACCCAATACCATCGGATCCAGCTGGCGTGAAGTAGAGTCAAGCGGGTCAACCGCAGGGTAAATACCCAAAGATGCAATATCACGGCTCAATACGACGGTAGCGTCCAAGTGGGCAAATGTTGTTGCAGGAGACGGGTCAGTCAAGTCATCCGCAGGTACATATACGGCTTGGATAGAAGTAATGGAGCCTGTTTGAGTAGAGGTAATACGCTCTTGCAGACGACCCATTTCTTCAGCCAATGTCGGTTGGTAACCTACTGCTGAAGGCATACGACCGAGCAATGCGGATACTTCTGTACCGGCCAGAGTGTAACGGTAAATGTTGTCCACGAAAAACAATACGTCGCGACCTTTGCCGCTTTCGTCTTTTTCATCACGGAAGTATTCGGCCATAGTCAAACCGGTCAAGGCTACACGCAGACGGTTACCCGGAGGTTCGTTCATCTGACCGTAAACCATGGCCACTTTGTCCAATACGTTGGAATCTTTCATCTCATGGTAGAAGTCATTACCTTCGCGGGTACGTTCCCCCACGCCGGCGAACACGGACAAACCGCTATGCGCTTTGGCGATGTTGTTAATCAATTCCATCATGTTTACGGTTTTACCTACGCCGGCACCACCGAACAGACCTACTTTACCGCCTTTGGCAAACGGGCACAGCAAGTCAATCACTTTAATGCCTGTTTCCAGCAGCTCGGTAGTAGCAGACAACTCATCGAATTTCGGGGCTGTCTGATGGATGGCACGGTGTTTGTCGGTATCAATCGGACCTGCTTCATCAACAGGCGTACCCAACACATCGACAATACGTCCCAAAGTACCTTTACCTACCGGTACAGTAATCGGCGCATCTGTATTGCTTACAGTCATGCCGCGTTTCAGACCGTCCGAACTACCCATTGCAATAGTACGAACCACGCCGTCGCCCAGAAGCTGTTGTACTTCCAAAGTCAGGCCGTTTGCATCCAATTTCAGGGCGTCGTAAACATGCGGAATGGTATCGCGCGGAAACTCCACGTCAACTACCGCACCAATAATTTGTACGATTTTGCCTTGGCTCATTATCGTATCCTAATTTCCTGTTCAGGTTTCAGACGACATTAAACTGCCGCTGCACCTGCTACAATTTCTGACAATTCCGTGGTAATCGCAGCTTGACGCGATTTGTTATATACCAAACGCAACTCTTTAATGGCATTGCCTGCATTGTCGGTGGCCGCTTTCATCGCCACCATACGCGCAGCTTGCTCTGATGCCATATTGTCACTCAATGCTTGATAAACCACAGACTCTAAATAGCGGCGAACCAGATATTCCAACACAGCGATAGGACTTGGTTCATAACGATATTCCCAACTGAATGAAAAATAGTTATTCTCGTCTTCTATCACATTTTCGCCGATCGGCAGCAGAACCTCCAACCGTGGCTCTTGACGCATGGTATTAACAAAACGCGAATATACCAAATGTATTTTATCTAACTCATGCTTCTCGTAACGTTGGAAGATTTCAGTCATTGGACCAAGCAGCAATTCCATTTTTGGGGTATCCCCCAAATTAATCGCACTGGCAATAACGTTCAAACCGATGCTTTGACAAGCTGCCAAGCCTTTACTACCTAAACAGACAACATCAACTTCAATGCCCTGCTCTTGGTATTCATGGACTTGCGCTAAAAATTTCTTCAAAACATTCGCGTTCAAACCACCGGCAAGACCTTTATCAGAGGTGATTAAAATGAAACCCACCCGACGTGTTTCACGATGAGGTGCCAATAATTTAATACCATGATCTTCATTGGTTTGCGCCAAATGACTCATAACTGTCCGCACTTTTTCGGCATACGGACGCGCTAAGCGCATCCGCTCCTGAGTCTTCCGCATTTTAGAGGTTGACACCATTTGCATCGCTTTAGTGATCTTTTGGGTGTTTTGAACACTACGGATTTTGGTGAGAATCTCTTTTCCGACTGCCATTTCAGACTCCTTTCATTTCAGCTTTTAAGCTTGGTAAGCATAAGAAGATTTGAAAGAATTCATGGCTTCAGTCAATATTTTTTCACTTTCGTCGGACATTGCACCTGATGCATTGATTGCTTCTAAAACACCAGGATGTTGAGTACGTACAAAGCTCAAAAATTCCGCTTCAAAAGCCAATGCCTTGGATACTGGTACATCTTCGTAAGAACCATTATTAATAGCCCACAAAGTCAAAGACATTTCGGCCGTATCCAAAGTGCTGAATTGTTTTTGTTTCATCAATTCAGTAACCACTTCACCGTGTTGCAGCTGTTTGCGTGTAGCTTCATCCAAATCAGAAGCAAATTGCGAGAAGGCTGCCAACTCACGATATTGGGCAAGTGCCAAACGGATACCGCCACCCAGTTTTTTAATTACTTTGGTTTGCGCTGCACCACCTACACGCGATACCGAAATACCAGCATTAATTGCAGGACGGATACCAGCGTTAAACAAGTCAGTTTCCAAGAAAATTTGACCGTCGGTAATCGAAATTACGTTTGTCGGTACGAATGCAGATACGTCGCCGGCTTGCGTTTCAATAATCGGCAATGCAGTCAAAGAGCCTGTTTTGCCCTTCACTTCGCCATTAGTCAGTTTTTCAACCTCGTGTTCATTTACACGGGCAGCACGTTCCAACAAGCGGGAGTGCAGATAGAAAACGTCGCCGGGATATGCTTCGCGTCCGGGTGGGCGGCGCAGCAACAGGGAAATTTGACGGTAAGCAACAGCTTGTTTGGACAAATCATCATATACAATCAATGCGTCTTCACCGCGGTCACGGAAGAACTCGCCCATAGTACAACCTGCATAAGGTGCGATATATTGCAGAGCCGCAGCTTCAGAAGCAGTCGCAGCAACCACAATCGTGTGTTCCATTGCACCATGCTCTTCCAATTTGCGTACTACGTTAGCAATAGAAGATGCTTTTTGACCGATTGCAACATAAATGCAGGTAACGCCTGTACCTTTTTGGTTGACAATAGCATCTAATGCTACGGCTGTTTTACCTGTTTGACGGTCACCAATGATCAGCTCACGTTGACCGCGACCAATCGGAACCATTGAGTCAATGGCCTTCAGACCAGTCTGCATAGGCTGGTCAACCGATTTACGGGCAATCACACCTGGTGCAATTTTTTCAATGGGTGCAGTAGAAGATGTGTTGATCGGACCTTTGCCATCAATCGGACGACCCAACGCATCCACCACGCGACCAACCAACTCACGACCGACAGGGACTTCCAAAATACGGCCGGTACAAGTAACTGTGTCGCCTTCTTTAATATGTTCGTATTCACCCAACACCACAGCGCCGACGGAGTCACGCTCCAAGTTCATCGCCAAACCGAAAGTGTTACCCGGGAATTCGAGCATCTCACCTTGCATTGCGTCTGACAAGCCATGAATACGAACAATACCGTCTGTTACAGAAATAACCGTACCACGGGTACGCACTTCTGTATTTCCAGACAGATTTTCAATTTTAGCTTTAATCAAATCGCTAATTTCAGCAGGATTAAGCTGCATGAAAACTCTCCTAATTTGTCATAGTCGCATACAGGGCATTCAATTTACCCTGCACCGACAAATCCAAGACCTGGTCACCCACTTCAACTTTGACACCGCCAATTAACTCAGGCGCAACTTCAGTTGTAATTTGCAACTTACTGTCAAAGCGTTTTTTCAATATTTCAGCCAACTCAGCCAGTTGATCTTCAGTCAATGGATAAGCGCTGTAAATTACAGCGGACTTAGTATGATTGAATGACAAGGTTAAAGCTTGATATTGAGCATAGACTTCAGGCAATACAGGCAAACGTTTTTGCTCTGCCAAAACAGTAATGAAATTTTTCAATTCATCACTTTTTAACTCAACGAGTTCGGCAAGCACATTTACCTTTTCAGAAGTATTTGTTTCAGGTCGCTCAATCAAAGAAATGACTTTCTCATTTTGAACAACTGCGGCTAATTCTTCCAATCCGCCCAACCAAGACTCAATTTGGTTTTTTTCCTGCGCCAGATTAAATAATGCTTTCGCATAAGGTCTGGCAATCGTTGCGAACTCAGCCATAAGATTACAGCTCCTGTTTTAAAGCACTGAGCAACTGCGCATGCTTGGAAGTATCCACTTCACTGCGCAAAATAGACTCGGCACCTTTAACCGCCAACGCAGCAACTTGTTCGCGCAAAACTTCGCGTGCAAGATTCATTTCTTGCTGGGCATCGGCTTTAGCTTGTGCTGTAATCCGCCCCGCCTCGACAGAAGCTTGTTCTTTCGCTTCTTCTACGATTTTGGCGGCACGTTTTTCGGCGTTAGCTACCATTTCGGAAACTTGGTTACGCCCTTCAGCCAAGAGTTCTGCAACTTTCTTCTCTGCCTGTTCAAAATCGCTCTTACCGCGCTCGGCAGCAGCCAAGCCTTCGGCAATTTTTGCGGCACGCTCATCCAATGCTTTTGCGATCGGCGGCCACACAAATTTCATGGTAAACCAAACCAAACCGAAA
Organism: Neisseria sicca 4320; assembly: GCF_000193735.1. Classification (GTDB taxonomy): domain Bacteria; phylum Pseudomonadota; class Gammaproteobacteria; order Burkholderiales; family Neisseriaceae; genus Neisseria; species Neisseria sicca_E. The sequence continues at coordinate 5,508 of NZ_AEPF01000124.1, forward strand.
AAGACGATGATTTGAGCGAATAAGGTTGCATTAATATTCACGTTAGTTAACCTTCGTACTAGTGTTAATCAAACAGACCGAAGCCTGTACCTAGACGGATCACACCGTTTGATTATGCACCTGCAAACGGGTTAACGAAGGCGAACAACAGCGCGATAGCCACACCAATCAGGAACGCAGCATCAATCAGGCCGGCAATCAGGAACAATTTAGTTTGCAGTGGACCAATCAATTCAGGCTGGCGCGCAGAAGATTCCAAATATTTAGAACCGACCATTGCGATACCGATGGAGGCACCCAATGCACCCAATGCAACGATCAAACCACATGCAATAGCAATCAAACCCATTTTAAACTCCTTAAGAAAACAAAGGTTAAACCACAAATAAAGATAAAACTACCTAGAAAATTTAGTGGGCATCATGAGCTTGTCCAATATAGACAAACGCCAAGGCCATAAAGATAAATGCCTGTAGGGTAATCACCAAAATATGGAAAATCGCCCATGCCAATCCGGCAAGAATGTGAAAACCAAACAGAATAGGATCCAGCACTTCAACGCTTCCAGATGTCGCCCAAGCACCACCTAGTAAAGCAATCAGAAGGAACACCAGTTCGCCGGCATACATATTGCCGAACAACCGCATTCCATGAGAAACGGTTTTAGAGACGAATTCAACTAGATTTAAAAAGAAGTTTATGGGAGCAAGTATGGCACCAAAAGGGGCAGTAAACAATTCATGAACCCAACCACCGACACCTTTAATTTTAATATTATAATAAATACAAATTAGCAATACACCGATGGACAACGCCAAAGTGGTATTCAAATCTGCGGTCGGCACAATTCGCAACAATGCATGATGGTTACCGGTAGCGTTTTGCCACAGCCACGGTAGCAGATCTACCGGCAACATATCCATGGCATTCATTAGGAAAATCCATACAAACAGCGTTAAACCTAATGGAGCAATGGCTTTTCGGGATTGTTCATTGTGAATAATGCTTTTGCACATATTATCCACAAACTCAAATAGAATCTCGACAGCAGCCTGAAAACGTCCGGGAACGCCCGCCGTGGCCTTCTTAGCACCACGCCAAAGCAGGAAACTTCCGATTACGCCTAACAAAACAGCAAAAAAAATCGCATCAAGATTGATAAACGAAAAATCGGCAATATTTTTCAGGCCTTGGCCTTGGGCAACATCCGACAGACTGGTCAAGCTTTGCAAATGGTGCTTGATGTAGTCGGCAGCGGTTATTGTTTCACCTGCCATAATGCTTTACTCTCAACAATACTAAAAAAACCAAATGACTGACACTGAGCAATCCGAACAAGAACGGAAGGAATATTAAAGACTGATGCCAAACCATGAATACGGCAAGCATCATCACCAGCGACAGCACTACTTTTAAAACTTCCCCAATAATGAACGCTTTACCATGATACAAAGGGTTGCACTTGGAAAGTTTTAAAACTAAAACTGCAATAGAAGACGGAGCTAAATAACAAATCCCGCCTACGACAGATGACCAAAATCCATTCACACCCGCAAAAACTGCACTTAATGCAGAGATAATGAATAAAACAACAGCTTGATAAACTAAAATCTGATTCATGCAAAATAGAAGCTACAACGAAATGACCAATCAGCGATACTAGAATATAATGAAGAAGCCTATACACGTCAAGGGATAGTTAATCTTTGTCAAATAATAACTCCTACCACATTCCTAACTTCTACACTACAATTTTCAATCATATCACAAATTACATTAAATTACAGCCATTGCCCAGTAATTTTATTTCAATAAAAAAGTCATCTGAAAACCGTAGAATAAGTTTTCAGATGGCCTTAATTCTAAATTTTCTGCACAACCTAATTTACATCTGATAATCAATGCCCAATTGTTTCAGTAAATACTCAAATGTTTCCGGCGTATCGAAGTGGAGGACGATTTTGCCTTTTTTGTGATTGGTGGTTTTGACTTCTGCGTTAACGCCCAGTCTTTCGGTCAAAACGTCGTTCAGACGACGTATGTCGGGGCTGATGGTTTTTTTGATTTCCTGTTTTGCCTGATGGGCGATTTGGCTGCGGCGTTCGACTTCGCGTACCGACCAACCATTTTTCACAGCCTTTTGCGCCAATTCTAGCTGCTCGACCACAGGCAGGGTCAGCAGGGCGCGGGCGTGTCCCATCTCAAGATGGCGGTGGTAGAGCATTTCTTGGACAGGCTCGGGCAGGCTCAACAGGCGCAGGCTGTTGGAAATCGCGCTGCGGCTTTTGCCGACTGCCTTGGCGATGGTTTCGTGAGTCAGCCCGAACTCGTCGGCAAGGCGTTTCAAACCTTGCGCTTCTTCAATCGGGTTTAAATTTTCGCGTTGCAGGTTTTCAATCAAACCCATTGCCAGCGCAGTTTCGTCGCTGATGGTTTTGATGACGACCGGAATCTCGGTCAGTCCGGCAAGCTGGGATGCGCGCCAGCGGCGTTCGCCGGCGATCAGTTCGTATTGGGAAAGGCCGTGTTCGCGCACGATGACCGGCTGGATAACGCCTTGCGCTTTAATCGAATCCGCCAGCTCCTGCAAGGCTTCGTCGTCCATCTGAACCCGCGCCTGATAGCGGCCGGGCTGGATGTCGTTGATGGCGACGGTAGTCAGGCGGTCGCTGCTGCTGTTGTCCACGCCGTTGGAAATCAGGGAATCTAAACCGCGGCCCAAACCGCCTTTTGCTTTTGCCATATTGAATCCTTTTCAGACGACCTTCCATAAAGCGCGTATTCTAGCGGATATTCGCAGCTGGCGACAATTCATATCACATCGTCTGTATTTATCAGACCGTATATTTTCAGCTAAAATCCAGCCTTCTATTTTTTATCGAACCACTCGTCAGTCAATGCTTTATTCTTTTCTTATCGATATGTGGGATATTTTGCGCCTGCGCTACAAGAATCCTGCTGATTATTTCTATACACTGCCCGTTATTTTGGCGATTTTGCTGCTGTTGGGCATGATTAATGCGGCAGATATGTCGCTCTTGCTCGGGGTCAGCACTGCCGCTGTCGTCTTTGCCGTGTTGGTTACCGTCATAAGGTGGCTGATTTTGAGCCGTGTAATGCGTTATGTTTTGAGTAGAAACGGCGCGCCGCGCCTGCCTTTATGGGGATTCATCTTGGTATCGGAAGCTTTGATGATTCCTACTTTGTTGGTATTTTATATACCGCAAAGTACGCCGCTTCTGATGTTTTGGAAGACCTGGGCTTTTTGGGTTCAGGCTGTCGGTTTGATGAAAATAGGACAGGTCAAAGTTTGGACAGTACTTAAAGGCTATTTTTTATCTTTCTGCTGCTTTGTCGTAATCTCAGGAATTTTGCTGAATCTGTTTACGCTGGCGGGCTGGTTGGATAAGGCAACGCTGATGCAGAATTTAGAGGCATTAATGACTTACATGGAGCAAGCAAGATAAAGAAAGTGTCATCTGACCCAAAACTGCACCCGAAAAGTTGGGCACACCCCCTCCAACCACCAAGGTGCAGTTTTTTATGATTAAATATACATTACGAGACCTCTGCAATAACATAGGTTACTAAAACTTTATACTCAATCTCATTTTCAAAATGCAAAACTTTTCTGATTTTTCCTATTTTTTACTTAATATTAGGAAAGTTTTAGGCAATTGAAAATTTCTGGCGCATTTTTATGCGTCAAATTTCGTTAACAGGCTATTTTTGCAAAGGTCTCAGACGGAGCTTCTCGAAGAACTGTGGCTGCATACGCGCAGTGGTTGCCTACCTAAAGGCGTTAAACGCCCTCAATCAAAAGCAGACCGCAAAGGAAAAAGCCAAACCGACCGTGCACTAAGGGCGCCACACCCGCTCAAATACCTACTGCACATCGCACATTTGACCAAAAGCAACTTTGTACTGCCACTATCAAGACCGGCCCGAACCCGACAAAGCCCTATCGCCGAAATCTATGTACAGCATAAAGGGCACTACGGACACAAAGGTGCATTGCCGCAATATTAGGTTGGAACCGCAAAAAAGTAGCACGAATGATGAAATAAATAGATGATTGTATGGACTACTACAACCAAGAATGGCACAGATTGACATTGATAAAGCTGAGATAAAGCTGAGTTCTGTCGCATGCAGAACTCAGCTTGCACATGGCGTCTGAATAAGCTTTTATTTTATAGGTATCCAATATTTGGAGACCGATTTAAAACTGAAATTATTTTTCAGACGACTTTTCTACTTTTGAGACAGTTAGAAAACTGCCTGCAATACCAAATAAGAGATCACGGACAACACCGCAGCTGCGGGCAATGTAATCACCCAAGCCAAACCAATCGGTTTCATCAGTTTCCAGTTGGCATTGCGATTAACCAAACCGATACCTAAAACCGCGCCAACCAAAATATGGGTGCTCGATACTGGCAAACCCATGAGAGATGCTGCCATAACGACGGCTGCAGCAGAAAGTTCGGCAGCAAAACCGGAAGCAGGGTGCATTTCCGCCAAGCTGGTTCCGACGGTTTTGATAACCTCTTTACCGACAAACCATAATCCGACAATCAGTGCGATGCCGAATGTCAGCATAGCGATAGGCGGGACAGCGTTTTGCGCGGTAATACTGTTAGTACGCAATGCATCCATAATGGCGGCAAACGGCCCGATGGCGTTGGCAATATCGTTCGCTCCATGGCTGAATGCAAAACCGCAGGCAGTGAAGACCTGCATCCAAGAAAATATTTGAAAAGTAGATTTATCAAGATCTTTGCGCTTAATGCTTTTGGCAAATACAAACGTCGCCATCCAAATTGCCGCGCCGACCATAAAGATAATCAGGAAACTGTTGACATTACTCATACCCAAATGCAGATTGTTCAATCCTTTGAAAATCAGCATCGCTGCAATCATCATACCGCCTATCGAGCCGATAAAGGGAACCCACGAATGAAGTGCTTTATAGGAATCAATATCGTTTTTGCGATTATCCAATTCATATAACCCGCGATAATAGTCGGACTGTAATTCCGAAGGTTCAAAATCAGGTTCGTCGTAAATCTGCGCATCGTGTGCTACCTTGGTAGCGTATTCGACTTTTTCAGTTTCGCTCAGAGCTTCAAAGAAAAGACGATGTTGCTCTTTGTATGCTTTCTTTTCCTGTTTGATGGTTTTGAGGGTTCCTTCCGCCCAATCATTGTAATCTAATACATTTTTCTTAATACGGGAAAAAACGAGGTAGGAAACCAACCCGCCCAACATTGGCGACAGTACCCATGAAAGGGCAATCTCTCCAAGCTTGCCCCATTGGATAAGCGTACCCGCATCAATTTTATGCATAAACGCCATACACAAAGCACTACCGACAATACCACCGATAATGGCGTGGGTAGTCGACACCGGCAGTCCCTTGCGAGAAGCGAACAAAAGCCATAATGCCGCTGCCAAAAGCGCGGACATCATAATGAAGACGAATTGCATGGGTTGCAAATCCAACCCGTTTAAATCTACGATACCTTTACGAATGGTATCTGTAACCTCACCGCCCGCGATAACGGCTCCGCTGACTTCAAATACAGCGGCAATCAAGAGTGCCTGCGGAATGGTCAGCGTACCGGATCCGACACTGGTTCCGAACGAGTTGGCAATATCGTTGCCACCGACGTTAAATGCCATAAATACGCCGAACATCGTAGCAATGATGAAAAGTATAGGATTGTTGTAATGGGTATACCCCAGACCCCAATAAATAAAATAGCCGACCATGCCTACCAGCATAGCGGCAAAAGCGGCGTTAATAAGCTTCAAGTTCGCACTCGGTTGAGTTTGAGCCATGGAAGTTTTCCTTTGGAAATACGAAAGTTGGCAGATCGGAATCGTCTAATTGTAACCTTTTTACAATCTTTCTTGAAATATTTCTTTATCGCCTCCACTCCTGAATCCGAATAAAACCTGAAACAGCGTTACAATGTTTCTTTTTGCCTACTTCAAATTCACAATTTTATGGATATCCGAAACTATATCGGCATTATGTCCGGCACCAGTATGGATGGTGCGGACGCAGTTTTAATCCGCATGGAAGGCGGTCGATGGCTGGAAGCTGTTTCCCACGCATTCATTCCCTATTCAGACGACCTTAGGCATGAATTGCTGGATTTGCAAAATATCGGTAAAAACGAACTGCACCGCAGTATGCTGCTATCTCAAAAAATAAGCCGTCTTTACGCAGATACGGTTTCTTTACTGCTAAAACAAACCGACCTGCAAGCCCACGATATTGCCGCCGTTGGCTGCCACGGACAGACTGTCCGCCATGTCCCCGAAGCAGGATACAGCATACAACTTACCGATTTAGCGCTTTTGGCACATCTGACCGGCATCTTTACCATCGGCGATTTCCGCAGCAGGGATTTAGCGGCAGGAGGACAAGGCGCACCTCTTGTCCCCGCATTCCATCAAGCTTTATTCCAAAGCGACTCTGAGACACGCGTTGTTTTGAATATCGGTGGCATTTCCAATATCAGCGTCCTACCAAATTCCTCTCCGGCATTCGGCTTTGACACCGGCCCGGGCAATATGCTGTCCGATGCATGGATGCAAGCTGTTTGGCAACGTCCTTATGACAAAGACGGCTTAATTGCGGCAACAGGAACCGTTTTACCCGATCTACTAACCCGCCTGCTTGACCACCCATATTTTTCTTCTCCATATCCCAAAAGCACCGGACGTGAATTATTTTCATTGGATTGGTTAAAAGGTCGCCTGAAAGGTGGTGAAAAACCGGAAGACATTTTGCGAACGTTACTCAGGTTTAGTGCCCAAACGATTTATAATGCGACCATCTCTGCCGCTCCTGATGTTTGCAATCTTTATATTTGCGGCGGTGGTATCCGTAATCCTGTTTTAATGGAATATTTGCACCAACTTTTTTCCCCTAACACGAAATTACATAGTACAGCAGCACTCAACCTTGATCCGCAATGGGTCGAAGCCGCTGCCTTCGGCTGGCTTGCCGCCTGTTGGATGAATAAAATTCCAAGCAGTCCACACCACGCGACAGGGGCAAAAAAATCCTGTATTTTGGGTGCAGGATACCGTCCTTAAATATGTCTCTCTAATTTTATTAGGCACTTTACTATCCCGTAGCAACCATAAGAAAACCGCTCTTCTCTATCTACATTTGAAATAAAGACAGAAATTAAATCGCTACAACAACAGATGGTTTAACCATAAAAAAAACGCACCTTATTGAAAGGTGCGTTTTAATTTCTACGATTTAGAATTTAGCGCCGGATTGGTTGGCCATATAATCAACCGCAGCTTTGACTTCATCATCGCTCAGGCTTGCGTTGCCGCCTTTTGCCGGCATAGTGTTGAAGCCTTCAATCGCGTGTTTATGCAGGGTATCTTTACCTTGTTTGATACGCGGAGCCCATTCGTCGTTTTTGCCTATGCCTGGAGCGCCTGGGATAGTACCGCCATGGCACATTTTACAGCTAGCCTCGTAAACAGCTTTGCCGTCTGCTTTAGCAGAAGAAACGTCTGCTTTCTCTACAGGTTTAACCTCAGCAGGCGCAGCCGCTTTGGCTTCAGTCGCTGAAGCAGCTTTTTCAGCTTGAGCCGGTGCGGAAGCAGATGAAGCGGCAGTAGTAGATGATGCAGCGCTAGAAGCAGGTGCCGGAGCAGGTTCAGCTTTTTTCACCGGTGCTTTGCCGTCTTTGTTAGACAGACCCCATACATACGCTGTCATGATGTGGAGTTTGTCTTTATCCAAGAAATGTCCCCAAGCAGGCATCTGGCTGTGTCGACCGTTGGTGATGGTTTCGATAATCGATTTTTGAGTACCGCCCCACAACCATACGTCGTCGGTCAGGTTCGGGCCCAATCCTTGGATACCTTGACCCTTATCGCCGTGACAAGTAAAGCAGTTTGCAGGAGGTCCGCTGAACAATGTTTTACCTCGGGCGGCGCGCTCTTCATCATATTGATCTTTAGATTTAGATAATGACATAACATAGTGGGCCACATCTTTTACGCGTTCTTCACCCAATGCAGGTCCCCATGCAGCCATCTGTGCCGTACGGCCTTTTTCAAGAGTTTCATGAATTTTCTCAGGTTCGCCGCCCCACAACCAATCGTTATCGGTCAGATTTGGGAAGCCTTTTGAACCTTTGGCGTCAGAACCGTGGCATTGGATACAGTAGGTATTGAAGAGATTTTGACCGATGGCACGAGCTTCAGGGTCTTTTGCCACTTGCTCAATCGGCATTTTGGCAAATTTAGCATAAACTTTACCGTAATCTTGATCGGCTTTAGCCATTTCTTGCTGGTATTGCCCTTTACTGCTCCATTTCCATAGGCCTTTGTAATCGCCTAAGCCCGGATACATAAGCAGGTAGCCGATTCCAAACAACCAAGTGCAGACATAGAGCCAAAACCACCAACGTGGCAACGGGTTGTTATATTCTTCAATACCGTCCCATTCATGGCCTGTCGTTTTGACTTCTTCGCCTTTGTTAGGACGCTTCACAACGTTTTGGGAAAGCAACAGCCATGCCAAGCCGATAAAGCTGAGCACGACAATGACTGTAATGTATATATTCCAGAAATTGCTGGTAAATTGGGATGTTGTGTTCATTCTTTTGCTCCGTGATCACGGACTAAACTGTTATCGCACGTCTTTTTCAGACGACTCTTTTTCATCATTTTCGAAAATACTGTTGGCAGCGTCATCGTAGTTCTTTTTATTACGTCGGTTGAAAACGATATAAAGTACTAAGATAAAGCTGATAAAAACCCAAACGGTAAAAAGCGAGCGTGCCCAGTTTGCGTCCATGATGTTACCTTACGTTTTTCAATGCCAAGCCTAAGCCTTGCAGGTATGCAATCACCGCATCCAGCTCTGATTTGTTTGCCAAAGCTTCAGACGCTTTGGCAATCTCATCATCGCTGTAAGGCGTACCGACTTTACGCAGGGCTTTCATATGCGCCACGGTTGCTTCGGCATCGACTTTATTGCGGGCAAGCCATGGGAAAGCGGGCATATTGGACTCTGGCACAACGTCGCGCGGATTCAGCAGGTGGATGCGGTGCCATTCGTCGGAATAGCGGCCGCCCACACGAGCCAAGTCCGGACCGGTACGTTTGGAACCCCATTGGAACGGATGGTCATAAACAGACTCACCGGCAACGGAGTAGTGACCGTAACGTTCGGTTTCTGCACGGAACGGACGAATCATTTGAGAGTGACAGTTGTAACAACCCTCGCGGATATAGATGTCGCGACCGGCCACTTGCAAAGCGTTATAAGGTTTCACACCTTCAATAGGCTGGGTTACAGCCTTGGAGAAGAACAGCGGCACGGCTTCAATCAACAGACCTACGCTGACTACAAGCAGGGTAAATACAATCAGGACGCCGACTTTTTCTTCAGCTAATTGTTGTAATTTCATTTTGGTAGCCTTTTCTTATGTTTTTAGTGGTGCTGGGTTTGAGACACCGCGGGAATCTCGGCGTCAACCGCTTTGCCACTGATGGCTGTACGGTAAACGTTGTATGCCATGATGCACATACCGCTCAGGTACAGCAGGCCGCCGGTAAAACGAATCATATAGTAAGGCATAGTACGCTTCACTGATTCTACGAAAGAGTAAGTCAAAGTACCGTCGTCATTCAAAGAACCCCACATCAGGCCTTGCAATACACCGGCAATCCACATCGCGGCTATATACAGAACCACACCGATAGTCGCGATCCAGAAGTGCGCTTCCACCAATTTGGTACTGTACATTTCATTTTTCCCGAACAGGCGGGGGATCATGTAGTACACGGAACCAATGGTCACGAAGCCTACCCAGCCCAAAGCGCCGGCATGAACGTGCGCGACAGTCCAGTCAGTATAGTGGCTCAAAGCATTGACGGTTTTGATGGACATCATCGGACCTTCGAAGGTAGACATACCGTAGAAGGACAGAGAGACGATCAAGAATTTCAAGATAGGATCTGTACGCAGTTTGTCCCATGCGCCGGACAAGGTCATGATACCGTTGATCATACCGCCCCAAGAAGGTGCGAACAGAATCAGGGACAACACCATACCCAAGGACTGGGTCCAGTCAGGCAGAGCGGTATAGTGCAAGTGGTGGGAACCTGCCCACATATAGGTAAAAATCAAAGCCCAGAAGTGGACGACGGACAGGCGGTAAGAATAAACCGGACGGCCTGCTTGTTTCGGTACGAAGTAGTACATCATACCCAAGAAGCCCGCAGTCAGGAAAAAGCCCACCGCGTTATGGCCGTACCACCATTGAACCATCGCATCAATCGCACCGGCGTAAACGGGGTAAGATTTCATCAGACCGGCAGGGATGCTGATGTTATTGACGATGTGCAACAGTGCGACAGCCAAGATGAAGCCGCCGTAGAACCAGTTGGCAACGTAGATGTGTTTGATTTTACGTTTGGCAATCGTACCGAAGAATACAATGGCGTAAGCAATCCAAACCAAAGCGATCAGGATATCGATAGGCCATTCCAATTCAGCATACTCTTTAGCTTGGGTATAACCCAAAGGCAGGCTGACGACTGCACCAACGATAACCGCCTGCCAGCCCCAGAAGGTAAATGCCGGCAGCCAACCGCCAAACAGGCGTGCATTACAGGTACGTTGAACAACGTAGTATGATGTACCCATCAGACCGCAACCGCCGAACGCAAAAATTACCGCGTTGGTGTGCAACGGACGCAGACGGCCGAAGTGGAACCAGGGGCCGACATCTGATAAATCAAGGGAAGGGGCGAACAATTGGGCGGCGACAATGACACCGACCAACATGCCCACAATACCCCAAACTACGGTCATGATGGCGAACTGGCGCACCACCTTGTAGTTATAAGTTTGTGTGTCCATGAGAGTCTCCATGAATTATGGGAATAAAAATTTTTTATCTTACTTTGCCGTATGCATTTTCAAAAAACGCAATAAGGGCTAGGTTTAAATTTTTCTAAATTTAACATATAAGACAAGCCTAGCCAAGCGGAATTACATTTCCCACCATATAACCGCACGATCGATTTTTTATATTTTTTAATTTATAATCATAGTTTTATTTTGAAACCCCTCCAATAGTATTATTTTATTTTTCAACTCATCCTTTTTAGTTTAGCCGCCTTTTGCATGAGACTTTATTGATATAAATTAAATTGCATAACACACTCTTTCATTCATAAAATTTAACAAATAAACCAATAGCAATGATTAATTACAAAATCACCCCCAACCCGCTCGCCCACGAGTGGCACATCCGCCTAACATTCCGACAAGAACATGATTTGGAAACAGAAATCAGCCTGCCGAACTGGGTTCCCGGCAGCTATCTGATACGCGATTTCTCGCGCCACATCACCACTATCCGCGCCTTTTGCAATGGCGAATATGCCCATCTGACCCAAGTCAAAAAAAACCGATGGCGCGCTGCCCCGCAGTCCGGCGAGTGGGAAATTTACTACACCGTTTACGCCTACGACTTGTCCGTCCGCGGCTCGTTTTTGACTGCCGAACGCGGGTTCTTTGACGGTGCATGCCTCTTTTTGCAGGTAAACGGACAAGAAAACAGCGCGCACCAAATCGAATTCCCCATCCTGCCAAAAACATGGCGGATTGCCACCACCCTACCCCAAACCGACATCCACAGCTTTCAGACGACCTCCTACCACGACTTAATCGACCACCCTGTCGAACTGGGCAACATCGAATTTCTCGATTTCGAAGCCGGCGGCATACCGCACCGCATCGCCTTAAGCGGCCACTATCCCGATTTCGACCGCGACCGCCTCGTGTCAGACATCCGCAAAATCTGCGAAACCGAACTGGCAATGTTCCCCTCCCCTGCCCCGTTCACGCATTACCTTTTCCTGCTCCACGTCGGCGACAACATCTACGGCGGACTTGAACATATCAGCAGCACCGCCCTGCTCGCCGACCGCCACAGCCTGCCGCCGCACGGCATGACCGAAGCCAACGACGCCTACACCCAACTGCTCGGACTGTTCTCACACGAATACTTCCACGCTTGGAACGTCAAATCCATCAAACCCGCTTCCTTCGCTCCCTACGACCTCGACCGCGAAAACTACACCGAGCAACTCTGGGCGTTTGAAGGCATCACTTCCTACTACGACGATCTCTTCCTCGCCCGCAGCCGCACCATCGCCCCCGAAGCCTACCTGCGCCTGCTCGCCCAAAGCATCACCCGCGTGCAGCAAACCAAAGGTCGTCTGAAACAAAGCCTAGCCGAATCCAGCTTCACCGCTTGGAACAAATTCTACAAACAAGACGAAAACAGCCCCAACGCCATCGTCAGCTACTACCAAAAAGGCGCACTCGCCGCCCTCTGCCTCGACCTTGCCATCCGCAGCAAAAGCAACGGGCGACACACCCTCGACAGCGTCATGCAGCAACACTACCGCGATTGGTTGGACACCCGTCAAGGCATCCCCGAAAAACAATGGCAAGCCCGTTGCCAAGCGTTTACCGGCCTAGACCTCAAAGACTTTTTTCAGACGACCCTCTATACCACCTCAGACCTACCCCTTGCCGAACTTCTCGCCACCATAGGCATCGGACTGCAATGGCAGGCACAACCGCGCGGACACGGCGGCGCGTTCCTGTCCGAACCGCCAATCGAAACGCCCGCCCCCGCCTCCGACTTCGGCGCAAGGTTCAAACAAAACAGCGACCACGCCACCCTGACCCACGTCTTCAACGGCGGCAGCGCGGAAAACGCCGCCCTCTGCCCGCAGGACAAAATCATCGCCGTCGACGGCTATGCCTGCACCGACCTTGCCGCACAGTGGGCACAACTTCCCATCGGCTACACCGCCCGCCTCCACTACTTCCGCACCGGCATCCTGTACGTCGCCGACATCACCGTCCAAGCCGCCGAAGCCGACACTGCCGTCCTCTACATCACCGACCGCGAATTATTTGAAAACTGGCTTTATAATGACCGAGCCTGATTTTCAGACGACCTCAAGTGCCGGATCGAGGTCGTCTGAAAACCACTTACAGAAAGGAAAACCCATGTCTATCCAAAAACTTGCCGATAATCTCTACATCGCCCCGCAGCTGACCGAAGCAGACGTACAAGAAGCCGCCAAACTCGGCATCCAAACCGTCATCTGCAACCGTCCCGACGGCGAAGAAGAAAACCAAGTTACATTCAAACAAGTCAAAAGCTGGCTTGAAGCCGCGGGTATCCGCGAACACCACCATCAGCCCGTCGTCGCACCCGCCATCAACGCCGCCGATGTCGCTGCTTTCCAAAATCTGCTCAAAAACGTTCCCCAACCCGTCCTCGCCTACTGCCGCACCGGTACCCGCTGCTCACTGCTCTGGGGCTATCATCAGGTACAAAACGGCGCGTCCGTCGCCGAAGTCGTCGCTGCGGCACAACAAGCAGGCGTCAATCTGAGCAACTTCGAAGTCCGCCTGCAAGACGTGCAACAAAACGGTCTGGCGTAACACGCTATCCGTTTACCCAAACGCAAAGGTCGTCTGAACAACCGTTTCAATGAAATGAAACTGGTTTCAGACGACCTTTTTTACTGTTCCATCAAACACATTCATGCCTATTCTACAAGCTTGAATCACGTTTTAATCATCTTCATAACAACCTGTGCTTCAAAGCAGGCAGTCTGGTGCGCACGCTTTGCAGCCTTGTAGCGTCCAAATCGGCAATGACGATGCCCTCGCCTTCGGGCAATACACCCAAGATTTCGCCCCACGGGTCGATAATCATACTATGGCCGAACGTGCGCCTGCCGCTTTTGTGTTCTCCGCCTTGCGCCGAAGCGATGACGTAGCATTGGTTTTCCACCGCGCGGGCGCGCAGCAGCAATTCCCAATGCGCCTTGCCTGTCGTGTAAGTGAAGGCGGCAGGCAGCAGTAAAACGTCAAACGGCTGCTGGGCGCGGAAAAACTCAGGAAAGCGCAAGTCGTAGCACACGCCTGCGGCAAGCGGCACGCTGTCGGCGGTCAATTTCGGTACATCGCCGCCCGCACTGATGGTGTCCGCCTCGGCATAGCGCTCGCCTAAGCCTGAGAAACCGAACAGGTGCATTTTGTGGTACAGCCCGATTTGCTTACCATCGCGGTCGTACACCAACATCGTGTTCATGACCTTGCCTTCGTCTGGGCTTTGCAGCGGAACCGTGCCGCCGAACAGCACCACGCCGCATTCCGCTGCCGTCTCGCTCAAGGTCGTCTGAAAACGAGTGCAGCGAGTTTCGCCAAAACGAGTGCAGCGACTTTCGCCAAAACGAGCGTAGCGGGTTTCGCTAAAATTACTACCGACTAAAGGTTCGGCAAAAGTCAGTTTGTCGGTATCCTTGCGCCCCATCAGCGGCCAGTATTCGGGCAGCAGCACCCAATCCGCGCCTTGTTCGGCTGCTTGGCGTACGAGGCGTTTCATGGTTTCGATGTTGGCATCGGGATTGGTGGAAGAAATCATTTGCACGGCGGCGGCGCGGATGTTTTTTTGCATATCAGTCCCTATCTGCGTGTTCAGACGGCCTGCCGACAGGTCGTCTGAACAAAGATTCACGGTATGTCCAAAGAAAATACCTGTACCCATTATCTGTGTAATTTGAAACAACGGCATAGGCTTGCTATTTGATACGGCAGTTCGCTTCTTTTTTGATAAGGCACACATCATTAGCCGTCATTTCCGTCCACACGCAATGCGCCGATAAATAAACCGTATCGAAAATATGGCAAAGGTCGTCTGAAAATCCGTTTTCAGACGACCTTTATTCATTGCTTGCAACGGGTGGCGTTATTCGATCACAGCTTCAGTTCAAGCCGCCGGCAGCCATCCGCGTATGCGTTTCTCCATCGCGTCGGCACTCAAGCCCAAATCGTCCAAAAGTTTTTTCGGGTCGCCGTGTTCGGTTACGGTGTCGGCAACACCCAAAAGTAAAACGGGTTTGTAGATGCCGTGTTTTGCCAATACTTCCAGCACCGCGCTGCCTGCGCCGCCTTGTTCGGCGTTTTCTTCGGCGGTAACGATGTAGTCGTGGCTTTGGGCGAGGCGGACGATGAGTTCCTCGTCTATCGGTTTGACGAAGCGCATATCGGCGACGGTGGCGTTCAGTTTTTCGGCAACCGTCAATGCGGGGGCGACCATGCTGCCGAAGGCGATGAATACGATTTTCTCACCTTGGCGGCGGATGATGCCTTTGCCGATGGCTACGGTTTCGAGGTCGTCTGAAACGGGCGCGCCTGTTCCCGTGCCGCGCGGATAGCGAACGGCGGCGGGGGCGTCTGCCTGATAGCAGGTTGAAAGCAGCAGGCGGCATTCGTTTTCATCGCTCGGCGCGGCAACAATCATGTTCGGCACGCAACGCAAGAAGCTCAAATCGTACAAACCGGCATGGGTCGGGCCGTCTGCGCCGACGATGCCCGCGCGGTCGACGGCAAACAAAACGGGCAGGTTTTGCAGAGCGATGTCGTGCACCAGTTGGTCGTAGCCGCGTTGGAGAAAGGTGGAATAAATGGCGACGACGGGCTTCATGCCTTCGCAAGCCAAACCGCCGGCAAAGGTAACGGCGTGCTGCTCGGCGATGCCGACATCGAAATAGCGCTCGGGGAATTGTTGTTCGAATTCTACCAGTCCGCTGCCCTCGCGCATGGCTGGGGTGATTGCCGCTAATCGGGAATCTTCCGCCGCCTGGTCGCACAGCCATTTGCCGAACACTTGCGTATAGGTCGGTTTGGCGGCAGATTTGTTTTCTTTTTCAGACGGTAAAGAGTTCTTGAAGTCGTCCGAACCGTCTTTGGGCAGGTTGGCGACGGCGTGGTATTTGACGGGGTCGTTTTCGGCGAGTTTGTAGCCGTTGCCCTTTTTGGTGATGACGTGCAGCAGTTGCGGGCCTTTGCGGCAGCGCAAATCTTTCAACACATCGACCAAATGCTCGACGTCGTGGCCGTCGACGGGACCGGTGTAGCGGAAACCGAAGTTTTCAAACAAAGACAGCGACTGTTTGACGTGTTCGGCTTCGCCTGCCAGCGTTTTGATTTTGTGCTCGACTTTTTGGGCAAGTTCCATCGCGCCGGGCAGCTTGTCCAAAACCTTGCTCGATTGCGCCTTGATGGTGCTCAACACGCCGCGCATATCGCGCACGACGTTGCTGGCGAGGTATTTCGGCAGCGCGCCGACGTTGGGGGAAATCGACATTTCGTTGTCGTTGAGAATGACCAGCAGGTTCACATCCATGTCGCCCGCGCAGTTCAAGGCTTCAAACGCCTGACCCGCTGTCATCGCGCCGTCGCCGATAATGGCGACGCTGCGGCGGTCGCTGCCCAAGAGTTTGTCTGCCGCCGCCATGCCCAAAGCCGCGCCGATGGAGGTGGAGGAATGCCCTACGCCGAAAGCATCGTATTCGGACTCGATGCGCTTGGGGAAGCCCGCCAAGCCGCCGTAGCGGCGCATGGTGTGCATTTGATCTTTGCGGCCTGTGAGGATTTTGTGCGGATAGCTTTGATGACCGACGTCCCAAACCAGCTTGTCTTCAGGTGTGTGATAGACGTAGTGCAGAGCCACTGTCAGCTCGACCGCGCCCAAGTTGCTGGCAAAATGACCGCCGGTTCGGCCGACAGAGTCCAACAAAAACTCCCGCAGTTCGGCGGAAACTTGGGGCAGCTGGCTTTTATCCAGCCTGCGCAAATCCTGAGGCAGATGGATGTTGTCTAATAACGGTGTGTGGCTCATGGTGTGTCTTTGCGGGCTTATTGTGTCTATCTGGCAATTATAGCAAGAGTTGTCCTGTTCGGATAAAGGGTTTTGACGAAGCTTTGTTTTCAGTCGACCTGATTTAACTGTCTATTTATATATCTATTTATATAAAGGTCGTCTGAAACTGGCTCTTTCAAACCTAAAAACATCCTACTGCCGTTCCAGCCATTCATCGCGGGTTTGTTTGGCAGCGGCAAAATAACGGTAAAGGGCGGCGCGGTCTTCTTCGGACAGGATGCGTTCGAGTTCGGACAACTGGGCACGCAGGCCGCCAATCAAATCCAACAGGCTGTTTTTATTGGCAAGGCAGATATCCGTCCATACGGCGGGATGACTGGATGCGATGCGCGTAAAATCACGGAAGCCCGTGGCGGCAAATTCGAGGTAGCGCCGACTGTCGGGATGATCGGCGATTTGATGGACGTAAGCGAAGGCGGCAAGATGCGGCATATGGGAAACGGCGGCAAAAACGGCATCGTGTTCTTCCGCGCTCATACGGAAAATCTGCGCTCCGACTGCCCGCCACAAATTTTCAACCAGGCCGGCGGCCTGTTCATCTTCTTCCCCATGCGGCGTGATCACCAGCTTCCTGTCCTGAAACAATCCGAACTGTGCGGAAAGCGCGCCGCTCCTGTCAGAGCCTGCAATCGGATGTGCGGCGATGCAACGGGACAAATGTTCGGGCAGGACGCTGCGAAAAGCCTGAACGGCAGATTGTTTGGTACTGCCCACATCGGTAACCACGGTATGCGCGTTCAAATAAGGTCGGACGGCGCGGCAGATGTCGGGAAATGTGGAAACAGGCGTAGCGATAACGGCCAAATCCGCTTCGTGCATACTCAAAGCGTCGATTTGCGTGTAGGCGCGATCAATGACGCGCCGTTCAAGCGCACGGTCAAGGTTGTCGCGATCCAAATCGATGCCGGTTACCGTATCGGCCAATCCGAGCCGTTTCAAGTCCAACACGAACGAGCCGCCGATCAGCCCGACACCTATAAGGACGATGTGTTTGAGTGTATTCATGGCAGGTACGCGGGACAAAGGTCGTCTGAAAACGGCACGCCCGCTATTTTAGGGATTAATTCTCCGCATTCTATCGTATCCGAAAGGCAAACGCATTTCGGCAATGATACTGCCTCGCGCACCATCCTTCCGACCATAAAAAGGCAGTTCGCCATTGTGCCGTTTCGTTTTACAATAGGCAGACAGAAATCCATCCGCCGAAAGCAAACTATGTCCCTGGCCCAACCGAAACGTATTTTAGTCATCAAGCTGCGCCACCACGGCGACGTGCTGTTGGCGACGCCCGTCGTCCACGCCCTCAAGACCCGCTTTCCCGATTGCGAAATCGATATGCTGGTTTACCGGGAAACCGCCGACATCATCAGCGATAATCCCGAAATTGCCGAAATATTCACGATTGACCGCTCCTGGAAAAAGCAGGGCTTGAAAACCCAGTTGTCCGAAGAGAAAAAGCTGTTCTCGCGCCTGAAAAAACGCGGGTACGACTGGGCGTTCAACCTGTCCGACCAATGGCGTTCGGCAATACTCGCCAAATTCTGCGCACAATGCAGCGTCGGCATCAGCCATATCAAACGCGACCACTTTTTCTGGCGTTGGTGCCACGACTTCCTCAACCCCGAAGCCGGACGCGGCTGCCACATTACCGAATACCATATGAACGTTTTGCCGCCGCTTATCCGGCCTGAGGAAACGCAGCCGGCAAAAGTGATGATGCCAATCGGCGAAGATGCCCGCTCGAATTTGCAAAGCAAGCTGAAAAAACAAGGCTGGAATGGGGAAGATTATGTGTTGTTCCATCCGGGCGCACGTTGGGAATTCAAATGCTGGGAAGACGGCAAAAACGCCGCCATCGTCCAATTACTGCTCAACCACGGTCAAAACGTCGTTTTAACCGCCGCTCCCTCAGCAACCGAACAACAAATGGTTGATGCGGTTTTAGAACGCGTCAAAATTCCCGAAGGCGGGAAACTATGGATACTGTCGGGCAACCTCAACCTGCGCGAATTGGCTGCCGCCATCGACGGCTGCAAACTCTTCATCGGCGTAGATTCCGCACCCATGCACATCGCCGCCGCGCTGGACAAGCCGCAAATCGCCCTGTTCGGCCCCTCATGGCTGGACAGATGGCACCCCTATTCCGACAATGCCGAGGTTATTTGGGCAGGCGATTTCGGCGACCTGCCCCACCCCGACAGCATCAACACATCCGACAACACACGCCTGCTCAAGGCCATTCCGCTGGAAGCCGTGTGGAACAAAATCGCTGAAAAGCTGGGTTTAAACAAAGAAGCTTAAAACAAAAAGGTAAAGGTCGTCTGAAACCCCCAAATCCGTTTTCAGACGACCTTTTCATGACACGAACGACAAAAAATTCAATATTTCCCAAACTGCCCTGCCGCATGGTCTCCCATATTGCCCGCATGGGGGGAAGGACTACGCCAAACCGTGCGCGACAGGTTGCGCGAACCTACCGGCGTATCCTTTTCTGCCTGAAACAATACATTATTCCCACCGACTATGGGTAGCGAGCCGCGCAAACCGATATAACTGCCCGAATCATATACACCGCTATGTGATACCGAACTGCCTCCCGATTTGATGCGCGACGCTTCGACGCCGCTTTTGATTTCGCCATAGAGGCGGACTTCTGCCGTCGCCAACACAGGCAAAGCCGTCAACGCAGCAACCAAAATATACAAGAGTTTCATCCTGTCGGTTCCTTTCAAATATTTCTTACACACCCGAATAGCGATAACCAATTTGGCCGACCAGTATATGCCCCTCTTGCGTAAACAAACCATAAATCGTGAAAACGTCGTCTGAAAAGACACATCGCGACCCATATCCGTTTCATATTGATTTCACTATAATCCCGGTTTCTCCGCCTCAACAGCATAATCATGACTTCCGCTTCACAAACCACCCGCATCCTAGGCATAGACCCCGGCAGCCGCGTAACCGGCTTCGGCGTCATCGACGTCCGCGGCCGCGAGCATTTCTACATTGCATCCGGCTGCATCAAAACTCCTCCTGACGCACTGCTGTCGGAACGCATCTCCGTCATCGTACGCCATATCGATGAAATCGTCCGAACTTACCGGCCGCAACAGGCTGCCGTGGAACAGGTATTCGTCAACGTCAATCCTGCCTCCACGCTCATGCTCGGACAGGCGCGCGGCGCGGCGTTGGCTGCATTGGTCATGCACGGCTTGCCCGTATCCGAATACACCGCCCTGCAAGTCAAACAGGCCGTCGTCGGCAAAGGCAAGGCAGCGAAAGAACAAGTACAGCACATGGTCGTGCAAATGCTCTCCCTTTCCGGCACACCCCAATCCGATGCCGCCGACGGACTCGCCGTCGCCCTGACCCATGCCCTGCGCAACCACGGACTTGCCGCACAGTTGAACCCGAACGGAATGAAAGTCAAACGGGGACGCTTCCAATGGTGAAAAGGTCGTCTGAAAGCGAGCGTAGCGGGTTTCGCCAAAACAAGTTTACTCAGACTCCTACTCTCTGACTGAACAACAGACCTTTCCGTTATAATTCCCTTTTTCCCGCCCCATTCCCCAACAGCCGCCATGAAAGCCGCCTTTTTCCTCCTCTACCTCATCCAGCTTCTACCCTTCAAAGTTATACACAAAATCGCCGACGCAGTGGGCATCCTCGCCTATTACGCCGTCAAACCGCGCCGCAGAGTCGGTGAGGCCAACCTAAGAAAATGCTTTCCCGAATGGAGCGAAGACCAACGCAAAGCCGTGCTCAAACGCCATTTTCAGCACATGGCGAAGCTGATGCTCGAATACGGCCTGTATTGGTACGCGCCTGCCGACAGGCTGCGCAAACTCGTGCATTATCAAGACAAACACCATCTCGACGAAGCGCTCGTGGCGGGCGAAAAAGTCATCCTGCTCTATCCGCACTTCACCGCATTTGAAATGGCGGTTTACACCCTCAATCAGGACGTGCCGCTGACCAGCATGTATTCGCACCAAAAAAACAAAGCGTTGGACGAACAAATCCTCAAAGGCCGCCACCGCTACAACAACGTCTTTCTCATCGGCCGCACCGAAGGCCTGCGCGCGATTATCAAGCAACTGCGCAAAAGCGACTCCCCTTTCCTTTACCTGCCCGATCAGGATTTCGGTCGCAACGACTCCATTTTCGTCAGCTTCTTCGGTATTCCCACCGCCACGATTTCAGGCTTGAGCCGCATCGCGGGCATGACAAAAGCCAAGGTCATCCCCGCCATTCCGACGCGCAATGCCGACAACACCGTTACGCTGCGCTTTTATCCGGCATGGGAAAACTTCCCTTCAGACGACGTTGTAGCCGACACTCAGCGCATGAACGACTTTATCGAAGCACGGGCAAGGGAAAATCCCGAACAGTATTTCTGGCTGCACAAACGCTTCAAAACCCGCCCCGAAGGCGAACAGGGATTTTATTGAATTACATACAGTTACATCAAAAAACAAAGCCCGTCATATGCGGGCTTTTATTATTTCTATTAAATCGAAAATTAACAACGATAGTAACAAATTTTAAATTGAGAATATCTCACATTAACTCTTTGGATAATTTAGATATTCAGCCCTACCAAGCCCTAAATACCACGAAAAAATCAAACCAAACTCAAAAAACATAAAAGCAATACGAAATTTTAGTTAATATGTTAAATTTAATTTCATTTAAAATCAAACTGTTATAAAATAACATTTCAGAAGAATCAATTATAACAAATAACCTAATGAAAATATAATGCTGAATTTATGTAAAAAAATGATTATTTAAGGATAAAAATATGAATATAAGATTTTATATTTCAAATAATTTATATTTTTGAAATATTATAAATATAAATTTAGCATATAAAAATAATGTTAAACACTTGGCAAACCCAAATTTTTCGAGTAAATTTCGCTACATCGAATTACAGACGTACTGACAGATTTGATACTCCAGTTTCCAGCAGCAAATCCTTTGATTTGCAGCGGATGTTCCGAGCTTCACTCCCTCGGAACAAAAGTTTACCCGCACGGAGTTGAGCCGTGCAGGTAAAGCCGCAGGCGAAAGCCTGTATTGTTTGTGAAGCGTAAATCTCTGATTTGAGGTATTGGGGCAATCCTGTGGGGGATTGCCTCCTTTTTTGTTTCCTGCGTTTCCAGCATTTCATTGCCCACTACCTCAAATTGCCTTGAGGTATTCGGACACCCTGCCCGCATCACTTCCATATGAAAAGGTCGTCTGAAACCTGATTTGATTTCAGACGACCTTGGATTCGGATTTCAAGTGCAACACTATGGTACCAGTGGTTGGAACAGATTCAAGAATAAAACACTTGGCGTTTCGTAGCCAAGTGTTTTTCTTGGCCGGTGGTTCAACTCATCTTGAACCCTGCGTATCTCCCGATCGCTGATGTTCCGGAAATCGGTTTGCTTGGGGAAATATTGCCGGATGAGTCCGTTGGTGTTCTCATTTAA
>NZ_AEPF01000123.1 GCF_000193735.1 Neisseria sicca 4320
AAACGCGCGGCGTTGGCGGCGGTTTGCGGCAATACGGGGGCGAGGTAGGCGGTCAGCATGGTGAAGGCGTTGATGAGTTCGCTGCATACTTCGTGCAGGCGTTCGTCTTGACCTTCTTGTTTGGCGAGTTCCCACGGTTTGTTGGCATCGACGTATTCGTTCACGGTGTCTGCCAATGCCATGATGTCGCGCAGGGCGCGGGCGTATTCGCGGTTTTCGTATTGCTCGGCGATGGTGTCGCTTTCGGCGGCGAGTTTTGTCAGCAATGCGCTGCCTGAAACGTCTTTCAGACGACCTTCAAAGCGTTTGGCGATGAAACCTGACGCGCGGGCGGCGATGTTGACGTATTTGCCGACGAGGTCGCTGTTTACGCGGCTGATAAAGTCTTGCAGGTTCAAATCGATGTCTTCGATTTTGCTGTTGAGTTTGGCGGCGATGTAGTAGCGCATCCACTCGGGGTTCAGACCTTGTTCCAGATAGGATTTGGCGGTGATAAACGTGCCGCGCGATTTGGACATTTTTTGTCCGTCCACGGTCAAAAAGCCGTGTGCATACACGCCGGTCGGGGCGCGGTGGCCGGAGAAATGCAGCATGGCGGGCCAGAACAGGGCGTGGAAATAGAGGATGTCTTTGCCGATGAAGTGGTACATCTCGGTTTGGCTGTCGGCTTTGAAGTATTCGTCAAAATCGATGCCGATGCGGTCGCACAGGTTTTTAAACGACGCCATGTAGCCGACGGGCGCGTCCAGCCAAACGTAGAAGTATTTGCCCGGCGCGTCGGGGATTTCGAAACCGAAATACGGCGCGTCGCGGGAGATGTCCCAGTCGGACAGGGTGGTTTCTTCGCCTTCGCCCAGCCATTCTTTCATTTTGTTGAGGGCTTCGGGTTGCAGATGGGGCTTGCCGTCGTGCGGATTATTGCCGGAAGTCCATGCTTTGAGGAAGTCGGCACATTCGCCCAGTTTGAAGAAGAAGTGTTCAGATTCGCGCAATTCGGGTTTGGCACCGGAAACGGCGGAATACGGGTTAATCAGTTCGGTCGGGGAATAGGTCGTGCCGCAGACTTCGCAGTTGTCGCCGTATTGGTCTTGGGCGTGGCATTTGGGGCATTCGCCTTTGACGAAGCGGTCGGGCAGGAACATTTGTTTTTCGGGGTCGAAAAGCTGCTCGATAACGCGGCTTTCGATTTTGCCGTTGGCTTTCAGCGCGCGGTAAATGTCTTGGGAAAACTGTTTGTTTTCAGGGGAATGGGTGCTGTAATAATTGTCGTAGCCGATGAGAAAGCCGGTGAAGTCGGCGAGGTGTTCTTCGCGCACTTTGGCAATCATGTCTTCGGGCGCGATGCCTTGTTTTTGCGCGGCAAGCATCACGGGCGTGCCGTGGGTGTCGTCGGCGCAGCAGTAGTGGCACTCGTGGCCGCGCAGTTTTTGAAAGCGCACCCAAACGTCGGTTTGGATGTGTTCGACCATGTGGCCGAGGTGGATGCTGCCGTTGGCATAGGGCAGGGCGGAGGTAACGAGGATTTTGCGTGTCATGGTTTATGCTTGGGAAAACAATGGATAAAGATGGGAATTATACCGTAAATTGTGCGGACGAGACGGGGGAAAGGTCGTCTGAAAAGGGGGATTTAAGGTTTCAGACGACCTTTTGCCTTTCCGTTTTCTTTGCATATTCTTTGTCTAACTTGACATTTCCTTGCTGTCGCAACACCATAAAGGCAGATTCGGCAGCCGGTTCGAGCCTGCCGTCGTGTTTTTTATCAACCGAAAGGCTATCTACGATGAAACAATCCACTCACGATCCTTATGCGGACTACCGCGAGCTGACGCTTCGGGGCATGATACTCGGTGCGCTGATTACCGTGATCTTTACCGCATCGAACGTTTACCTCGGTTTGAAGGTCGGTCTGACCTTTGCTTCGTCGATTCCGGCTGCGGTGATTTCGATGGCGGTTTTGAAGTTTTTCAAAGGCAGCAATATTTTGGAAAACAATATGGTGCAGACGCAGGCTTCGGCGGCGGGTACACTTTCGACCATCATCTTCGTCCTGCCCGGTTTGCTGATGGCGGGCTACTGGAGCGGTTTCCCGTTTTGGCAGACGACGCTTTTATGTATTGCCGGCGGGATTTTGGGGGTGATTTTCACCATTCCGCTGCGTTACGCGATGGTGGTGAAAAGCGAGTTGCCTTATCCCGAAGGCGTGGCGGCGGCGGAGATTTTGAAAGTCGGCAGCCACGAGGAGGAAGGCCGTCAGGGCGGCAGCGGCATTAAAGAGCTGGCGGCCGGAGGCGCGTTGGCGGGCTTTATGAGCTTTTGTTCCAACGGTTTGCGCGTGATTGCCGACAGCGCGAGTTATTGGTTCAAAAGCGGCACGGCGATTTTCCAACTGCCGATGGGTTTTTCGCTGGCATTGTTGGGCGCGGGCTATCTGGTCGGACTGACGGGCGGTATCGCCATCCTGTTGGGCATTTCGATTGCTTGGGGTATTGCCGTGCCGTATTTTTCATCGCACATTCCGCAGCCTGCTGATATGGAAATGGCGGCGTTTGCGATGAAGCTGTGGAAGGAAAAAGTACGCTTTATCGGTGCGGGTACCATCGGTATCGCGGCGGTTTGGACGCTTTTGATGCTGCTCAAGCCGATGGTGGAAGGCCTGAAAATGTCGTTCAAGAGTTTCGGCGGCGGTGCGCCCGCTGCGGAACGTACAAAACAGGATTTGTCGCCTAAGACCATGATTTTCTGGGTATTGTCCATGATGCTGATTTTGGGCGTATCGTTTTATCACTTTATCGGCGATTCGCATATTACTGGCGGCATGGCTTGGCTTTTGGTGGTCGTTTGTACGCTTTTAGCTTCCATCATCGGCTTCTTGGTCGCTGCCGCCTGTGGTTATATGGCAGGTTTGGTCGGCTCGTCTTCCAGCCCGATTTCCGGTGTGGGCATCGTTTCCATCGTCATCATTTCGCTGGTGTTGTTGGTCGTGGGCGAATCCGGCGGCTTGATGGCGGATGAAGCCAACCGCAAATTCTTGTTGGCACTGACATTGTTCTGCGGCTCGGCGGTGATTTGCGTGGCTTCGATTTCCAACGACAACCTGCAAGACTTGAAAACCGGCTACCTGCTCAAAGCAACGCCTTGGAGACAACAGATTGCGTTGATTATCGGCTGTATCGTCGGCGCATTCGTCATCTCGCCCGTGTTGGAACTGCTCTACGAAGCTTACGGTTTTACCGGCGCCATGCCGCGCGAAGGCATGGACGCGGCACAGGCTTTGGCGGCTCCGCAAGCGACTTTGATGACGACCATCGCGTCGGGTATTTTCGCCCACAACCTTGAATGGGCGTACATCTTCACCGGCATCGCGATCGGCGCGGTGTTGATCGTCGTCGATTTGGTGTTGAAAAAATCGTCCGGCGGCAAACGTGCACTGCCTGTCCTCGCGGTCGGCATGGGCATCTACCTGCCCCCGTCCGTCAATATGCCCATCGTGGTCGGCGCAGTGTTGGCAGCGGTGTTGAAACACATCATCGGCAAGCAAGCGGAAAACCGTGAAGGTCGTCTGAAAAACGCCGAACGCATCGGAACCTTGTTCTCCGCCGGTTTGATTGTCGGCGAAAGCCTGGTCGGCGTGGTGATGGCATTCATCATCGCCTTCTCCGTGACCAACGGCGGCTCCGACGCCCCGCTCGCGCTGGGTCTGGAAAACTGGGAAACCACCGCATCCTGGCTGGGACTGGCGTTTTTCATCACAGGCATGGTGTTCTTCGCCCAACGCGTGTTGAAAGCAGGGCGCGTTAAGTAAGTCGGGTTTGAAAATAAAGAGGTCGTCTGAAAACTGGGATTCAGATTTTCAGACGACCTTGTTTTTATCTGCGGTCTTCAACCTCTTTCGTCTGGCGAGAGAGGGTGGTTCTACGGGTCAAACGAATTTGATTTTACCTAAACCTACAAAGCCACCCCCATCCTAACCTTCCCCCGCCGGACGGGGGAAGGGACAGGTTGCCGTTACAGCAATCCGTAGCGTGGGCTTTGCCCACGAGATGGGAGCAAATGTGATTGTTTTCTGATTTGAATAGTTAAACGGCAAATTTCGTAGGCAAAGCCTACGCTACTTGAGTTATCCTAAGCACGCGTTGATTGAACAAACAAGGTCGTCTGAAAACGAGCGTGAACGAGTTTATTTCTTTAAAACCCG
>NZ_AEPF01000122.1 GCF_000193735.1 Neisseria sicca 4320
CGGATCAGTTTTTTCCAAAAAATGTCCGCTACCAATCGCACAAGCTCCCTTTCGGGTTTTATGCCTCAAACAGGTTCAGTTCTTTTTACCCCTATGACTGCTGCGGCATCAAGGAAAAGTCAGAGTTGTTGAAATCTGATTATCCGTTCAATGGCACACCCGATTTATTGGAACAAAGAGGGTTAGGAAATTATTTTTTGGATTTAAAAATAATTAATTCAAATTTAACAGATAAAATGGAAGTATATTATATGAGATATATCATAAATAATTGTGGATTATATCTTCCTGAAAAATATTCTTCTGTAAAAGGCGATTATACAAAGCATATGACTACAGATTATGGTTTCCATATTAATGAGAATTGGATTCAAGTGGTTACAGAAATTCCTGTTGGCTGTATAAAATGGAGTAATGGAAAACCTGATGACTCTGTAACGCGTTTACTTTTTAAAAGATTGGATTATATTTTCAACTACCAAACCATTTGGAATGATAATGATTTTTACAGTTGTCTCAAAAAACCTTAGACTACACGAGGAAATGCAATAATGTCTCAAACTAAAAAATTTGTTTTGGATTTGTCTGGAAATTATACAAGCGAAGTATTGTCTTATTATTTATGGGGATAGAAAACACCTCCGTCTAAAACGAATATTTTGTCGAATAATTGGAGATGAATATGCAAGCGTTTGTGTATTATTTAATCAGTTTATTTTTTGGAATTATTCCAGGTTTTATTCTTGGAGTTAAAATTTATCGTAGGATTTCGGGAAATAAATCTTAAATGAATAGGAAAGAGCTATGATAGGAATACTTTTTTTATTGCCAATATCACTATATTTGGTTTTTTGGGATTTATTGTTGGGATAGTATTTGAATGGAAAAGCAAAAAATATGAAATCCTACGTTCTGAAAAAAGGCTTTTGTTTTATATTGTCGGTGCGATACTTTGGTTTTTTATAATGTTTGGTGATGAAATAATAGGCATGTATCAGCTAAAAAAATTATGTGAGTCTGAAAGAATCTTTTTAATAAAGGATGTCAGTAAACTAAGTAATAAAAATTTAATTTTAGAATTTGATGGTAAAAATCGTAAGAATGTTAGGTATTCTGCTATACCTATAAAATATAATATATCGAAGTATCTGGATGCTTCAAATCAAAGTGAAATTTTTACATATAAGACATATACGCCATACGGAGGGTGGTTTTCTCGAATGATGGCATCTTTAATCGGCGCAGGGGGATATGTATTGTTTTTTGATAAGAAAGAAGTATGTAAATCATCAGATTATAATATTTTGAAAGAGAAATATAAATTCTCAATTTCAGATGTAATCTATAAATAATTTAAGGATATTTAAATGATTAATTTAAACTTGAAAGACGTTTATGTAAATGCTTTATTGGCGGATGCTGTTTATGTTGATAGCCTATTGAAAATTAATAGTGTTGATGAGCAGGACGGCTTGATACAACGTATGACGAAGTCGCAAGCAAAGTTTATTGTTGATAATTTTGAAGTTATTGCCAGTTTAGAAACTAATGATATCAATGGGAGTGGTTTTGATGCGGTTGTATGGAGAGGAAAGCCAGGCTCTTTTTATGCGGGAAGAATTTTCGTTTCTACTCGTGGGACGGAAGGAATTCAAGACTTTTTGACTGATACTGATTTAGCTGTAAATTCTGCTGCCCGTAAACAGATTGCGAACATGTTTAATTGGTGGAAACAAATAACAACACCTATAGGAAAAATGGCTGAGCAAATTCAGGTGTTTAATCACATTGATAGACCATATACAGGTTATTCAAGAGATCTTGAAACTGCAAAAGCTGTATCAGGTCTTGGTCTGATTGATATTTATCCTAATGGAGAAAAATTATCTGTTACAGTTAACGGACATAGCCTGGGTGGACATTTGGCATCATCATTTGCCCGTCTTTTTGGTAATGAAGTTAATATTGAATCCGTCAATACATTTAACAGTGCAGGATTTATTTCCTCAAGTGAGAGTTTCTTCTCTAAAATTGAAGAAATTCTAACTTTATCTAAAACTAAATTCTATCAAGAGCAAAATAATTATTTTGCATTGCATGGAATTAATCTTACAACTAATGATTGGTGGTTTAATCAGGTTGGAAAACGACAACCTTTATTTAATGAAGAAAGCACGTTCTTCCGTCATGAAAATCACTATATGTACAAAATTACCGATGCTTTGGCATTGGGATATACGCTATCATTGCTCGATAAAAATTTGACATTAGAAAAAATGAATCAACTTTTTAATCTATCTAGCAACAAACCTGAGGCATCATTGGAAAATGTTTTAGATTTTGTCAGGGGTATTATTATTGGTAAGGACATTAAATCTACAACTGTTGGTGATGTTGCGGATGATGCTGATTCTCGAGAAGAGTACCATAAAAACATTGTTGAATTAAGAGGGAGAATTGAGTCCTTGGTAGAAAATGGACAAAAATTTGAATTTCTAAAATTGAATCTGGAAATTGCCAAAACAGATTCTGCCGAAGGTATGGCAATGCGTTATGCTTTGAAAGAATTGAGCCCGTTTGCCTTAGTTGGTTTTGACTATAGTAAGTTCAATGCAGATGGTACATTGGGGCTTTATTCTGCTGTCAATCCAAACGGAATGACTGATCAATATTTAGAAGCGCGTTTCAAAATGGCGGGAGTTTGGGAAAGATTCGCAGCCAAGGATATAGATTATGAGCCTTTGGAATCTAGAGGAGAGGATAATGGACGTTATCTGGATTTGCAAAAAGATATGAAGCTGGAAGTCGCCGATTATATGAATAAAGTTTCTTATAAATTTACTTTATTCGGCAACACTGAAAATAATAATTTAATTGGTGGTTTAAATGAGGATAGATTATTCGGTGGTAAAGGCGATGATGTTTTAGACGGACGCGTAGGTTCAGATTATCTCGAAGGCGGCAGCGGCGACGATACCTACCGTATCAACGGTTTCGACAATGTCTTCGACAGTGACCGCAAGGGGTCAATCGTGTTTTCAGACGACGTCCGCGCGTCCCGTTTTATCCGAAACAGCGAAAGCGACGATACTTGGCTGAGCGTGGGTGCGGACGGCAAGCCTGACAGTTTGATGACGGCGGTGCGTCCTGCGCTATCCCATTCGCTGTTGGTGAAGCACGGTAAGGATATGGCGGTCATCCGCGGTTTCTTTGAAGGCGAAAAATCGGATGTTTCGGCTTTGGGGATCACATTGATGACCAAAGAGAAGCCTGCCATGCCCGATTCGGAGACCGGGGAAGACTCTTTGGTGCGTACCGACGGGGTCGGCACGGCGGACAAGTACAATGTGTTTTATGCGAATGCGCAAGACCGTTGGTTCAATCTGACGGGCGGCAATAAGGACGATGTGCTGTTTGCGGGCGGCGCGGGCAGGCTGACGGTGTCGGCAGGTGCGGGCAACGACCGTGTGTACGGAAGCTACGGCGCGGACGTCATCAACGGCGGCGAGGGCAACGATTTGTTGAACGGAAGCAATTTTGCGGGCAACAAAACCGAGGCGCAGAAGGCGGAAGACCGCGACATCATCATCGGCGGCGCAGGCCGGGATTTGATTTATGGCGGCGTGGGCGACGATGTGATTTATTCGGAGCTGACAGACAGCCACCTGTCGGAAACGGGTTCGTCCGAACGCGGCGACTGGGTTGCTGCGGGCGAGGGCAATGATGAGGTTTTCGGCAGCGCAAACCGCGATTTGATTACGGGCGGCGAAGGCAGCGATACGGTCTTCGGCGGCGCGGGCGACGATGTGATTCTGGGCGACGGCTTTTTGCGCGCCGGCAGCCGCGGACATTATATTTCCACGGGTGGCGGGGACATTTATTTCAATTACGGTACGGTTGCGCCCGTCATGCCTTTGGTGCCGGGCTTGGTCATGCCGCGTCCGGTGCGGATTCCTGCCGGTACGCTGAGCTACGAATATACTTGGCGCGACGGCAAATGGGATCCGAACTATCTGAACAGCGCAGGCCGTACGCACAACGATACGGATGCTTGGGATGTTGTGATTGACGCCGAGACCGGCGATTACGCGCTGACGGCGAAAATTGCGCCTTCGGACAATGTACACCGCGTTGCTGCGGGCGGTGCGGCGGATGTGCTGCATGGCGGCGCGGGTAATGATTTGCTTGTCGGCCAGGACGGCAACGATGTGCTGTACGGCGGTTCGGGCAATGACATTTTGTGGGGCGACGACAACCGCGACGCTGCGGTATCGGGAGACGATTATCTGGACGGCGGAGAGGGCGACGACAGGCTCTACGGCGGCAAGGGACACGATACGCTGGCAGCGGGCGCGGGACGCGACCTGCTCGACGGCGGCGAGGGTTTCGATTCTTATCTCTTTGCGTCCCGCGATTTGCAGAATGCCGATGATGTGAAAACCATACGCGATGCGGGCGGGGAAGGCGCGATCTTTATCGACGGCGTTTCGCTCGACAGTACGGTTTGGACGGCGGATGCCGATAAGCCTGATGTTTGGCATTCGGCGCAAGGTTGGACGCTGGCTTTGATGGGCACAAGCCTGGTTTTGACGGGCGCGACGTTCCAAGGACAGATTGCGATAGAGAATTTCCGCGATGGAATGTTTGGATTGGCGTTGCCTGCGCCCAATGCTGCTCCGCAGGCGGATAAGGCAGTTGAAACTTTGTCGGTATCGGCGGATAAGCTGTTCAGCCACCAACTTGCGGATGATTTGTTCCGCGACGATAAGGGTGTCGTGCGCTATGAATTGACTTTGGCGGACGGCTCGCCCCTGCCCGAAGGTTTGGCGTTTGATTCGGCAAGCCGTACTTTGAGCGGCAAAGTGTCGTCTGAAACGGATAAATTGGTTCTGAAAATCAGTGCGTTCGATGACGAGGGTTTGTCGGCGTCCCAAGATTGGACGTTGGCAATCGGGGCGGAAAACCATGCGCCCGAAGTGCAGGGTCGTCTGAATACGCAATACGCACGCGCGGGACAGGAATGGAAGTTTGCATTGCCGGAGGGATTGTTTGCCGATAAAGACGGTGATGCGCTGACTTACCGCGCGACGCTTGCCGATGGCGGCAGATTGCCTGAAGGCATGGATTTTGACGGTAAACGCGGCGTATTCGGCGGCAGGGTTCTGCAATCGGGCAGCTTTAATTTGAAAATTACGGCAGCCGATACGCAGGGCGCAACGGCAGAAGCCGCTATGCGTTTGGAAGTATTGGGACGTGCGTCGGGACAGGACAGGATTTTGACCGGAACGGACGGTGAAGACGTGCTGCGCGGCGGCTCGGGCAGTGATGTACTGGCAGGCGGTGCGGGCAATGATACGCTGTATGGCGGTATCAACAGCAGCGATGTTTACCTTTTTGCGGCGGGACACGGACACGATACCGTCAGGGATGCGACTTATCAGGGCGGTAAATTTACCGATACGTTGCGCTTCGATGGCGCGGTTTCCGGTTCGGTCAGATTTATCCGCAGCGGCAACGATTTGACCGTCAAGGCATACGGCGAAGACGATTCGGTAACGGTCGCCAATTATTTCCAGTCGGTTGCCAACCGTCATGTACGTTTCGAGTTCGCTGATAAAACCTTGGATGCGGAAGCCATGAAAACAGCGACTATGGAAATATATGGCTCCGATACAGGCGCGACGCTGACGGGCTGGCACGGCAACGATACGATTCATGGCGGCGCGGGCAACGATAAAATTTACGGCGGCTACGGCAAAGACACGATTATCGGCGGGAAAGGCGACGATTATCTGGCAGGCGGTATCAACACTGCGGATACTTACGTTTTCGCGGCGGGACACGGCAAAGATACAGTAGCCGACGGCTCAACCCGCGCAGGCGTGTTTACCGACCGTTTGGTGTTTGAAGGGGGGAAACAGGCAGATGCCGTGTTCGCACGCGCCCAAGACAGCCTGCTTATCCGTGCTTTCGGTGAAGGGGATGAGGTGAAGGTTGAGCATTACTACGCTTCGGCACAATCGCGCGACCTCAGTCTGAGTTTTGCCGATCAGATGGTGAATCCTACACAATTGTACGAACGGGTGCAGCATATTGTCTGATTGAAGGCTTGGGGAATGTGTAAAGGTCGTCTGAAAACCTGGAAACGGGTTTCAGACGACCTTTTCTGTTTTTGAGATTTAGACTGGGGCTCATTCGATAATGGCGGTATTTTGTCTCATAAAGCGCCGTCTTCCGCATTAAAAATGCTCGTAAGATGTTCAATCTTGCTGTGCTTTTTGCCTTGAATCCGGCATTTTCTGTGCCCAAAACCGACTCATTTCAAATTGTCAGTCTGCCTTGAAGCAGGTCTTTGCCATAACGGAGTTTGCTTATCACGACTTATTTTTCGTATTGGAAGCTGGTCTTGATTTGTAATTTCAATATGGGAAATTATTAAAAACTATCATATCGGTTTGTTGCATTGTTAAATAAAAATACCATATCTTGTGTTCTTATGATTTAATTCACACCATATATTGTATTTATGCGTGGCAAGTCATGGCAGCGTTGAAATTCACAATCGAGCAAATCGTATGGCAGGAAGTGCCGGGCGAAGTGTCGCTGGCGTTTCTGTTTTCAGGCTGCCCGCTGCGCTGCAAGGGCTGCCATAGTGCCGATGCGTGGAAAGAGGGTGTCGGCACGGAATTGACCGGGGATTATTTGAGAGGTCGTCTGAAACGCTATCGCGGGCTGATTAGCTGCGTGTTATTTATGGGCGGGGAATGGCAGCCGGAAGCCTTGCAGAAAATTTTGGGCATCGTGACGCAGGCGGGTTTGAAAGCCTGTTTGTACACCGGTCTGGAGCGTAAGGAGCTGGAGGCGGTTTCAGACGGCATCCTGCCTTATCTGACGTATCTGAAAACCGGCCGTTGGCAAATGGAGCTGGGCGGCTTGGACAGCCCGACAACCAATCAGAAGTTTATCGATTTGCGCACGGGCGAGGTATTGAACCGCTTGTTTATCAAAGACAAACCCGCGCCCAAAATCATCCCGATTACGACTCAGCCGCAGGCGGCCGCTTTTCAGACGGCCTGAGGCTTTTTATCCAACCCACACAGGAGGACTTAACATGATTCGGCTGCATCCCGAACAGTTAAACGGCAAACTGCGATTCATGCACGACTACATCAGCGCGCAAAATGCGGCAGACGGCTCGAAAATGGACGCCAACGCCAACGTTACCCAGAAAAATATCGCCACGATGGAAGCGGAAATCATGAAAGACTTTTTCGTGCAGATTAACCGCGCCCAAGTGTCGCGCAAAATCGCCGAAATTTTCGACCAATCCGTTGCCGACGAATACATCCGCCAGATTGAGGCGCACGAGATTTATGTGCACGACGAAACCAGCCTCAAGCCTTATTGTGTGTCGGTTACGCTGTATCCCTTCCTGCTCGACGGGTTAAGCAAACTCGGAGGCGAATCTAAGGCGCCGCAGCATCTGGCTTCGTTTTGCGGCTCGTTTATCAACCTGGTGTTTGCCATCAGCGCGCAGTTTGCCGGCGCGGTGGCGACGGTGGAATTTCTGACCTATTTCGACTACTTCGCCCGCAAAGACTACGGCGATGATTATTTGGAAACCCACGGCAAAGAAATCGCCAACCACATGCAGCAGGTAGTGTACAGCATCAACCAGCCCGCCGCCGCGCGCGGCTATCAGAGCGTATTCTGGAATATTTCTGTTTACGATCAATACTATTTCGATGCGATGTTCGGCGATTTCGTCTTTCCCGATTTCAGCAAACCGATCTGGGCGAGCGTGGCGAAGCTGCAAAACTTCTTCCTCAAATGGTTCAATCAGGAACGCACCAAAGCCGTTTTGACCTTCCCCGTCGTGACCGCTGCGATGCTGACCGACGGAGGCAAATGCAAAGACACCGTGTTCGCCGACGAAATGGCGAAAGAGTTGGCGGAAGGCAATTCCTTCTTTGTCTATCTTTCCGACAATCCCGACTCCTTGGCTTCCTGCTGCCGTCTGCGCAATGCCATCGAAGACCGCACCTTCAGCTACACACTTGGTGCGGGCGGCGTGGCGACCGGTTCCATCAACGTCATCACCATCAACATGAACCGATTGGAACAAGACGGGCGCGACCTTGCCGCCGAAGTGGGTAAAATCCACAAATACCAATACGCCTACCGCAAACTGATGGAAGAATACCAAGCCGCCGGAATGCTGCCCGTTTATGATGCAGGCTTCATTACGTTGGACAAACAGTTCCTCACCATCGGCATCAACGGCATGGCGGAAGCCGCCGAATCGCAAGGCATCAAAGTCGGCTACAATGACGATTACATCAACTTCGTCCAAGGTCGTCTGAAAACCATATTCGAAGCCAACCAAGCCGCCAGCAAACACTACGGCGTGAAGTTCAACACCGAGTTTGTTCCCGCCGAAAACCTCGGCGTGAAAAACGCTAAATGGGACAAGGCCGACGGCTACAAAGTCAGCCGCGAATGCTACAACTCCTATTTCTACGTCGTCGAAGACGAAGAAATCAACGCGCTCGACAAATTCCTGCTGCACGGCAAAGAACTGGTGGACTGGCTCGACGGAGGCTCCGCGCTGCACCTGAACCTCGACGAAGCCCTGCCCGAATCCGGCTACCGCTCACTCTTGGACATCGCCGCGCAAACCGGCTGCAACTACTTCTGCGTGAACGTGCGCATCACCATCTGCAACGAATGCGGCCACATCGACAAACGCACCCTGCACGCCTGTTCCGCCTGCGGTTCGCACGACATCGATTACGGCACCCGCGTCATCGGCTATTTGAAGCGCGTATCCGCCTTCAGTAGCGGTCGTCGTAAAGAACACGCGCTACGGCATTACCACCGCAAGGCGGCTTGATGGTATTCAATAGATAAAGGTCGTCTGAAACTTGGGTTTCAAGTTTCAGACGACCTTTTGGGTTTTGTTTATGACTTTATTCGGGATGAACGAGTTTGAAGCCGAGAATAAGAAAAACGACCGATACGCTGTACCGGTCGTTTTTACGAATACCTGCTAAATTAGAACCAAGCTTTGATCAAAGCGGCAGTACCTGCGATACCGCCGATCAGACCGACCGCACCGGCAGCAGTACCCATAGCACCGTTGATTTGGTCTCGTTTGTTGGCGCGTTTTTCACGTTCCAGTGCCGGCTCTTCAGAAACGTTTGCGCGTTGACGGCGGTGTTGTTCCGGTTCCGCACGGGAGAGTTGGGCAGAGGAGCGGTTACTTCCTGTTTTGAGGGCAGCAGAGTCCTTACCGACAGTCAAATCGCCTACGGAGCTTCTTTAAAATTAACTGTGTAAGTAATTAAGTGTCAATAAGGCTTGCATGCAAAGGCTTGTATCGTTTAGTCGAGTCATATTTCATAGACAAAAAGAAATTGTCGCAGCAATTAAGACAACCTAAAATAAAAATATAATTAAGCCGGAAGGCAGGTAGGCTGCCCATAGCTAAGATTTCTTCGAACCGTTTAATCTATACCGCCGAATTTGCCGCTTTTGAAATCGCTGATGGCTTGACGGATTTCTTCGGTGGTATTCATCACAAACGGACCATAGCCGACGACGGGTTCGTCAATCGGGATGCCGGAGAGTAAAAGGATTTTGACTTCTTCGCTGCCGGCTTCTATATGCACGTTGCTGCCGTTTCGTTCAAAGCAGACCAGCTCTCCTGCGCCCGCCTGCTCTTTGCCGTTTAGGGTAACGTCGCCCCGTAGGACGACCATAGACAGGTTGTGGGTTTCGGGTATTTCCAATACGGCTTTTTTATCGGCATTCAAAATGATGTCCCAAACATTCATTTCGGTGAAGGTGTCGGCTGCGCCTTTTACGCCTTTATATTCTCCTGCAATCAGCCGCAGGCAGCC
Source organism: Neisseria sicca 4320 (assembly GCF_000193735.1). Lineage (GTDB taxonomy): Bacteria > Pseudomonadota > Gammaproteobacteria > Burkholderiales > Neisseriaceae > Neisseria > Neisseria sicca_E. The sequence goes on from NZ_AEPF01000122.1 coordinate 9,903, forward strand.
TGCTTCGTCAGGGAACTCGACGACGGGAATGTCGGCTTTGGCAAGATGCTGATAGCGCGGCGGCGTGTTTTTGTCTTTGGCGGGCAGGTTGACCCAAAGTTGGACTATTTCAAGAAGTCCGCCTTTTTTGCTGAAGTTTTCGGAGTGGAATTCTTCATGGATGATGCCCGAGCCTGCGGTCATCCATTGCACGTCGCCTTCGTAAATGATGCCGCCTCCGCCGCTAGAGTCGCGGTGTGCCACTTCGCCGTGGTAGGCGATGGTAACGGTTTCAAAGCCTTTGTGCGGGTGTTGCCCGACACCGCGCGGGCTGCGGGTTTCGTTGGGGGCAAACTCATGCGGTGCGGCGTAGTCGAGCATCAGGAAGGGATTGGTGCCGCGGTCGTCGCCCATGTGGGAGAACAGGGGTTGGACGAGGAATCCGTCGCCGACCCAGTGTTGGCTGTCGGCACGGTAGATTTGTTTGACGTTGCGCATGATGAGGTTCCTTCTTGTGGGGTCGTCTGAAACCTTTTCAGACGATCTTTGTGTCATGAAATCAATAATGTCGTGGTTGCCATGCTTGTGTTGTATGTATTATATGGGGTACAAACTTATTCACAAGTACGCACAATTTTTATACTGTCATTAAGAGGTCAATGATGGCGGAAACGGAACTGACATGTTGACGTTGCAGCTTCGCGAGTTGGAGAACGACGGCATTGTCCATCGCGAAGTGTATCCGCAGGTTCCGCCGAAGGTGGGGTATTCGTTGACGGCGTTCGGGCAGACATTGATGCCCGTTATCGAGACGATGCACCGCTGGGGCGAGCAATATGCCGCAGAATGTGTGAAACACAGAAAGCAGCTGCAAGATTAAGCAGCTTTCAGACGACTTTTAGTCCGTCCGATCAGGACAAGGTCGTCTGAAAGCGACATATATCATGTTGTTCTTTTGTTTTATAATGACAATAGCCGATATAAATAAGGTAATCAGGGATGAATATGAAAAAAACAGTTATTGCATTGCTTCTTGCCGTATGTGCAGGTACTGCGGGGGCGGCGGATACTTATGGCTACTTGGTCATGTGGCAGAATCCTGCGGATGGCGGCAGTGCCGTACAACTCAAAACAACCAAAGAAAATGCTTCGCAACTGGAAGCAAATGCCGAATTGGAGGCTTTCTGCCGCGCACAAGATACACTTTCGGGCGTGCAGCAGGGGCAGGCGACGGGGTGTAAGTCGGTTATTCCGCTTCACAATACCTGTATCGCGCTCGCTTATCCGAAATCGCAAGGCGGTCTGACGGCGGAAAATGTGGTTGCCATTACTTCTCCGCGTTTTAAAAGCGTCCATCAGACTGCGTTGAACCAATGTATTAAAAAATATGGGACGCAAGGTCGATGTGGTTTGGAAATTGCGTATTGTACGTCCGCTGATTTATATGGCGGTCAGGTCAAGGCGTTCTGGGACCGCTTGAGACCGTTTTAAATCATTGAGTTGATTTTATGGCATAGCCATTTAAGACAAAAAAAGGTCGTCTGAAAATCGGATTCCGTTACTTCGA
>NZ_AEPF01000121.1 GCF_000193735.1 Neisseria sicca 4320
ATATATAATAAGTATTGGCTCAGACTCTACTTAATTAATATTAGTTTAAATAGATGTACAAACCATTCAGTAATAACTGCACAAACCCTCTTAAAGCCGATATACGGAACAGTTTTTATCTGCACCAGAAAAATAGTTTTTCGTAACATCATCACAAGAACTAGCAGTACTCTCACAAATAAAAATCGTTAGAGATTCATTAATCTTTATTACCCTAGGTTCTTTATTCTTATCCAATGCAACTGCCTTTAAAGTAAATTTCCCATCTAACGCGCCTCTAGCAAGCCCATGTGGATAAATACAAAAGTTTTCTAAACTCCGAGAGTTAGGCAAATCAGGCCACGCTGTAGAAGTTTTCTTGAAACTACCATTCTGCTGATAAAATCGTTCCATAAACTGAGCACTCTCAACAAGCTCTGCCAAAGCCAGACGTATTTCAGAGTCTCTAATATGTTTTTGATAACTTGGGTAAGCTATTGAAGCTAATATTCCAATTATAGCAATTACAAAGATTAATTGAGTAAGAGAATACCCTTTATAATTTGCTTTATTCATCATTTATTACCTATTAATAATGTCATTACCTAATTCGAATATATATCCTTTTGTATAAGAAACCTTTTGGGTTTATATTACTTACTTTCGAACTGACTAAGAACTCCCATATTTTCTCCAAGCAAAATAACAGCCTACATCTCAAACTCCTTGTCTAATGCTCTCAGTTGATTTACTTTTGAACAGTG
>NZ_AEPF01000120.1 GCF_000193735.1 Neisseria sicca 4320
GGCCATCGGCTACGGCAGCGACGGAGACGGCAAAAACAGCACCACCCGCAGCGGCATCAACACCAGCAACATACACATTACCGACGAAGCGGGACAACTTGCCCGAACCGGCAGGACTGCCGAAAAAACCGAAGCACATATCTACACCGGCATCGACACCGAAACTGCAGCCCAACACACAAGTCGTCTGAAAAACAGCTTCGACAAAGACGCGGTGGCCAAAGAGATCAACCTGCAAAGGGAAGTAACGCAGGAGTTCGGCAGAACACTGCAAGGCCTCAATACCGAAATCGAACGCAGCCTGGACGGGTTGAAGGAAAAGTTGGCCAAAGGAGAAATCGACCGGAAAGAATACGAAGACGGCCTCAAAGTAAGGCAGAGGGGAAAAGTCCTGCTCAATATGATAGGCGCGGGCCTGTCCGCCCCGACCGACAGCGCGGCAGGCATAGCCGCCGCCACTGCGAGTCCCGCCGTATCCTACCAAATCGGACAATACTTCAAAGGGCTGGCGCAGAAAAACCCGGACGGCAGGCTGACGTCGGGTCAGGAAACCGCCCACATCCTCGCCCACGGCGTACTCGGGGCAGCGGTATCTGCGGCGGGAGGCAACGACGCTTTAGCCGGCGCGCTGGCATCGGGAGGGGCGGAAGCGGCCGCCCCCGTCATTGGCAGAAATGGCTGTACGGCAAAGGCGACGGCGGCAGCCTGAGCTGCGGAGGAAAAAGAGACCGTTTCAGCGATCACAAGGATGCTGGGTGCGGCTGCCGGAGCGGCTGCGGGAAACTCGTCTGCCGATGTAGTGCGGGGCGGGAT
>NZ_AEPF01000119.1 GCF_000193735.1 Neisseria sicca 4320
GTAGATGAATTTGGTGTTGTACTAAAGAAATATCCCTTTTTGAGGGGATGATACGCGCGGATGGGGATGTTTATTGGTTCATTATTAGATTTTTGTTAGATTCAGCTAGATTAAAATTAGATTGACATGGGTCATGAATAGATTTAAATAGATTACATATGGTTTATAAATTAGATTTATATTAGATTGATTTATAGGTTTAAATAGGTTATTATTGGATTTTATTCGCTTATAAGTAAATTATCATTAGGTTAGTAGTAGATTAAAATTAGATTGGTGTTAGATATGGGTGTTTCTGTAAAGGACTTCATCAGCGCACAGGAAGAAAACGGACGGCGTTCCAAATTGGAGCCGTTCAAATCCGACATCCTGCTGCTCAAACAAAAAGGTTTTTCTCAAAAACAGATTCAGCAATTTTTGAAAGAAAACGGCCTCGAAGTTGGACTGACGACGATCAACTGGTTTGTCAAAACACGCTTACGAACGGAGCAAAGCAACCAGCCGGAAAACAGCAAAACCGAAGCTCAAAAACCGTCTTCATCTCTAAATCATTTGAAAGAAAATGAATGTCAAAAGACAGAAAACCCGGATCAGCCCTCCTCCGGGAAATCAGGCGAAGACAAATTCGATTGACAGAATCAGATCAATCCTAAGGAGTACATATAAAAAAAGCCGTCTGAATTTTCAGACGGCTTTCGAGATAAAATACCGCGTTCAGCGTTCGTAATGGTATCGGCAGGCATAAACCGTTACCGTATCTTCTTCTACCGAGTAAACCAAACGGTGTTCCCGATCAATCCTTCGTGACCACAGTCCCGATTTCTGATGACGCAGCGGTTCAGGTTTACCGATTCCCTTCGGATGGTTGGCTTTAATATCTTCCAAAAGCAACTTGATCCGTTCAACCTTCCTGGCATCGTGCTTTTTCCAATAAGCCAAATCTTCGGCGGCATTGGCGGTAAAACGCTGCTTCATCACAGATCAACCTCGACAAATTTTCCCTGTTCTGCCTGAGCCAGCGAGTGTTCCAAATGTGCAGCATTGGCAGGATTTCCGAACAGGTACAGCGTCTCCATAATAGAGCCGTACTCTTCTTCAGACATCAAGACACAGTTCCCTCCGTTCCGGCGCGTAATATGTGTTACTACTTGGTCTTCGCACACTTTGGTCATAACCTTCGCCAAATCTTCACGGGCTGCGGTGTAGCTGATTACATAGTCCATTTTTTGTATCTCCATTAAGCAACACAATTAATTGTACAGTAAACCTGTACATATTTCTAGCTATTTATCCACAAAACCTGTACATATCCCCTCCTCAAAAACACCCCATATCCGCCCAAACGCCAATATCCATCTACATAGATCATAAATTGCACAAAAAACAATCAGGCGGCCGCCTGTAATATTTTTTGATAGTGGTCTGTGATCGTGGTCTTTGTATAAAGGTCGTCCTATGTGGACAAAGTTCTCTGTACTCAAAAGCCAATGTTCTTTGATCAATATGTACAAACACAGTATTTTCAATTACTTATTTCAAACAAAAAAGGGGATTTTTATCATCTGATTCGGGTAAAAATAGAAATATGAGACGGAAAGACAGGTGAGCATATCCCAATCGGCGCCGCATAACAGGCAAAACCGCCTTTCAGACGACCTTTCCGGCTTCAAAGGGCGCAAAAAAAGCTGCCGGCGCAGCGTTTGGGCGTGGCGGTGCCAACAGCCTGATGATTACTGTTTTTTCCTAAAGAGGTTTTTGAGGTTTTTGAGATTTTGGCGATCGAGATTGTCGGGATTCCTCTGCCCGCCTGTATCAGGGGGCGGATGGGAGGATTGTTTGATTTGCGCCTCGTATTCCGCCTTAGCTTTGCGCGTGGCCGCTTCGGACGTCGGCGGCGCAGGGATGTTGGGGGAATGGTCGGAGGCATAGAAGCCTGCCCAGCCGTTCAGAATCGATTTCTGCATCACGGCATTGAGGTCGTAGTTTTTGTTTTTGAGGTCTTTAAGCTGGTTGAGCAGGATTTTTTTCTGCTTGATATTGAGGGGCTTGCCTTTTTCGGCGCGCATTTTGAGGAATTCGTTCCAAAGGTCGAAATTAACCCACTTTTCAAGGCGGAAATTGTCGATGTCGAGATGGTAGCGGCTGTGAAACTTCGGTAATGGCTCGCCTTTAACTAGATAGCAAAGCTCCAATAACCGCTCTTTGTTGAGCTGCCAGTGCATTCTGCCATGTACGCCTGCGCGTCGGCATTGGATTACGCCTTTGCCCGATAAAAACTTCCGCGCCTTCTCGTAGCCACGACGGGTTAAGCCCAACTCGTCGAGCAACTGGGCAGCGGTTTTATAAAACCACCCCCGACGCTGTGGCTCTTTATCGGCCACATCACTCTACCAAAACAACCCTGACAGCAGAGTCGCCGCCTGAATATTGGATCCGCACAAAAGCCCGAACTCGCGGTAAACCACGAAGTCCGTTGTAATATGATGGCGGATGTCGGCGGTGAGCATGATTATTCCGAATGTTCAGTCGAATAAATCAGGCCTCAGTTCTTTTTTCTTCACTTTGGAGTCGGTCAATTTCTCTATCTTGATGGCAACCTCGGGCGGAATTTTGTTTCTACCATGAATCCAACTATTCACTGTTGAGCGTTGAACACCTAACTTTCGAGCTAATGATGCCTGACTACCAATTAATTCGACCACTACTTGAAGAGCTTTCAGCATATATTTTCTCGGTAAAAAATTATCTTAAGTATATTTTTAATATACATATTAGTCAATTATTCAGATGCGACAACTATTTTGAGTCTATATAGAATCAAATTTTTAAATCAAGACTGTCCTATGAACTACGATTTGGCTAAATGGGTCACAAATGCAAGAAGGCAGGTGCGCTTGACGCAAGAAGAGTTGGCTGAGGAGATTGGATTCTCTGGCAAGGGTAGCGTTTCCGCTCTTGAAAAAGGAAGGAATAAGCCTACATTTGAGGTTATGGTAAAAATATCTGAGGTATGCAATTATCCACTACCTTACCAAAATCAAGTGATCAATAATAATGCAAATCATATACAAGTAGGAAGAAACAACTTTGGAGATGCCCCTTTTTCTTGCACACACAACGATAAGATAGATAGTCCTCTAATAAATCTTGAGAATGTCCCCCGGACCGGTTTTATAAAACCTTTTTTGGCTCGCGTCCCTGATAACGATTTACAAAGTGAAGGGATTTTCAAAAATGATATTCTAACTATTAACCCAAATATCATAGCCAAACATGGTGATTTTATAATGGTAGTCTCTGCACACAACCGAGGAATTGTTGCAAAACTTCTGTTGGATATAAAGAATCAGCATTTTTTAAAATACAATGATAACCAACCCGAAATCATGCCGTCAGATGCGAATATTATCGGCGTAGTTATTAATCTTAATAGAAACTTTTCCTAGCCAAACACAAGCCCTATTTTGAAGTTTACCAATCAACACCTAATCAGAAAAAACTACTAGTTAAACCAAAAAGGTCGTCTGAAAGTTCAGACGACCTTTTGTGTTTGAAATATATTTTTACTTGCTTGCATCAATTACCCTGATTCCGTATTGAGGGATATGTCCGTCAACAGTCATCAGTTCTAAGCCTTCCGCTTGAGTTTGGGCAATCATCATTCTGTCAAAGGGATCTCGGTGTATCGGAGGGAGTAATCCTGCTTGTTTAGCATGGAAGAAATCTATAGGCAGATTCTCAAAATCTTGTTGCTCTGTAATATCAAAAAATTCTTCAGGCAGTTTCAGCAGCCCTTTATTTAATTTGATGGAAATTTCCCAAATGCTTGCTGCACTGACAAAAATCAGATTATTGGGATTTCTGATTATTTTATGGGCATTTTCGCCTAATTTGTCATCATCCATCAGCCACCACAGTAAAACGTGTGTATCTAACAGAATCTTTCTCATAGCGAAGAAGCCTCAAATAAATCTGCGGTATCGTCATCACTTTCAAGGATTCTGGAAATATCGGTATTTTGGGAATTGCTGAATTTTTTCAGATCGCCTGCTTTCCGCTCTTGTTTGACAATACTGGTCAATTGAACGCAGGGTTTTCCTGCCTTGGCGATAATGACGGTTTCGCCTGCCTCAGCTTTTTGAATCAATTGGCTGAGATTGGTTTTTGCCTGATGTATATTTGCTTGGAACATGATTAAGACCTTAAACTTAGTTTAGTTAGCTAACTATATCCTATATTGAAATAAACAGCTACTATTTTCGCCAAAACAAAAAGTCGTCTGAAAATTCAGACGACTTTTTGTTTTTCACATTTCTAGGACACCAATTTCAATTCCCCAAAAAGGTCGTTTCAAGGTTCAGATGTCCTTTCTTTTTTTAAATGAAAATAAAAACATTAATAATCAATAAGTAAAAATTTCTTAGGAAAAATGTCAACTTGTAATAGATAAATATGTATATTTAAAATATACTAAACATAACAATTTGATCTTTAACAGTTTGGAACGAAGCAACCGCCCTTCGGAGTTATTTCGGCTTAAAAAGTCCGAAACAACAGGCGTAGAAAAGGCGTTTGAGCCTTTGGGTAAATCGGATAAACGGTTGCGGGCAGCATTCAACCTGCCAAAAAAATGCCGCACATCCGGGTAGCCTGATGAGAGGGTCCGGTAACAGGCGGCAAGTTGGACGTATTTTTAATCGGGACGTAATCCCGATGCAGCAGCGATAATCTGCGGACAAGCTGCAAACTACATATTGATTTTTCTTTTCCCCGCCGTGAGCGGGTATTTATCGGATAAATCCGGATAGGGCGTATGCCCAAATGTTCAGACGGCTCTACCCGTCTTTAAACATGTATCCAAATCCAAGCCCACTTCTTGCACAAGTGGGTTTCCGTTTGGGTTCATCCGAGTTTATTATTTCAGATAGTTTATTATTATAGTTCAAAGGTGAGGTTATGACAAATATGACAAAGGATGAAATTAAAACCCTGCAAATCAAAGCAGCAGAAATCAGTGATCATTTTGAAAAACGCTCGGCGGTTTATGTGCGCTCGGGACAGGAAATTTATGAAAGATATTGAAATATGTATCTTAATGAACTTGGCTGAGGATATTTGTGAGTTCTTGGAATTGCGAGCTGGTTCATACATTATCCCTCATCCAGAGTTTTATTTTCTACGTCATGATGATCCTGAAATCTGTTACGCTGAAGCAGATATTGCTAAGAAATATCAAGAACAATTTGGATTGTATTTAACGAAAGGTCAATTTGGATTAGAAGCAGGTTTTGATATTGCTGAGATAGCGAAGCAATTTAAGGAGCAGTTTTCGGGATTTATTCAGGAAAGATGAAAACGATGTCTTTTATTCTTAATTGGTTTTTTGATGATTATGGATTTCCTAGCGTTTGGGGATGGGTATTCCTTTTTATTAGTTTATTAATTTTTGCAGCTAACTACATTTATTTTATATGCAATTGGAAAGGTAGTGAACTTCCAAGATTTATAGCTTGCGTAGCATTCTTCCTGTATTTACTCCTATTTGGATTTGTTTCAAAAGTAAACCCATATAAATATATCCCCCTCAGTGGAACTGCTATTCAAAAAGAAAATATGCAAAGATGTACAGTTGGGAAAACCATTACACTTGGAAACATCGAGGATATTATGTTTGATTGCAAAAACATGATTTGAAAATGGAACTTAAGTCCATAACAAAATAAGTAAGGTTAATTTCAGGCCGTTAGAAGTTTCAGACGACCTTGGATTCGGATTTCAAGTGCAACACTATGGTACCAGTGGTTGGAACAGATTCAAGAATAAAACACTTGGCGTTTCGTAGCCAAGTGTTTTTCTTGGCCGGTGGTTCAATTCATCTTGAACCCTGCGTATCTCCCGATTACCGATGTTTCGGAAATCGGTTTGTTTGGGGAAATATTGTCGGATGAGTCCGTTGGTGTTCTCATTCAGCCCTTTTTCCCAAGAATGGTAGGGGCGGCAAAAATAAGTCTCCGCTTTCAATGCTTTGGCTATTTTGGTGTGTTGGTAAAATTCTTTGCCATTGTCCATGGTGATGGTGTGCACTCTGACTTTATGTA
>NZ_AEPF01000118.1 GCF_000193735.1 Neisseria sicca 4320
CATTTTGTTTTTAATTAACTATAAAATCAGTTCACGGAGCGGCCGAACCATTCTACGCGTCCGATGATGGCGATGTCGGTGTTGTCGGCTGTGAGGTCGATTTCAAAAGGCTCGTAGAGGGGATTGGCGGATTTAACTAAGAGCCGTCCGGGCAGGCGTTGGATGTTTTTGACGAAAAGGTCGTTTCCTATGCGTAGGACGTACAGGCCGTCGCGCGGCTCGGTTTCGGCGTGGTTGATTAGGATGTTTATAAAAGGCTTTAACTAGAAACTAAACATGGAACTTGTAAGACAGTTCCATGTTTGAAAAAATCTCTTAATATCATACATCTAAAAAACAAAGCATCTGAAGACTATAAGCTAAACATGAAACTTGAATTTAAAGGCGGAGTTTCATGTTTAAGCCTATTTTTTCCGTTTTTTAGTCGATACTGCTGCATATGTTTTTTGCAAATCGTCATTACTTAATTCAGTCAGGCTTTCTACTGCGAAATTTTTTTCGAGGTAACTTTTCAACCAATCTTCAAGCTCAAGTTGTTTTACATTTAATTTGATATAAGCGTATTTCTTTTTTCGCCAGTCGGGATCGTTGTTCTTTGATGTTGCTGTATTACTCAACCTACCCAGCCATTTTCTGAGATAAGTTTCTGCTTTGTCGTAATCGCTCAATGCAATTAGTTTGTAACTCGGAACTTTACAGTGAGCATTCAGACTAGCCCAAATTGCACGGATTGATTTTGGCGACCGTTTGGCAATCTCTTCAGCTGCGGCAACTTGTTTAACAAGTTGTTGCAGCTTTGAAGCTTGCTCAAGCGTTATATGTTCCTTGCCGGGTTTTGAATCGACACGGGTTCTGATGACGTGATTTTGGGTATTAATTTGATGAACAACAGAACCAGATGAGGCGATAACGGCGTTACTGACGTTGCCGTTAATCTGATTTTCAACGTTTGATTTGCCAATTGAACTGGCCCT
>NZ_AEPF01000117.1 GCF_000193735.1 Neisseria sicca 4320
GCCCGCGACTACACCTTGCCAGAAGACATCCGCAGCTTCCTGCAGGAACGCATCCTGACTGATGCCTGCGCCTTGCAAAAAGTCTTCATCGGCAAAATCATCGCCCGACTCTTTGTCTTCGTACAGGCAGAACATGAAGACACCGCAGCCTTCCTGCTGAACGACATCCGCAAAGATATATTGGACTGCCGATATTGCGGTTGATGGTTTAAATCAGAAAGGTCGTCTGAAATCGGTTTTCAGACGACCTTTTTTTAATCCGCAACTGGAGGGGCTTTGTTTTTAATGCTAAGGCTTGAGATGATGCACACGTTATCCAGTCTTAATCCCTTATTAGTAGATAGAGGCCTTCTTATCCACTCCAGTGAATCAGTCATTTAACCGCAGGGCATCCTGTTTACCATGCCCGCAAACAAGGCAAAACATGCCTGACCTACCTGTCAATGTCATCTGAAACAAAGTTTTTGTTTTCAGGTGACCTAATCTTTTTCTGCAAAATTTGAGGATAAGAAGGTTTACGTAAATACAACAGAAATAACTGGAAAATCTTTTTGTGTAGCTTTGAAATGTGAAGTTTGTTTTAACTTTGACGTACTGGAAAGGTAATTGAAAACCCTGAGACATTATAGTAGATTAAATTTAAACCAGTACGGCGTTGCCTCGCCTTGCCGTACTATTTGTACTGTCTACGGCTTCGTCGCCTTGTCCTGATTTAAATTTAATCCACTATAATATGATATTTCAGGCCAATCTGCTTCACCCCCCAATTTTTAGTAGCCGAATAAAAGGGACTGCCTTAAGCAGTGCCTTTAGAATCTGGCAGAGAGGAAGGGATTCGAACCCTCGATACGCTATTCACGTATACACGCTTTCCAGGCGTGCGACTTAAACCACTCATCCACCTCTCTGTGGAATTAAACATATTTTGTTGCCTGATATTGTATCTTAATCAGACAAATAAATCTATTCAATAAAAAATCCGGAATAAGCCGGATAATTGATTTGGTGCCCAGGAGAAGACTCGAACTTCCACACCCGTGAGGATACTAGCACCTGAAGCTAGCGCGTCTACCAATTCCGCCACCTGGGCTAATTAGGATGGAGATAAGCAAAGCGGCCCTAACCAAAATTTTGGTGCCCAGGAGAAGACTCGAACTTCCACGCCCGTGAGGACACTAGCACCTGAAGCTAGCGCGTCTACCAATTCCGCCACCTGGGCTTTGCTTTATTTCCTGTTTTGCGTTACAGTGGTTGACTATTTCGCAAAGAAGCGGTCATTATATATTTTAGAAAAAGAATGTCAACCAATAAAATGAACAAAAATATTAAATCTTTAAATTTACGAGAAAAAGACCCGTTTTTGAAACGGGAGAAACAACGTTACGAACATCCGCTGCCAAGCAGGGAGTGGATCATTGAATTATTGGAACAAAAAGGCGTGCCGTCCAAAATCGAAGTCTTGGCACGCGAGTTGTCGATTACGGAAGAAGAGTACGAATTCTTCGAACGTCGTCTGAAAGCGATGGCGCGGGACGGTCAGGTTTTAATCAACCGTCGCGGTGCAGTTTGCGCGGCGGATAAATTGGATTTGGTCAAATGCCGTGTTGAGGCACACAAAGACGGCTTCGGCTTCGCCGTACCGCTCACGCCCACCAAAGACGGCGACTTCGTTTTATATGAACGCCAAATGCGCGGCATCATGCACGGCGACATTGTTACCGTCCGCCCTGCCGGCATCGACCGCAGAGGCCGCCGCGAAGGTACGGTTTTGGATATTGTCGAACGCGCGCAAAGCAAAGTGGTCGGTCGTTTCTATATGGATCGAGGCGTGGCGATTTTAGAAGCGGAAGACAAACGCCTGAATCAAAGTATTGTCTTGGAACCTGACAGCGTCGCGCATTTCAAACCTGAATCCGGTCAGGTCATCGTCGGCGAAATCGAGACTTATCCCGAGCAAAACCGCCCTGCCGTAGCGAAAATTATTGAAGTATTGGGTGATTATGCCGACAGCGGCATGGAAATCGAAATCGCTGTGCGCAAACACCATTTGCCGCACCAATTCAGCGAAGCGTGTGCCAAAGCCGCGAAAAAAATCCCCGACCACGTTCGTAAAAGCGATTTGAAAGGCCGCGTCGATTTGCGCGATTTGCCTTTGGTAACGATTGACGGCGAAACGGCGCGCGATTTCGACGATGCCGTGTTTGCCGAGAAAATCGGACGCAATTACCGTTTGGTCGTGGCGATTGCCGATGTCAGCCATTACGTCCGCCCCGATGACGCTATCGATACGGACGCGCAGGAACGCAGCACCAGCGTTTACTTCCCGCGCCGCGTGATTCCCATGCTGCCGGAAAACCTGTCCAACGGCATCTGCTCGCTCAATCCCGATGTCGAGCGTTTGTGCATGGTGTGTGATATGGTCATCACTTATGCGGGCAATATTAAAGAATACCGCTTCTACCCTGCGGTTATGCGTTCCCATGCGCGCCTGACTTACAACCAAGTCTGGGACTGGATTTCAGACGACCTCGACCATCCGCACAAAGCCCAAATCGACACCCTCTACAAACTCTTCAAAATCCTTCAGAAAAAACGCTTCGAACGCGGCGCGGTGGAATTTGAAAGCGTCGAAACCCAAATGCTTTTCGACGACAACGGCAAAATCGAAAAAATCGTGCCCGTGGTCCGCAACGACGCCCACAAATTGATTGAAGAATGTATGTTGGCGGCAAACGTCTGCGCGGCAGAGTTCCTGATGAAAAACAAGCACACCGCCCTCTTCCGCAACCATTTAGGCCCGACACCCGAAAAACTCGCCACCCTGCGCGAGCAGCTCGGCTTATTGGGTTTGCAACTGGGCGGCGGCGACAACCCGACGCCGAAAGACTATGCTGCGCTTGCCGAACAATTCAAAGGCAGACCCGATGCCGAATTACTGCAAGTCATGATGCTGCGCTCCATGCAGCAGGCAGTTTACGAACCGCATTGCGACGGACACTTCGGCCTTGCCTACGAAGCATACGCCCACTTTACCTCTCCCATCCGCCGCTATCCCGACCTGACCGTACACCGCGCCATCAAAGCCGTATTGAACCAACAGACCTACACGCCAAACAAAAGCTGGCAGGCTTTGGGCGTACATACCTCGTTCTGCGAACGCCGCGCCGACGATGCCAGCCGCGACGTGGAAAACTGGCTGAAAACCTATTACATGCGCGATAAAGTCGGCGAAGTTTTCGAAGGCAAAATCTCCGGCATGACCAACTTCGGCCTCTTCGTTACGCTGGACGGCATCCACATCGACGGCTTAGTACACATCAGCGATTTGGGCGAAGACTATTTCAACTTCCGCCCCGAGATCATGGCGATAGAAGGAGAACGCAGCGGCATCCGTTTCAACATGGGCGACAAAGTCAGCGTCCGAGTGGCGCGCGCCGATTTGGACACCAGCAAAATCGACCTGACCTTGATCAGCGGCGGCAACAGCGGCAAAAAACGCCGCACTCAAACCACCGCCTCAACCGGCTCGAAAACCAAGCGCAAACTGACGGCGAAAGAAATCGACGACGCGATGAAAACACCTGTAAAACAGGAAAAACCCGCCGCCAAACGCCGCAGCAAAACCCAGCCTGCCAACGCACCGGCAACGTCGTCTGAAAACGGCAAAAAGAAAACCACCAAAGCCAAACCGGTAGCGGAAAAAGCCAAACGCAAAGACAAAAAACCAAGCAAAAGCGTGAAAATTAAGGTGAAAAATCCGGATACCGCGCCAACCAAGCGCAAAGGCAGAAGCAAGGCTAACGGCTGATATTGCAACCCTAAGCCTCCTTCAATCACAAAAGGTCGTCTGAAATTTTCAGACGACCTTTTGTGTAACAACATTCATTTTACAATAAATAAATGCCAATAGTTTGGATATGTTTAATTTTTCCGACTCAGGCATTGTTTGATTTTCCGTAACGGATAAAACAATCATCATGGTCAAATTGTAAGACACGGGCACGCTGTTGCTGCAACCACCCCCTCACCGTCCTTAATCCTGAACTCAAATAAGGTACGGTACTTTGTAAAATTTGCGGACGGATGAACATCACATTGTAATGCGGCGTTACAGGTGTTTCGATATAAAAGGCGTTGCACAAAGGCGTTTTTTTAGAAACCGTCCGAAATCTTTCTACCAAATCTTCCGGCAAATCAGGCATATCGCACGGCACAACCAAAAGCCAGTCGGCAGAGGCAATCTGCAAATCATTGGCAGCGGTACACAATGCAGCCAATCCGCCCAAATACCGCCATTGCCTTGCATCCGGCAGCAGGTGCGGGCTTCTAAGGGCATAATTTTCCAAATTACGGTTGGCACTGATGGCGATATGGTCAACTTGCGGTTTAATCCTATCAATAACGCAATCAATCAGCGTCTTACCCTGCCAGGGGGAGAGGCCTTTATCTACGCCGTCTGACTGTCCTCCTGACAATATCAACGCAAATATTTTCATATTTATCCTTTGTGAAGCGGTCTGGTTGCCCGATGTCGTCTGAAAGGTTTCATCCGTTCAAATGGGCTTATGATAAAATTCATATAATTTGAATTTTATCATAACATGATTTTACATTGAAACAGTGTCATTTCTATCTCTATTTGATGACGATCATTTCATCAGTCTGATTGCCTACAATCTGAATGAATGATATGTTTACAAGGTAAACGACCTCAAACTAGCAACGGCATATAGCGTCTATGTCCTTCACATTCCGTTTTTTAAACCACCTGAGCCTGTCCTCGCGCTTAAAGCTGCTGACCGCATTATGGGTCAGTTCTGCACTTTTGTCCGTCATCCTGACTTTAGTGCTCTCTTGGAGGCTGCAAAACGCCGCCACCGTCATTGAAGACGCAGGGAATTTGAGAACACAAGTGTACCGCCTTGCCTATATGGTCGGCGAACGCGCACCCAAGGCGCAAATCAACAATCAAATCCGCGAATTCGAACAAAATCTCAACCGTATCAGCCAGAGCAATGCCATCCACCCGCTGATGCCTTCAGAAACGCCGCCGGTTTACGACCTGATACAGTCCGCGCTTATTGAAGACTGGAAATCGAATATACAGCCCGTCTTGCGCCGTTACGAGCGTCCCGACCAAATCAAGCTCTACCGTTTTGCAGCCAATATCGAACTGTTTTTACAGGCGATGGAACATGCCAATGAGAAAAACACCTTATGGTTGCGCCGCTTTCAAATGATTATGATGGGGATGATCTTTGCGGCGGCAGGACTGATGATTATCTGGCACTACGCATGGATTATCCGCCCTCTGGAAACATTGAGGGACGGTGTAAAAACCATCAGTCAAGGCAGGTTCGGCGTTCAAATCGACACTGACCAGATAAGCGAGTTCGCCCAAGTCAGCAAAGGCTTCAACCAAATGAGCAGCCGGCTGAAAACACTTTATACCGATTTGGAAGGACAAGTGGCACGGCAAACTCAAGATTTGGCGCGCCAAAACCGCGACCTGACCCTGCTCTATCAAACCACCCGCAATTTGCATCAAACTTTCACCCCACAACAGGCGGCGGAGGAATTCCTCAAGCGAACCCTGCCCGCAGTCTCCGCAGAAGCGGGCAGCATCCGCCTTTGGGATAACGAACGCAAACGCACAGATATAGTGGCATCCATCGGACTGCCTGATGATTCGGATGATGGGCCGGATACTGCCTCGGATAAATCAGATAAAACGGAATTCAAACACGCCGTTTTCCCTATTAGCTATCAAGAAGAAGAACTGGGCGTTTTAAACCTGTATTTTTCAGACGACCTTAAACCTGATCACAACGACAACGAGCTACTGCACACATTGAGCGGACAATTAGGCGTTTCCATCGTCAACAGCCGCCTCGAGCAAGAGCGCCGCCTGCTTGCCGTTTTACAGGAGCGCAACCTGATTGCCCAAGGCCTGCACGACAGCATCGCACAAGCATTGACTTTCCTGAACCTGCAGGTTCAAATGCTGGAAACTGCGTTTTATGCCGACCAAAAAGAACAAGCCGAAGAAAACATCCGCTTTATCAAAGACGGCGTACAGGAATGCTATGAAGACGTACGCGAACTTCTGCTAAACTTCCGTACCAAAATCAGTAACAAAGATTTCCCCGAAGCCGTTTCCACCCTACTCGCCCGGTTCGAAAGACAAACCAAAATCAACGTGAGCGCCAAGTGGCGCGACGAAGGAGCAGCGTTAAACGACGACGAACAATTGCAGATTATCTTCATCCTTCAGGAGAGCCTGTCCAACATCCGCAAACACTCTCTCGCCCATAACGTTACCGTCAGCATTGACAACCGTCAGGACTTCACGCTGATCATCCGTGACGATGGTGTAGGCTTCGATCCCGCCCATCTGGACGCGCTTTCCGGCGAACATGTCGGCATGGGCATTATGCGGGAACGTGCCCAACGAATCCGTGCCGAACTGGAAGTCAGCTCCAAACCCGACGAAGGTACTACCGTTACCCTAACCTTACCCAAACAGAATAGAACATTCTCATGACCATTAAAATTATCCTCATCGACGACCACACACTCTTCCGCAGCGGCATCAAAGCCCTACTCTCACGCCAAAGCGACTTCGAAGTCATCGGCGAAGCCGCCGACGGCTTGTCCGGCGTCAAAATGGCGGAACAGCTCAAACCCGACGTCGTCTTACTCGACCTTGACATGCCCGTCATGAACGGCCGCGAAGCACTGGCACAAATCTTGGGCGTCAACCCGAACCAAACCGTCATCATGCTGACCGTTTCCGAAGACAGCGACGATTTGACCGAATGTATGCGCATCGGCGCGCGCGGCTTTTTGCTGAAAAACATCAACGCCGACTTCCTGCTCGACAGCATCCGCAAAGCCGTCGACGGCGACAACGTCTTTTCTCCCGAAATGACCACGCGCCTCGTCCAATCCCTGATTTCCCCGTCCGCACCGCGCACCGACCAGGCACTCTCCACCCTTACCCCGCGCGAACTCGAAATCCTAGGCTACCTCGCAGCCGGACACAGCAATAAAGTCATCGCCCGCCATTTGGACTTGGCAGAATCCACCGTCAAAGTCCACGTTCAAAACCTGCTGCGAAAACTTGACCTCAGCAGCCGCGTCCAAGCCGCCGTTTACGCCGTTCAGCACAAAGTCCCGCAGCCTGAAATCAATTAAACAGTTAAGGATACCGGTGCGAAAGCGGTAAAATCATGAAAGGTCGTCTGAAAATAGTTTGGACAGAATTTACACTATCCGTTTTCAGACGACCTTTCCCGTTCCAATCGGCTATGAAAAAGAGACAATCCGACGGGCATCATCTATCCGGCCGCCCGATAATCCACCCCTCGCGACGATAAAAACCATCGCAACTTTTAATATAAATTAAGGCCTATAAACGACTGCTGCGTTTATAATGCGCCTGTTTAATCCTTCCACTGAGAAGACGCCATGAAAAAACTCCTTTACTTCTTTACCGCCTTTTTTGCCCTGTGTTCCAGCGCGTTTGCCGTGAACGCCGATGATTTGCTGCCGCCTGAAAAAGCGTTCGTGCCGCAAGTGAACGTTACCGACAAAGGCATCAACGTCGAATTCAAAATCGCCGACGGCTACTATATGTACCAATCGAAAATCGTCGCCGCCACCGCGCCTGAAGGCGTATTGGCCGAACCGGTTTTCAGCAAAGGCGAACTCAAAGAAGATGAGTTTTTCGGCAAACAAACCGTATTCCACCGCGCCGCGCAGGTCAACTGGCCTTACAAAAAAGCCGCGCCGACCTACAAGCTGACGCTGACTTATCAAGGTTGTGCCGAAGCCGGCGTATGTTATCCGCCCGTGGACACATCTTTTGAGATTAAAGGCAACGGCCTGTACAAGACGCAAAGCGACGAACCCATATCCGCCAAAGACCGCTTCCTTCAACCGGATTCCGCCAAACCATCCCCCGCAGCCGCGCCTAAAGCCTCGCAAAACGACGACGGCAGCCACTTCAAATTATCTTGGGAAACATTAAACGCCAACCTGTTGGCGTTTTTTATCGCAGGACTAGGCTTGAGTTTTACCGCCTGTATGTACCCGCTTTTGCCGATTGTTTCCAGTATCGTCGTCGGCGATAAAAACGCCGGCAAAAAGCGCGCTTTCGCCCTATCTATGGTCTATGTACAAGGTTTGGCACTGACCTACACGCTGGTCGGCGTCATCGCAGGCTTGACGGGCGCACTTCTGACCGTATGGCTGCAACAGGCTTGGGTCGTTCTCGCCGCTGCAGGTCTGATGGTCGTCCTCGCGCTGTCTATGTTCGGACTCTTCAACATCCAACTGCCCAATTCTGTCCAATCTTATTTCCAAAACCAAAGCAGCAAACTCTCCGGCGGCAAAATCGCTTCCGTATTCGTCATGGGCATACTCTCCGCGCTAATCGTCGGCCCCTGCGTCGCCCCGCCGCTGGCATTTGCCTTGGGCTATATCGGACAAACCGGCGATGCCGTCTTAGGCGGACTGGCGCTGTATGCCTTGGCACTCGGCACCGGCGTTCCGCTGATCCTCATCGGCACATTCGGCGGTCACGTCCTGCCGAAAGCAGGCGACTGGATGAACGGCATCAAATACGCCTTCGGCTTCATCCTGCTTGCCGTTGCCGTTTACCTCGCCACGCCGCACCTGCCCTACTACCTCGTTGTCGCGCTTTACACCCTGCTCATGATCGTCCCCGCTGTCATGTTGCTGATTAAATCGGGCAAACAAAAAGGTCGTCTGAAAACTACAGCCTCCGTTTTAGGCTTCCTTCTGCTCATCGGCGGCGCATGGTTCG
This sequence comes from Neisseria sicca 4320, assembly GCF_000193735.1. Lineage (GTDB taxonomy): Bacteria > Pseudomonadota > Gammaproteobacteria > Burkholderiales > Neisseriaceae > Neisseria > Neisseria sicca_E. The sequence goes on from NZ_AEPF01000117.1 coordinate 8,831, forward strand.
GATGGCAAAGCGCAAACAAACAAACCACCGCCCTGCACCACTTCCTGACACTCGCCCCCCCGTCTGAAGCAGGCAAAACCACCGACCACGGCAAAATGTTCACCGACGTCGCCGAACTCAAAGCCGCTATGGATGCCGCATTGAAAGCCAACCCCGACAAGCCCGTCGTTTTGGATTTTTACGCCGACTGGTGCATTTCCTGCAAAGAAATGGCAAGCTACACGCTCAACCAGCCGAAAGTGCATGAAGCCGTCGATATGGAACGCTTCTTCCAAATCGACGTAACCGCCAACACGCCTGACCATCAGGCAATGTTGAAAGAATACGGCCTCTACGGCCCGCCGGGCATATTCATCATCCACGCCGACGGCCGCCGCAGCGACCCATTACTCGGCTTCGCCAAACCAGACGAATTTATCAACTGGTACAAACAAAACGAAAAATAAAGATGAAAGGTCGTCTGAAAAACATGAGACAGGGTTTTCAGACGACCTTTTTGCAAACAACCGCACTATAATGCCTACTGTCCCCTTTCACAAAGGCAGCCTGATGCAAACTTGGCACGAAGCAATCGGCTCGGAAAAGTCCGAATCCTATTTCCAACATATCATCGAAACCGTCAAAAAAGAACGCGGCATGGGGCGGATTATCTACCCGCCTGCCGAAGACGTGTTTAACGCTTTTAAAGCAACGGAATTTGGTAACGTCAAAGTCGTTATTTTGGGGCAAGACCCGTATCACGGCGCAGGGCAGGCGCACGGGCTGGCGTTTTCCGTCCGCGAAGGCATCGCCGTCCCGCCTTCGCTGGTCAATATTTACAAAGAGCTGGCGGAAGACATCGAAGGTTTCCAAATCCCGCAACACGGCTATCTGCAACACTGGGCGGAACAGGGCGTTTTACTGCTCAATACCGTCCTGACCGTCCGCGCTGGGCAGGCGCATTCCCATGCCACTTTGGGCTGGGAACGCTTTACCGACGAGGTGGTCAACCAAATCAACCAAAACCGCGAACACGTCGTCTTCATGCTTTGGGGCAGCCACGCGCAGAAAAAGGGCGCGTTTATCGACCACAGCCGCCATCTCGTCCTCAGCGCGCCACACCCCTCGCCGCTGTCCGCTTATCGCGGCTTCTTCGGCTGCAAACACTTTTCCCGCGCCAATGCCTATTTGAAGGAAAACGGCATGACGCCGATAGATTGGCAGGTATGAAATAGGTCGTCTGAAAACGGCGATCAACCCCATCATCTGTCTGAACAAGCCTTCCTTTTCAGACGACCCCTTTCCCAACCCCACAGGAGAACACTATGCAGGTAACGACTTCAGCCATTGTCAACGGCGAATTTGAAGACAAATACGGCAAACGCGGCAGCCAGTTCAGCCCGAACAATATGCCGACTTACTCCATCCCTTTTGAAATCAGCGGTGCGCCCGAAGGCACGAAATCCTTTGCTGTCGTTTTGGAAGATAAAGACGCCATTACTGCCAGCGGATTTGTGTGGACCCACTGGCTGATTTCCGACCTCAAGCGCACCTCCGTCACCGAAAACGAAAGCCTGACCGCCACCGACTACACACAAGGCGCAAACAGTTGGGCAAGCCTGTTGGGCAAATTGGACATCGAAGAAGCCACAGGCTACGGCGGCATGTATCCGCCCAACTGCCGCCACCGCTACGAACTCATCGTTTACGCACTCGACACCGTATTAAACCTACCGCGCGGCTTCCGCTTCAATGACCTACACTTTGCCATGCAGGGACATATTTTAGACAGCGCAAGCGTGATGGGAACGTATGACGTATAAACCCTAAGCAATTTGTGACCTTTGCTAGATTTTTTAGAAAACCCAATCTTAGAAACAAAAATGTCGTCTGAAACCTGTAACTAAGTTTTCAGACGACGTTTTTATTGAATCAGCTTAAAATGAACTGACGATTTGTTTCAAAAAATGTTTGTTTTAAATCTTTGCTTTGGAGTTTAAAAAGCAGATTCGTTCCAAATGGTCAGTTCTTTTTAGCAAGTTTTAGCCGATGATATTGGATGCGTCCAACCAGACAAAATCGAATTTGGCAAACATGGTGCTGCTGCTTGAACCTGCCTCGCGATAAGCAAGAGTATGCTGCTCTGTATCGAAGATGAGATAAGGACGGTCTTTTTGAAGAATGACCTCAGGGTCTTTTCAACGAACATATTTGACCAGTTCAAATTGGCGTTGCTGCCAGTCAGCAGTGAACGCATACCGGATAGGTCGAGTTTGTCTGTCGTAGGGTTAAAATCGAGCAAACGGTCTATACTGCCTTCACGAATATCTGATGCAGTAAAGGCAACGGTGTCGTTGCCTTCACCTGTGATGATGGTGTCGCTGCCCGAGCCGCCAGCGATATAGTCGTCACCATCTCCACCGTTGAGGTGGTCATTTCCATTGCCACCTGACAGGGTGTCGTTGCCACCCATGCCGTACAGGGTATCATTGCCGTCTTCACCGCTCAGACGATTATCCCCTTTGTTGCCCGTCAAGATATTGTCATTATGGTTGCCAATACCGAAGATGTTGTTGCTGCCTATTAAAGTCAGGTTTTCAACATTTTCTGCGGCGGTGTAGGAAACGCTACTGTAAATGGTATCGGTACCTTCTCCCGATCGCTCGGTAACTGTGTCATTTACATTGTCCACATGATAGACATCATTTCCGTCTCCGCCGCTCATGCGGTCTAGACCGGTGCCACCGTCTAAATAAAGTATCATTTCCATGTCCACCATCAAGTACGTCGTTGTTTTCACCACCTTCTAGGATATCATCTCCGTTACCCCCGTAAAGTTGATCCTTACCCCATCCACCCTTCAGAAGGTCGTTACCGTCCATGCCGTAGAGCGTGTCATTTCCGCCCCCCCCCGCTTAAGCGGTTGTTGCCGCTGTTGCCTATCAGAATATTGTTGGAGTTGTTGCCAAATCCAAAAAGGTATTGCCGTCGCCTTCCAGTGTCAGATTCTCGACGTGTGTCGGTAAGGTAAAGGTTGTATCGGCGTAAACCGTATCATTGCCTTCATGTGCATATTCAACGATGGTGTCGCCTGCGTTCTTACTGTAATAAATATCGTTGCCCAATCCGCCGTAGAATGTGGTATACCCGAGACTGCCATGTAAAACGTCATTGTTGGGTGTTCCTTTAAGAACGACGGGTTTGACGGGTTTATTATTTGCTGCATTGCCGGGTAAAGAGTGCAATGTATCGGCCATGATGGTTCTCCTTGAGAACAAGTTACTGGGGAAAATAAATAATGCTATATATCTGACATTAATAGATTTTTTCTTTTGGTAGCACGATGTTGATTGTATCGGGGAATAAAATAATGGGAAAGATATAATAATTTATATTATTGTTTTTTTATTAATCTAAAATAAGAAATGATATTTGATATCATTCTAATTAACTGCCGATTGCATGGTGGCCCTTTAGTCGATCATGCTACTGCCGTAGCAAGATTGCAAAAACGCTTGCTTTAGACTGGAGTCCAGAGTATAAACTGCTGTCATTTAGCAATTCTGTTAATGAATTAAAGAGAAAAAATAATGGAAACCAAACAAATCAATTCAACTATCAAATCTCGTGCTGCGGTAGCATTCGCGCCAAATCAACCCTTACAAGTTGTAGAAATCGATGTAGAAATGCCCCGCAAAGGTGAGGTGTTAATCCTCAATACCCACACGGGGGTGTGCCATACTGATGCATTTACATTATCAGGAAGCGATCCTGAAGGCGTATTCCCTGCGGTGCTTGGACACGAAGGTGCGGGTGTGGTCGTTGCCGTAGGCGAAGGTGTAGTAAGTGTAAAACCGGGTGATCACGTCATTCCTCTTTACACCGCTGAATGTGGCGAATGTGAGTTTTGCCGTTCTGGTAAAACCAACTTATGCGTTGCGGTACGTGAGACGCAAGGTAAAGGCTTAATGCCGGACGGAACGACGCGTTTTTCTTATCAAGGTCAGCCGATCTATCACTATATGGGCTGTTCGACTTTCAGCGAATATTCTGTTGTTGCGGAAGTTTCATTGGCGAAAATCAACCCCGAAGCCAACCACGAACAAGTATGTTTGCTCGGCTGCGGCGTTACCACAGGTATTGGTGCGGTACATAATACGGCAAAAGTTCAAGAAGGCGACTCTGTGGCCGTGTTTGGCCTGGGGGCCATTGGTTTGGCTGTGGTGCAAGGTGCGCGTCAAGCCAAAGCGGGTCGCATTATTGTCATTGATACCAATCCCGCAAAATTCGAGTTGGCAAAACATTTTGGTGCAACTGACTGTTTGAACCCGAACGATTACGATAAGCCGATCAAAGATGTGTTGTTAGACATCAATAAATGGGGTATTGACCACACCTTTGAATGTATCGGCAACGTAAACGTAATGCGTCAGGCATTGGAAAGTGCACACCGTGGTTGGGGACAATCCATTATCATCGGCGTAGCAGGTGTAGGACAAGAAATTTCAACTCGTCCGTTCCAGTTGGTAACAGGTCGTGTTTGGAAAGGCTCTGCATTTGGTGGCGTGAAAGGCCGCTCCGAACTTCCGAAAATGGTCGAAGATTCAATGAAAGGCGATATCGAGTTAGAACCGTTTGTAACCCACACACTGACACTCGATCAAATCAATGAAGCCTTTGATTTAATGCACGAAGGTAAATCGATCCGCGCTGTTATTCATTATTAAGGCTCGAGATGAAACTGATCGAACAACATCAAATTTTCGGCGGTTCACAACAAGTTTGGGCACATCATGCCCAAACGCTGCAATGCGAAATGAAATTTGCCGTCTATTTGCCGGATAATCAGGAGAATCGACCGCTTGGTGTGATTTATTGGCTTTCCGGCTTGACTTGTACTGAACAAAATTTCATTACCAAATCAGGCTTTCAGCGTTATGCTGCTGAACATCAAGTGATTGTGGTTGCCCCCGATACCAGCCCTCGCGGAGAGCAAGTGCCGAACGATGCTGCTTATGATTTAGGGCAAGGTGCAGGCTTTTATCTTAATGCGACCGAGCAGCCTTGGGCGACGAATTATCAAATGTATGATTATATTTTGAATGAGTTGCCCCGTCTGATTGAAGAAAATTTTCCTACCAACGGCAAACGTTCCATTATGGGACATTCAATGGGCGGACATGGTGCATTGGTATTGGCACTGCGAAACCGGGAACGTTATCAAAGTGTTTCAGCCTTTTCGCCTATTTTGTCGCCAAGCCTTGTGCCTTGGGGGGAGAAAGCTTTTTCTGCTTATTTGGGAAAAGATCGTGAAAAATGGCAGCAATATGATGCCGGCTCGCTCATTCAACAAGGCTATAAAGTGCAAGGTATACGCATTGACCAAGGCTTAGAAGATGAGTTTTTGCCAACACAATTGCGTACCGAAGATTTTATTGAAACCTGTCGTGCGGCAAACCAGCCGATCGATGTACGCTTCCATAAAGGCTACAATCATAGCTACTACTTCATCGCCAGTTTTATTGGTGAGCATATTGCGTATCATGCGGCATTTTTGAAGTAAGCCAAAGAAGTGATTCGTGAATCGATTAAACGTTGAAGTGAACGTTAATTTTTTATGTTAATGAATTAAAAAGGCATCGGATTGATGCCTTTTGTTTTTATAAATGATGAAAAGTGCTATTAAAATCAGCTACCTCCTAGAATCAGCATGAGGAGACCTTTGCAAAATCTCCTCACCCATTCTACTTAAATATCCCCTATTCCAATCCAAACCGTTGTTGAGAGGTATAGTGGATTAAATTTAAATCAGGACAAGGCGACGAAGCCGCAGACAGTACAGATAGTACGGCAAGTCGAGGCAACGCCGTACTGGTTTAAAGTTAATCCACTATAAAAACGAAAAGGTTGTCTGAAAACTTGTTTTCAGACAACCTTTTGTTGTTATCGAGAACTTTGCAAATAGCCCTTTTCACCCCCAACAGTCGAAACCCAAACACAAGTTTTCGGCTGTTTCGTTGCGGATTACAAAAAACAGACAGGCATACCGCCCTGCTCAGTTTCGTCCTACATATTTTTCCTTTTGCAAAGCCTACACTACGCTGCCAATACAACAGGTTTGTTTGATTAATTTTTGACAGTTGATGGCAACTGATTCGTCAAAAACCAAAGAAGCCGGCGATATGACTTATCCGCAAAAAAAGCAGCCCGTTTCAGGCTGCTTTTGCGTTATGGGATGTAACGCGTCAAATTTATACCACTTCGGCTTTAGTGATGACGACAGGTTCGGTCGGTACGTCGTCGTGGTAACCGTGGCGTTTGGTGGCGACGCCTTCGATGGCATCGACTACATCAAAACCATCGACCACTTTGCCGAATACAGCGTAGCCCCAGTCTTGGACGACGGTTTTGCCGTACAGCTCTTTAGAACGGAAGTTCAGGAAGGCGTTGTCGGCGGTGTTGATGAAGAATTGCGCGCTGGCGGAATGCGGGTCGGAGGTGCGCGCCATGGCGATGGTGTATTTCTCGTTGGGCAGGCCGTTGGACGCTTCGTTTTGAATCGGCTCGCGGGTTTCTTTTTCGTTCATGTTCTCGTCCATGCCGCCGCCTTGAATCATGAAGCCTTTGATGACGCGGTGGAAGATTACGCCGTCGTAGAAGCCATCTTTGACGTATTGCTCGAAATTTTTGGCGGTAACGGGGGCTTTGTCGAAATCGAGTTCGATTTTGATGTCGCCTTTGTTGGTGTGTAGGATAATCATGGGTTTCCTTTCGTTGAGAATCTTTTTTCAAATGGTGCTGGGCGGATAAACTTCAAGGTCGTCTGAAAAATATTCTTTCAGACGACCTTGGCTATGGTTTTACGGGTTTACGGCATCAGGACGAAATAAGCCCACAGCGCAACCAATACGATACAGAGGACGTTCAGCAGCAAGCCGACGTTCATCATTTCTCGTTGCTTAATCAAGCCCGTACCGAACACAATCGCGTTGGGCGGCGTGGCAACCGGCAGCATGAACGCGCAAGACGCGCCGATGCCGATAACGAATACCAAAACTTGTTCGGGCAGCCCCATTTGCGTGGCGATGCTGGCGAAAATGGGTACGAGCAGCGCGGCAGAAGCGGTGTTACTGGTGAACTCGGTCAGGAAAATGATGAAGGCGGCAACCACGAAAATCACCAGCAATGCAGGCGAATGGGAAAAGGTGGAGGCAACCTGCTGACCCAATGCTTCTGACGCGCCGGAAGATTGCAGCAGCGCACTCAAGCTGATACCGCCGCCGAAGAGCATCAATACACCCCAGTCGGTATTGCGGGCAACTTCTTTCCATTGCGCCACGCCGAATACGACGACGGAGACAGCGGCAATCAAGGCGATGACAGTATCGGGATTGGAAATGCCGAACGCTTCTTTGATTTTGGAGCTGAATACCCATGCCACAGCAGCAGCCAAGAAAATCAACAGCGCGATTACGCGGTGCAGCGTCCAAGGGATAGACTCGGCTTTGACTTCGACGCGTTCGTTCAGATTAGGTTTGAGGATGACGTACATGGAGAACAACATCAAAGGCAGAATCAACAGCAGCATGGGCAAGCCGAGTTTCATCCAGCCGACGAAGTCCAGATTCAGCGCTTTGGCGGCAATCATGTTCGGCGGCGAACCGACCACGGTGCCCAAACCGCCGATACTGGCGCAGTAGGCGATGCCGAGCAGGACGAAAACATAAGTTTTGCGTTCTTTTTCTTGGTCAAGATGGCTCATCATACCCATTGCCAAAGGCAGCATCATGGCGGCGGTGGCAGTATTGCTGATCCACATGGATAGGAAGGCGGTAACGATGAACAACATTAACACCGCGACTTTCATATTGCCGCGCGACAGGCGCAGAAGGCTGACGGCGATTTTGCGGTCGAGACGCTGCATATGCAGGGCGGTGGCAAGCGCAAAGCCGCCGAAGAAGATGTAAATTGTCGGATCGGAAAAGCCCGCCATCGCTTTTTTAATGTCCATATCAGGAAACCCCAATACGACTGCAAGGACAGGAATCATCAATGCGGTTACCGTGATATGGACAGCTTCGGTGAACCAAAGTGCGGCAACGAAAAGCAACAGCGCGATGCCTTTGTTGGCATCGGTGCCGTAGGGGAGGATATGGTAAATGCCGAAACAGACGACGGCGGAGATAATGGTGGTCAGCAAACCTTTAAAGTCGGTAATCGGCTTTTGCGCACTGAGCAGCTCGACATTCTCAGGATGCTGGGTTTTGTCCTTTGCATGTAAGTCCATGAAATATTCCTCTGAAACGTAGAGTGAAATTGCTAAAACCGCCGATGCAAAGATTCCTCGCCCTGCATTGCTTTTTATGATTTCACTAAACCGGTTTTCTTGATTCCCGCAGCGGGGCTTTCGCAGGCTTTGGATTTGAGGCAAACAAAGCCATACAGTTTGGCGACGAGTATATTTGTAATCTCGCGTAATGTAAATATAATGTTAATAATCGGTAGCGGCTTTTGCTTAAACGGGCTGATGGAACGTGGATAAATCTTTCAAATTTTCAGACGACCTTCTTACCGACAAGCCGACCGAATCGTCGCAACAGCTAAGCCATAACCTTATCGTGCTATGATTTAGGATTGTCAGCAGCCGCCTGACCGAAAGCGGTATAAACGGCGTCGTCTGGACACCGTTCCCCGATACGCTGCTCGACAGCCATCGTACCAATACAGCAGAAAAACCATGAAAACCCTGACCATCCGCCATCTCACGCTCGGCAGCGGGCAGCCGAAAATCGCCGTTCCCTTGGTTGCCCGAGACGAAGCAGGCTTATCCGCCGCCCTGAAAAACCTCGAACACGCCTGTTTCGATATTATCGAATTCAGAGCCGACTATTTCGTCCAAGCAGGCAATCCCGAATACCTGCTCGCCCAAGCCGCAGCCGTACGCCGCGCGTTTCCCGAAATCCCGCTGCTGTTTACCTTCAGACGCGCGGAGGAAGGCGGCGAATACCCTTGCAGCAAAGCGTATTATTTCGAGTTGCTCGATAAAGCTGCCGCCTCAGGCATCATCGACATCATAGACATCGAACTTTCCGCCGGAGAAAACGAAGTCTGCCAAGCGGTTGCTGCCGCCAAAGCGAACAACACTGCCGTCCTGATGAGTAATCACGACTTCCACCAAACCCCTGTCAAATCCGACATCACAGGTCGTCTGAAAAAAATGGAAGAAGCAGGCGCAGACATCTGCAAAATCGCCGTGATGCCCCAAAGTCCCGCCGATGTGCTGACGCTTTTGGAAGCCACTTGGGAAGCCCGTCAAACTGCAAACCGTCCGATTGTTACCATTTCTATGGGCAAACTCGGACTCGTCAGCCGCATTGCAGGCTCAACCTTCGGCTCCGCCATCACGTTCGGCACGGCAGGAACCGCCTCCGCCCCCGGTCAGCTCGATTCCGCCAACCTGAAAAACATCTTGGATGTTTTGGAAAACGGTAACACCGCCGGATAACAATAAATATATAGTGGATTAAACTCAAATCAGGACAAAGCGACGAAGCCGCAGACAGTACAGATAGTACGGAACCGATTCACTTGGTGCTTCAGCACCTTAGAGAATCGTTCTCTTTGAGCTAAGGCGGGGCAACGCCGTACTGGTTTAAATTTAATCCACTATAACAATCCAAATAAACCGTACCCTCCGCTACCCCGCCCTACCCAACACCAAACCAAACAAAACGTCGTCTGAAAACAGGCATAGAGTATTTCGCAAAACCGTTTTCAGACGACGCTTTCTCCGAATCCATCTTTTATCTTCTCTCCTGCCTGCGTATCAGCCACACAGCAAGCAAGGCGAAGGCTATGGTGGGCAGTGCGCCGGCGAGGAAGGGCGGGACGCCGTAGAGTTGGCTGGTAAAGCCGAAGAGCCGTCCGGCGAAGTGGAACAGCAAGCCTAAGCAGATGCCGCCGAAGAGTTTTAAGCCCATATTGCCGTGGCGGGTGGTTTGCGGGGTGAAGGCGAAGGCGACGAGTGCCATCACCCAGGCGGCGACGGGGTAAACCAATTTGCGCCACCAGGCGATGGCGTAGATTTGGGTGTTTTGGTTGTTGTTTTCGAGGTGGCTGATGTAGGTGGTCAGTTCGCCGACGGACATTTGGTCGGGCTTGACGAGCAATACATCCATCAGGTTGCGTTTGACGGAAATCGGCCAGTTTTCTTCGGCAGCAGTAGAAACCTCGACTTTATCTTCACCCAATATGCTGCGGCGGATATTTTTCAGCTGCCAGCTGCCGTCGGGATTCAAAACGGCGGATTCTGCTTCTGCCGCTTGAGTCAGTTCGTTTTTATCGTTGCGCTGCCAAATTTTGATGCCCAAAAGCGTATGGTCGGGCAACATTTCGCGCACGTTGATGATGCTGTTTTTTTCTTTCAACCAAAGGCCGGTATTGCCGGTACTGATCTTGCCGTTAATGGCGGCAGCTTTGATGTTTTCGGCTTTTTGGCTGAGGACGGGGGCGATCCATTCGCCGAGTGCGGCGGTGGCGAGGGCAAAAATCAGTCCGAACTGCGACAGGACCAATAATAGCTTTTTGGTACTCATGCCGCTGGCTTTGATGACGGTCAGTTCGCTGCCGGCGGCAAGCTGGCTGAGGGACACGAGTCCGCCGATGAGGACGGCGAGGGGCATGAGTTCGTAGGCGCGCGCGGGCATCTGCATGAGGACGTATTGCGCCATGGTTGCGCCGTTATAGCTGCCTTTGCCTAAGTCGCCGACTTCGTTGATGATTTCAAAAAAGCTGTACAGGGCAAGGAAAGCGAGGAGGGCGTAAACCGCCATAACCGCCATTTGGCGGATGATGTAACGTGAAATCAGGTTCATTTTCCGCCTTTCAATGTCAGACTTTTGCCAACCGCCTGCCAGAAGGGCTGGCTGGGCATGCTGCGGACGCGCAGGAGTACGACGGCAATGGCGAACATGATGATGTGCATGGGCAGCAGTCCGAGCCAGAAATGGATTTTGCCGTCTTCCACGGCGTTGCGCAGGAAGGTCAGTCCGTTTTGGTAAATCAGGAAAAGCCCGATGGCGACGAGGATGTTGTAGGTGTGGCCGCTGCGCGGGTTGAAATAGGAAAGCGGCACGGCAAGCAGGCAGAGCAGGAGGACGCTGACGGTCAGCGAGATGCGCCACATCAATTCCGCCTGATGTTGCGGGTTGCTGCTGCCGATGAGCTGGGATGTCGGGATGGTGCGGCGGCGGGAAACGGGGTCGATGAGTTTGGGCGTGGTGCTGATAATCAGGCTGAGGTTTTGGAAGGAAACGCGGTTGTAGTCGGCTTTACCGGGCGTGCCGCTGTAACGGTAGCCGTTGCGCAGGTCGAGCGTGCGCTTGTTGTCGTTCAGCGAGAAATTGCCTTCTTTGGCGAAGATAATGTTGTCGTTACCGTTTTTGTCTTGTTCGCGCAGGAACAGGTTTTTCATAATACCGGATTCGGTGTCGAAGGTTTCGACGAAGTAAACCCTGCCGTTGCGCTTGCCCAAACTGTTGAATTCGCCTGCTTCCACCATCGACAATTCTTGTTTCTGCTTGAGGATTTCGGCGTATTCGCGGCTGCGCAGTTCCGCCCACGGCATGACCCAAAGCTGCATGACGGCAATTAGAATGGCAAACGGTACGGCAAACTGCATGACGGGGCGTATCCATTGCCTCAACGCCAACCCGCAGGAGAGCCAGACCGACATTTCGCTGTCGCGCCAGTAGCGGGTCAATACGGTCAGCGTACTGATGAACGCGGTTAACACCAGCAAAAGCGGCGTCATGCCGATGACCCAGAAGCCGACCAATGCCAACACGGCATCAATGGCGACGCGCCCGTCGGCGGCACGTCCGAGCAGGTTGATTGCCTGCGTGGAGACCAACACCGCCAAGAGGACGACGAAAATGCCGACGGCGGTAAAAGAGAGTTCTTTGATGAAGTTTCTTTGATAAATCATAGAATCGCGGCTAGGAGCGGTAGCGGTTCGGCGCAGGCGGATTGTCTGCGCAAGGTTTCAGACGACCTCTCAAATGGAGTACAATCTTTCCAACCGTTTTCAGACGACCTCTTGATGCAAAGGGTCGTCTGAAACTACCCGAAACCATCTCAATCAGGAGAATAAACGTGGAATTTAGCACAAAAGCCGGAACCTTGCAGCCGCAACAGGCAGGCGCGCAGTTATTTGTCTGCACCGAAACCGCACAATTAAACCACCCGACCGCCCTTGCCCTTTTGTCTTCGCTTGAAGAAGGTCAAACTTTTGCCGACACCAAAATCCCGACGGACAACGGTTTGCAGGCAGTCGCGGTCGTCCGCCTCGAAAAAACCGACCGCGCCGCGCTGAACAAAGCCGCCGCCGAAGCCGCGAAATGGGCGCAAAATCAGGAAACGGTCAATGCGGACATCCATGCCTTCGATGAAGCGCAAGCCTCTGCCGTAGCCGAAGCCTTCGCCATCGCGTTCGGCAACGCCGCCTACCGTTTCGACCGCTACAAAAAAGAAGCCAAGCCCGCCAAATTCGCACAAGCCGTGTTCCACACCGCACACGAAGCCGCCGTCAAAGAAGCCCTGCGCATCACCGAAGCTCAGGTTTACGGACAAAGCCTCTGCCGCGATTTGGGCAACGCCGCGCCCAACGAATGCACGCCCGAATTTTTAGCGCGCACCGCCAAAGCCGAAGCCGAAAAACTGGGCGCACACGCCAAAATCATCGAAAAAGACTACATCAAAGAAAACATGGGTTCGTTTTGGTCGGTCGCCAAAGGCAGCGTGGAAGACCCCTATCTGATTGAATTGAGCTACTTCGGCGCTGCCGACAAAGAAGCCGCCCCCGTCGTCCTAGTCGGCAAAGGCATTACCTTCGATACAGGCGGCATCTCCCTCAAACCCGGTCTGAACATGGACGAAATGAAGTTTGACATGTGCGGCGCGGCAACCGTCATCAGCACCTTCTGCGCCGCCGTCAAACTGCAACTGCCGATCAACCTCATCGCCGTCGTCGCCACTTGCGAAAACATGCCTTCCGGCGCGGCAAACAAACCGGGCGACGTCGTGAAAAGCATGAAAGGCTTGACCATCGAAGTGTTGAACACCGATGCCGAGGGTCGTCTGATTTTGTGCGACGCGCTCACTTACGCCGAGCAGTTCAAGCCCAAAGCCGTCATCGACGTTGCTACCTTGACCGGCGCGTGCATCATCGCCTTGGGTCATGACGTCAGCGGCGTGATGGGCAACAATCAGGATTTGGTCGACAGCCTGCTCGCTGCGTCCCGCAACGTGGACGACAAAGCATGGCAACTGCCGCTCTTTGAAACCTACAAAGACCAGCTCAAATCCAATTTCGCCGACATCCCCAACATCGGCACCCCCGGCGCAGGCACGATTACCGCCGCCACCTTCCTGTCTTACTTTACCGAAGACTACCCGTGGGCGCACCTCGACATCGCGGGTACGGCATGGAAATCCGGAAGCGAAAAAGGCGCGACCGGCCGCCCCGTTCCCCTGTTGCTGAACTATCTGCGCAACGTAAAATAAGCCTTGACGTCTGCGGGGCAAGCAACCGACCCCGCAGGTCGTCTGAAAACGGGACTGTATCAACTAATGCAGGCTGTCCGAAAACAAATAGAGTTTGGTAATTCAATTATGCAGCGTTGTTGTTCATCGTCCAGCAGTCGGTAATCTTACCGTCTTTGATTTTCAAGAAATCCGTACCGACTTTGACGGCGGTTTGGTTGCCGAACGTAGCGGTTACACGCCAATAGGCGGAAATTATGTCGCCGTCGCGGAACGGACCAAGCACAATTTCATAATGCAGATCTGCTTTAGCACGAATGGTGGTTATCCAAGCCTTTGCGCTGGCGATGTCAGTTACGGGCGCAGGTGGTGGAGTGGAATCAGCGGTCAGATGTGCTTTGAAGTTGTTTGACAGCAGTTCATCAGCAATGTTGAGATTGCCATTCCACATCTGTGTCCATGCAGTATAGATTTTTTGTGTTTCGGTCATGCTTTTGTCTCTTAATGATGTTGAGTAATAGGGAACATCCTGTGCTGAAAAGCTAGGAAATGATGCTATGTAATATTACCTATCGTCAATATCAGAATCTACCTGAATGCAGCCTACGATTTATCCGACACAACCCAACAAACGGAGAACCATGATGAAACCGCTATTTGCCGCATTGTCCGTCGCCTTTCTGCTCGGTATGACCGTCAGCGTTCACGCTGCGGAACAGGCCAAACCTACCGACCGCAGCGTCCAAGTGTACAAAAAAGCCGACTTGGCGGAGTGGAACCGCGAGAACGCAGCCGGAGGCAAAGGCCCGCTGCTCGGCCGCTTCGCCTTCAACCGCCACCAAACTGCCGCCCAAGACGCGTTCAGAGAAATCGGTTGGCTGACCCTGCCGCCGGGCGCATCCATCGGCGAACACAAACACACCGACAACGAAGACGTTTACATCATCGTATCGGGCAAAGGCGTGTTTACCGACAGCACGGGCAAACAGACACAAGTCGGCGCCGGCGACATCACCATCGCCCGCCCCGGACAGTCTCATGCGCTGAAAAACATCGGCAAAGAGCCGCTGGTCTTCCTTGACCTGATTGCCGAAACCGCCGCCGCCCAAGCTGCCAAATAGCAGTCATCAAACCGTAAAGGTCGTCTGAAAACCATATTGCGTTTTCAGACGACCTTTTTTTGCTGTTTAAGCAACATGATACTTTCCGAGTAAACGGCGGGAGGATTCGGTGTCGCTGTTTTCATCTTTCTTATCATTTTCAATATTTTGGGTTTCAGATAACCTTTGGTTTTTTCGGTTTTGCGCTGTCTGTGTGGGCTTTGGCTTTCGCTTATTGATCCGCCAAAGCCAAGTCGTTTTTTCAAATTCTTGTCATATTAATAATGTGATGTTATATAATAACAATTTATTTGAAATATGACGGGAAACCAAAAATGACACAGACCACACTCAAACCCATTGTTTTAGCATTACTGATCATCAATCTTCCAGCTGTCGCCCAAGCGCATGAAACGGAGCAGACGGTGGACTTGGAAACGGTCAACGTCGTCGGCAAAAGCCGTCCGCGCGCCACTTCGGGGCTGCTGCACAGTTCGACTGCCTCCGACAAAATTATCAGCGGCGATACGTTGCGGCAAAAAGCCGTCAATCTCGGCGACGCGCTCAACGGCGTGCCGGGCGTCCATGCTTCGCAATACGGCGGCGGCGCGTCCGCGCCTGTGATACGCGGGCAGACGGGCAGACGGATTAAAGTGTTGAACCATCACGGAGAAACCGGCGACATGGCGGATTTCTCGCCCGACCATGCCCTGATGGTGGACACCGCTTTGTCGCAACAGGTCGAAATCCTGCGCGGGCCGGTAACGCTGTTGTACAGCTCGGGCAATGTGGCGGGCTTGGTGGATGTTGCCGACGGAAAAATCCCCGAAAAAATGCCTGAAAACGGCGTATCGGGCGAACTGGGGTTGCGCTTGAGCAGCGGCAATTTAGAAAAACTCACGTCCGGCGGCATCAACGTCGGATTGGGCAAAAACTTCGTGTTGCACACGGAAGGGCTGTACCGAAAATCGGGCGACTATGCCGTACCGCGTTACCGCAAGGAAGAAGGTCGTCTGAAACGCCTGCCCGACAGCCATGCTGATTCGCAAACGGGCAGCATCGGCCTGTCTTGGGTGGGCGAGAAAGGCTTTATCGGCGCGGCGTACAGCGACCGTCGCGACCGCTACGGTCTGCCTGCGCACAGCCATCTCTACGACGACTGCCACGCCGACATCATCTGGCAGAAAAGCTTGATTAACAAACGCTATTTGCAGCTTTATCCGCACCTGTTGACCGAAGAAGACGTCGATTACGACAATCCGGGCTTAAGCTGCGGCTTCCACGACGACGATAATGCACACGCGCATACCCACAGCGGCAGACCGTGGATAGACCTGCGCAACAAACGCTACGAAATCCGCGCCGAATGGAAGCAGCCGCTCCCCGGTTTCGAAGCCCTGCGCGTGCACCTGAATCGCAACGACTACCGCCACGACGAAAAAGCGGGCGATGCAGTGGAAAACTTCTTCAAAAACAAAACGCAAAATGCCCGCATCGAATTGCGCCACCTGCCCATAGGTCGTCTGAAAGGCAGTTGGGGCGTGCAATACCTGACCCAAAAATCCAGCGCGCTTTCCGCCATTCCCGAAACCGTCCAACAGCCGATGCTGATCGACAACGATGTGCATCATTACAGCTTTTTCGGCGTAGAACAGGCAAATTGGGACAACTTCTCGCTTGAAGGCGGCGTGCGCGTGGAAAAACAAAAAGCCGCCATCCAGTACGACAAAGCCCTGATTGATCGGGAAAACTACTACAACCAACCCCTGCCCGACCTCGGCGCGCACCGCCAAACCGCCCGCTCGTTCGCGCTTTCCGGCAACTGGTATTTCTCGCCCCAACACAAACTCAGCCTGACCGCCTCCCATCAGGAACGCCTGCCGTCAACGCAAGAGCTGTACGCGCACGGCAAACACGTCGCCACCAACACCTTTGAAGTCGGCAACAAACACCTCAACAAAGAGCGTTCCAACAATATCGAACTTGCGCTGGGCTATGAAGGCGACCGCTGGCAATACAATCTGGCACTCTACCGCAACCGCTTCGGCAACTACATCTACGCCCAAACCCTCAACGACGGACGCGGTCCCAAATCTATCGAAGACGACAGTGAAATGAAGCTCGTGCGCTACAACCAATCCGGCGCAGACTTCTACGGCGCGGAAGGAGAAATCTTCTTCAAACCCACGCCGCGCTACCGCATCGGACTGTCCGGCGACTACGTCAGAGGTCGTCTGAAAAACCTTCCGTCGCTGCCCGGCAGGGAAGACGCCTACGGCAACCGCCCACTCATTGCCCAAGCCGACCAAAACGCCCCGCGCGTTCCCGCCGCACGGCTCGGCCTCCACCTGAATGCCGCGCTGACCGACCGCATCGATGCCCATCTCGACTACTACCGCGTGTTTGCCCAAAACAAACTCGCCCGCTACGAAACGCGTACGCCCGGACACCATATGCTTAACCTCGGTGCAAACTACCGCCGCCGCACCGGCTACGGCGAGTGGAATTGGTATGTCAAAGCAGACAACCTGTTCAACCAATCCGTTTACGCCCACAGCAGCTTCCTGTCCGACACCCCGCAAATGGGACGCAGCTTCACCGGCGGCGTGAACTTTAAGTTTTAAGGGGCGATAGACAAGAGAAAAGGTTTTCAGACGACCTCTGAAAACCTTTTCTATTCATCCCTTCATGTCATCCCAATCATTTGACTTCCGTCAAAGGAAATTGTTTTCATCCGTCTGATTTCACTATTAATCCAGCCTTTCCGCGCTCGTCATAAACCTTTGTAAACCAAATCATCCGACAGGTATCCGATATTCCTCTCTCCCTTCGTCCCAAACATCCCCCTGCCCTACCGTCTTCCATACATGAAATTTTTTTCCAAATAATATATACAGTTACCCCAAACACACCCGCCGCCCTAGATTTAAAAAAATTCCACATAAAACAATACGGTTACTCCTCTCCAAACTCTGTTCACAAGTAGTTTCTTAAAGTATGATAAGCCTGTCTCCGGCCAGCATTTCCACCGGAATCAGGCTTCCAAACAAATCCAACCTCAACTCGGAGTAAACATCATGTTGACCCAGACCCAACAGGTCGATTTGACCCTGCATCATCTCAAAGAGCGCGCCTTGGCAGAATACAGCCCCCAGCAGCGTGCGACCGTCGAAGCTTCCGAAGACTGGAAACAGTTTGACAGGCGTTTGAACGAGCATTTTCCCAAGCTGATGCACGAGCTGGACAACGTTTACAACGACAACGAAGCCGTCCTGCCCATGCTGGAACAACTGATTGCACAAGCATGGCAAAGCTATTCCCTACGCGACAAGTCTCTGAAAGCCATTGATGCCGCACGCGAGAGCGATCCCGATTGGATTTTGTCTAACAAACAGGTCGGCGGCGTGTGCTATGTCGATTTGTTTGCGGGCGATTTGAAAGGCTTGAAAGCTAAAATCCCTTATTTTCAAGAGCTGGGGCTGACTTATCTGCACATGATGCCCCTGTTTAAATGCCCTGAAGGCAAAAGCGATGGCGGCTATGCAGTCAGCAGCTACCGCGACGTCAATCCGGCTTTGGGTACGATAGACGACTTGCGCGATGTTATTGCCGCGCTGCACGAAGCGGGCATTTCCGCCGTCGTCGATTTCATCTTCAACCACACGTCCAACGAACACGAATGGGCGAAAGGCTGCGCCGCCGGCGATCCGCTTTTCGACAATTTCTACTATATTTTCCCCGACCGCTGGATGCCCGACCAATACGACCGTACCCTGCGCGAAATCTTCCCCGACCAGCATCCGGGCGGATTCTCCCAATTAGAAGACGGACGCTGGGTATGGACGACGTTCAATTCCTTCCAATGGGATTTGAATTACAGCAATCCTTGGGTGTTCCGCGCCATGGCGGGCGAAATGATGTTCCTCGCCAATCTGGGCGTTGACATCCTGCGTATGGACGCCGTTGCCTTCATTTGGAAACAAATGGGCACTTGCTGCGAAAACCTGCCGCAAGCCCATGCCTTAATCCGCGCATTCAACGCCGTCATGCGCATCGCTGCACCTGCCGTGTTCTTCAAATCCGAAGCCATCGTCCACCCCGACCAAGTCGTTCAATACATCGGACAAGACGAATGCCAAATCGGCTACAACCCGCTGCAAATGGCATTGTTGTGGAACACCCTCGCCACCCGCGAGGTCAACCTGCTCCACCAAGCCCTTTCCTACCGCCACAACCTGCCCGACCATACCGCATGGGTCAACTACGTCCGCAGCCATGACGACATCGGCTGGACGTTTGCCGACGAAGACGCATCGCAATTCGGCATCCACGGCTACGACCACCGCCAATTCCTCAACCGCTTCTTCGTCAACCATTTCGACGGCAGCTTCGCGCGCGGCGTCCCCTTCCAATACAACCCCGACACCGGCGACTGCCGCGTCAGCGGTACTGCCGCCGCCTTGGCAGGTTTGGCACAACACGACCCACACGCCGTTGACCGCATCAAACTCTTGTACAGCATCGCCCTGAGTACCGGCGGTCTGCCCCTGATCTATCTCGGCGACGAAGTCGGCACGCTCAACGACGACGACTGGTCAAGCGACAGCAATAAGAGCGACGACAGCCGCTGGGCGCACCGTCCGCGTTACAACGCCGAGTTGTACGAACAACGCCACGACGCATCCATCGCAGCTGGACAAATCTATCAAGGCCTGCGCCACATGATAGACATCCGCCAAAACAACCCGCGCTTGGGCGGCGGCCGTCTGGTTACCTTCAACACCAACAACAAACACATCATCGGCTACATCCGCAACAACGCGCTTTTGGCGTTCGGCAACTTCAGCGAACACCCGCAGACCATCAGCGCGCACACCCTGCAAGCCATGCCCGCCCGCGCCAAAGACCTCATCAGCGGCGAGACCGTGGCACTGAATCAGGATTTGGTGCTGCGCCCCTACCAAGTGATGTGGCTCGAAATTGCCTGATGATTGAGGCGGCTTAAAAACGCAAAGGTCGTCTGAAAACCGGTATTGTCCGTTTTCAGACGACCTTTTTTAAAATATCCGGCATCAAACCTGCCCAAGCGATGAT
>NZ_AEPF01000116.1 GCF_000193735.1 Neisseria sicca 4320
TCTAGCCACGCACGCGGTTGACAGGGGTGCTGGCTACGGCTTGCTGCCGCGTTTGCCGTATTTGTCGGCAAATTCGCCGTTGATGATGGCGGAAGTAGGAACTTGCATGATGGTTCTCCTTGTTTCGGGTTGGACGGTAGGGGGATTTTAGCGGAAAAAGGTCGTCTGAAAACGAGATTTTTGTTTTCAGACGGCCTGTAAACCTAAAGGTAGATTTTAAATCTTGGCTTAAATTATAAAAAACGCTAAAATAATGTCATTTATGAATGACTGAAAGATTAACCATGACCGAATTTGCACGAAAAAATTGGAACAAGTTAGCTGGAGATGCCATAAAAGCCAAAATGCATGAGCATGGAATTGGCTTTATACAATTATCAGAATTATTCTTGGAGCAAGGGGAAAGTGAAACGGCAAATGCAATTTGTAACAAAGTAAATAGAGGTACTTTTTCCCATGCTTTTTATCTTAAATGTATGGAGTTAATGACCAAACAGGAAAAGCAAGAAGACCGCGAAAAAAAATATAAAATTATTTCTTTATTTAGCGGTTGTGGCGGAATGGATTTGGGTTTTCTAGGGGGCTTTGAGTTTTTAAACCGTACTTATGACAAACATGATTTTGATATTATTTGGGCGAACGAAATCGACGAACACGCTGTTAGAACCTACCGCCACAACTTAGGAAATCACATTGTACATGGTGATATTTGGCAGCATTTGGATGAAATACCCACTAGCGCAGACATCATTATCGGTGGCTTTCCTTGTCAGGATATTTCTATTAATGGTAAAGGTGCAGGTATTTCAGGCAGCCGCAGCGGGCTGTATAAAGCCATGTTGTCTGCTGTTGAACGCGTTCGCCCCAAAATATTTGTTGCTGAAAATGTCAAAGGGCTACTGATGAAGCATCATCGGAAAGATTTGGAAACAGTGCTTTCAGATTTTCGCAATTTGGGTTATCAGGTAGATTACTACTTGCTGAA
This sequence comes from Neisseria sicca 4320, assembly GCF_000193735.1. Classification (GTDB taxonomy): domain Bacteria; phylum Pseudomonadota; class Gammaproteobacteria; order Burkholderiales; family Neisseriaceae; genus Neisseria; species Neisseria sicca_E. Next base: position 986 of record NZ_AEPF01000116.1, read on the forward strand.
TGCAGCCGATTACGGTGTTCCACAGACTCGGGAGCGAGTTATCATCGTTGGAAGGCTACCTGAAATTCCCGAAATACAGATTGAAAAAACAAATACCAGCAACAGCTATGTAACAGCCAGACAGGCTATAGGCGATTTGGCCGACAAAGTAGAAGACGAAATTGCCAACCATATTTGGAGTAGAGCAGAAAAAAGCCCCGATCAAGGTAGTCGAAAATTGGATGCCGAAAGGGCGGGCTACACTATCAGGGCAGAATGCCATGGAAACATACAGTGGCATTACGAATTACCCCGCCGCATCTCCATGCGTGAGGCGGCGCGCATCCAATCGTTTCCCGACAATTTTATTTTCCAGGCAAAATTGCGTGCCACAGAACGGCAAATTGGCAACGCCGTCCCTCCTGTTTTAGGGTGGCACATCGCCGCCGCCGTCAGTAAGGCACTTAAATAACCCTGTTAAATAAGATAAAATTACTACTTTATATTTTTAAGTGGTAATGCATTATGCTGACAAAAAAGGAGTTTGAGAAGTTTTTAGACGAGGTTTGCACCGTATTGAGGCAAGAGGCAAAAAACGCACCTTTCAAATCCCAAGATATTTTTGAAAACAGAGTTCGTGCGCTGTGCATTGCAAAAATTCCCGCTTATGCTGACATAGTTATCAATCCTGAACCTGTGCCGCAAATTTTCCCCGATGTTCCAATAGGAGAATATGGCGTAGAAGTCAAATTCACGCTAAAAGATACTTGGCGCAGCGTAGCAAACAGTATCCAAGAGAAAAACAAAGCTGACGGTGTACAGCATATCTATGTGGTATTCGGAAAAATGGGGGGCATTCCCGATGTGAAATGGCAACTTTACGAAGATAGCGTAATTCATGTCCGCACATCGCATGTTCCGCGCTTTGAGGTAGAAATAGAATCTGATCGACCGTCTCTGTTTGAGGGTTTCGGTATTTCCTATGCTGAATTTGCCGATTTGGATATGCATGAAAAAATGGAATATATCCGAAAATATGCCCGTAACAGGCTGAAAGAAGGCGAGCGGTTATGGTGGATAGAAGACATTGACGCAGTAGACAGCCATGATCTGCCTTTGGAAGTGCGCCTTTACACTTCCCTGCCGCAGGAAGAAAAAATCCGCCTCCGAGCTGAAGCAGCATTAGTCTCCCCCCGTATTGTCTGCTCAGGCAGGGCGAAGCACAAATACGATAATGCCGTCCTGTATCTGATTACCTATCGCGGTGTGCTTTGTCATCAGGCGCGGGACTTATTCAGTGCGGGCAGCGTTGCCAACTCGGCGGAAGACTACCGTGGCGGAAACTATGTAGAAAAATCTTTAAAATTGATTGAGCATGAAATTGAAAAAGCTGCTTTGGAAATGGATGATGCTCTAATTGTCGAATATTGGGGAGAAAGCGTCTCGTCAGAAAAACGCCTAGAGTATTGGATTAAGATGTTGGATGATTTGGCAGATGGCTGGATACCTTCTGAATCGCTATTCAATGGTAGGTATAAAGCCAAATAAACTGACAGAGGCCGTCTGAAAATATCTTTCAGACGGCCTCTGTAACACAAAAGGCAGCCTAAAATCTTTCAGGCTGCCTTTCTTACATCAATCCAGCTTCGCACCAACCCAATCTTTCACACTCTCAATCATCGCGGGCAGTTTCTCCACATCGCTGCCGCCTGCCTGTGCCAGGTCGGGGCGGCCGCCGCCTTTGCCGCCGACTTGTTCGGCTGCAAATTTGACCAAATCGCCTGCTTTTACTTTGCCGGTCAGCGGTTTGGATACGCCGGCGCACAGGGAGACTTTGCCATCGTTTACTGCCGCCAAAAGAATTACGGCGTTGTCGGATTTGCCGGTCAAGTCGGTAACGATTTCGCGCAGGGCGGCTGCGTCGGCTTCGATTTGGGCGGCGACGAGTTTGGCTGCGCCCAAGTCTTTGGCGTTGTCCAAGAGTTTGGCGCCTGCGTGGACGGCGAGTTCGGCTTTGGCTTTTGCCAACTCTTTCTCCAAGGCTTTGGTGTTTGCGGCGTTAGCTTGTATTTTGGCGAGTACGTCTTTTTCGGTTTGGGCTTTGACTTCGGCGATGATGTTTTTCATCAGGCTTTCTTGGTTTTGCGCCCATGTCAGCGCGGCAAGGCCTGTGATGGCTTCTACGCGGCGGATGCCTGCGGCGATGCCGCCTTCGCTGATGATTTTGAAGAAGCCGATGTCGCCGGTGCGGGCGACGTGGGTGCCGCCGCACAGTTCGATGGAGTAGTCGCCCATGGTGATGACGCGGACGAAGTCGCCGTATTTTTCGCCGAAGAGCATGACTGCGCCGGATTTTTGCGCGTCTTCAATGGACATGGTTTCCACTTTGACGGGCACGTTGGCGACAATCGCGGCGTTGACGCGGCGTTCGACTTCGGCGATTTCTTCCGCGCTGATGCCTTGCGTGTGGGAGATGTCGAAGCGGGTCAGCTCGGCGTTTTGCAGGCTGCCTTTTTGTTCAACGTGTGTGCCGAGTACATCGCGCAGGGCTTTGTGCATCAGGTGGGTAACGCTGTGGTTGCGCATGATGCTGTTGCGGATGTCGTTGTCGATTTCGGCGGATACGGCATCACCCACTTTCAGACGACCTGATACGACTGAGCCGAATTGTCCGTGTACGGCGGCTTTGATTTTCTGCGTGTCTTCGACACGGAAGCGGTTTTCGCCTGCGAAGATAAAACCCACATCGCCGACTTGGCCGCCGCTTTCGGCGTAGAACGGGGTTTGTTCCAAAACAACTACGCCTGCTTCGCCTGCTTGGAGTTCGTCCACGGCTTCGCTGCCTTTGTATAAGGCGATGATTTTGGTCTCTTGGCTGCGTTTTTCATAGCCTGTGAACTCGGTGTCCGCGCCTGCGTAGTCCAGCTGTGCGTTGGCTTTGAAGTTTTGCGCGGCGCGTGCGCGTGCGCGTTGGGCTTCCATTTCGCGGTTGAAGCCTTCTTCGTCCAAATCGATATTGCGTTCGCGGCAGATGTCGGCGGTCAAATCGTATGGGAAGCCGTAGGTGTCGTAGAGTTTGAAGATGATTTCGCCGTCCAATTTGTTGCTGCCTTTGGTCAAGGCGTTTTCCAGCAAAGCCATGCCGGTTTCCAAAGTTTGGGCAAAGCGGCTTTCTTCGTTTTTCAGGGCTTCTTCGATTTGGGCTTGTTTTTCTTTCAACTCGGGATACGCATCGCCCATCGCTTTCACCAAATCGGGCACGAGTTTGTAGAAAAATGCCTGTTTCTGACCGAGTTTGTAACCGTGGCGAACGGCGCGGCGGATGATGCGGCGCAGCACATAGCCGCGACCTTCGTTGGACGGCATCACGCCGTCGGCAATCAGGAAGGAGCAGGAACGGATGTGGTCGGCAACGACTTTCAGGCTGGGTTCGTCCATGCTGAACGGCGCGCCGGTTTCGCGGGCAACGGCTTTAAGCAGGTCTTGGAACAGGTCGATTTCGTAGTTGCTGTGGACATGCTGCATCACGGCCGCCATGCGCTCCAAGCCCATGCCGGTATCGACGGACGGTTTGGGTAGCGGATTCATATTGCCTTGTTCGTCGCGGTTGAACTGCATGAACACGCAGTTCCAAATTTCAATCCAGCGGTCGCCGTCTTCTTCAGGGCTGCCGGGAATGCCGCCCCAAATTTCTTCGCCGTGGTCGTAGAAAATTTCGGAACACGGGCCGCAGGGGCCGGTGTCGCCCATCTGCCAGAAGTTGTCGGACGCGTATTTCGCCCCTTTATTGTCGCCGATGCGGACGATGCGCTCGGCGGGCATACCGATTTCGTTCAGCCAGATGTTGTAGGCTTCGTCGTCTTCGGCATACACGGTCACCAAGAGTTTGTCTTTGGGCAGGTTCAGCCATTCAGGAGAAGTCAAAAATTCCCAAGCAAAATGAATCGCATCGCGTTTGAAGTAGTCGCCGAAGGAGAAGTTGCCCATCATTTCAAAGAAGGTGTGGTGGCGGGCGGTGTAGCCGACGTTTTCCAAGTCGTTGTGCTTGCCGCCGGCGCGCACGCATTTTTGCGCGGTGGTGGCGCGGCTGTAGGCGCGTTTGTCGAAGCCGAGGAACACGTCTTTAAACTGGTTCATGCCAGCGTTGGTGAACAGCAGCGTCGGGTCGTCGTGCGGCACGAGCGAGGAAGAGCGGACGATGGTGTGGCCTTTGGATTCGAAGAATTTTAGGAATTTTTGGCGTAGTTCGGAGGTTTTCATGATGTTTCGATGTCTCTACTAAAAAGGTTTCAGACGACCTTCCCGGCCGTATGTAATTGTGAAAAGAAAATGGCTGCTATATTACCGCAAAACCTTGTTTCTAGCTATTGAATCAGGGACTTTCAGACGACCTTCGGGCTATCAATATAATGGAAATTGCTATCAGATAGTGCATGCCTGATTTATAATCCCTTACTTTCCCTTCCTCCTGATATGCAAGGAATGATAATGACCAAACATCTGCCCCTCATCGCCCTAGCCGCCGTCATGCTCGCCGCCTGCGGAGGTTCGGATAAAAATACCTCCGATAAAGCGGAGCAGACGGGAAACCAAAATGTATTGAGGATTTACAACTGGTCGGAATACGTCGATCCTGAAACAGTCGCCGATTTTGAGAAGAAAAACGGTATCAAAGTAACTTACGACGTGTACGACAGCGATGAGACGCTGGAAAGTAAAGTATTGACCGGAAAATCAGGCTACGACATCGTCGGTCCGTCCAATACCTTTGTCGGCAGGCAGATTAAGGCGGGGGCTTATCAAAAAATCGACAAATCCTTGATTCCCAACTATAAAAACCTCAATCCCGAATTGATGAAGCTGATGGAAGGCGTTGACCCGAGCCACGAATACGCCGTTCCGTTTTATTGGGGAACCAACACCTTCGCCATCAATACCGAGCGCGTGAAAAAGGCCTTAGGCACGGACAAACTGCCGGACAACCAATGGGATTTGGTGTTCAACCCCGAATACACATCCAAACTCAAACAATGCGGCATCAGCTACTTGGACAGCGCAGCGGAAATCTATCCTATGGTGTTGAACTATATGGGAAAAAACCCCAACAGCAACGATACCGAAGACATCAAAGCAGCAACCGAGCTGCTCAAGAAAAACCGCCCCAACATCAAACGCTTTACCTCGTCCGGCTTCATCGACGACTTGGCACGTGGCGACACCTGCGTGACCATCGGCTTCGGCGGCGACTTGAACATCGCCAGACGGCGCGCCGAAGAAGCGGGCGGCAAAGAAAAAATCCGCGTGATGATGCCCAAAGAAGGCGTAGGGATTTGGGTGGACTCCTTCGTTATACCGAAAGATGCGAAGAACGTCGCCAACGCCCACAAATACATCAACGACTTCCTCGACCCCGAAGTCGCCGCAAGAAACGGCAATTTCGTCACCTACGCCCCTTCCAGCAAGCCCGCACGCGAACTGATGGAAGCCGAGTTCAGAGACGACCGCACCATTTTCCCGAGCGAAGAAGATTTGAAAAACAGCTTTATTATGGTTCCCATCCAGCCCACTATTTTGAAATTCATGGTCCGCCAATGGCAGGGCGTGAAAGCCGGCAAATAATTTGATACGGATAAGCAAAAGGTCGTCTGAAAACTTGAAATACAGGTTTCAGACGACCTTTTGTTCGGGTTTTACAGCAATCCTTCTATAGGCAGGAAGGAGAGGATTTTGGAGGTAACGCGCTTCCAGAATTTGGCTTCCGGCTCGGCGGAGTAGGTTTTTTGAGTGGTGGGGTCGTACCAGTGAAGTTTGTTGTATTTGTCGAGGGTAACCTGATAGGCGTATTTCGGGGTGGTATTGACGAGAGTGCGCTGCATTTCGCCTGCGATTTGGGGACTTTCAAGGACGACGCCCATTTCGGTGTTGAGTCTGGCGGAGCGCGGGTCGAGATTGAATGAGCCGATAAAGATGCGTTTTTCGTCTACGATGAAGGTTTTGGCATGCAGGCTGGTAGCGGAGCTGCCGGTCAAGCCGCGGTCTTTGGTGGTGGGGACGGCATGATTGGGTTGCAGCTCATAGAGTTTGACATCGGATTTGAGTAGGGGTTTACGATATTTGACGTAGCCTGAGTGGACGGCGGCGACATCGGTCGCTTGGAGCGAGTTGGTCAGGATGGTGACGTCCACGCCGTCTTTAACGAGTTGGTCAAGCGCGCGCACGCCTGATTTGGTGGGAACAAAATAGGGCGAAACGAGATAGACGCTTTTTTCGGGCGTTTTCAGGGCGTCCTGCATGCGTTCGAAGATAGGCGGTTTATGGCGGTCGCGATCCAGCCCTTTGGCGGGGTCGTCGCTGATCAGGCGGGTGTGGACGCTTTGCCAGTCTATACTGTTGCTCTGCATTTTTTGATAGAGTTCGGAGTCTTCAATGCTTCTGCGGTAACGGTTGACAGTATCGCTTTTGTCTTTGTCGTCGTAACCCAGCTCTTGGAAGCCTTTTTCTATATCGCCTTTTTTGATGATGCTGGCGGCGGTATAGGAGGAATGGCTTGCCCAGTAGCGGTCGAAGTCTTGCGAAACTTCGGTGACGACGCGGCCGGTGGCAAGAATGTCGAGGTCGGCGAAGATGGTGTCTTCGCCGACTTTGAAATATTCGTCGCCGATATTGCGCCCGCCGAGGATGGTGGCGCGGTTGTCGGCGGTGAAGGATTTGTTGTGCATCCGGCGGTTGAGGCGCGGGAAGTCTGTTAAATAACCCAGCGCACGCCATTTGCGGCGGACGAAGGGGTTAAACAGGCGGATTTCGATATTGGGATGGCTGTCGAGGGCGAGCAGGACGTTGTCCAACCCGTTGGTGTTGTTGTCGTCAAGCAGCAGTCTCACGCGTACGCCGCGTTCGGCGGCACGGTGGATAAGGTTGAACATGAGCTTGCCGGAGATGTCGTTGTGCCAGATATAGTATTGGAGGTCCAGGGTGTGGTCGGCGGCTTCAATCAGAGCGGCGCGGGCGACGAAGGCTTCGTGTGCGTCGTTGAGCAGATAGACATTGGAAATATCGCCGCCGGTTTTGCTAGAGGCGGTATTGAGCAGGGCATCCATGCGCGGGGCGGAACGGATGTCGAGGTAGTGGCTTTCAGGGCGCTCGTCCAGTGAGGGCAGGCCGGCGCAACCTGTCAGAAAAACCGGAAGCATAAGGATGAGATGGATTTTTTTCATTCTTGAGGGTGTTTCAGACGACCTTCTCGCTGAAACGGTGTTTTTATTTAGAAGGGTCGTCTGAAAAGAAGTTCGATGTTTATACGGTTCGCATTTTAACCGAGAAAAAAGCCGGCCGGATTGCTTTTTCAGGTCGGCTTCGTGTTTAAACATGGATGCTGTCGATTTCGGCGTACCGTTTTGCTTTTTCTTCCTCACTTAAAAACGAGGCTTTGAACGAGTTTTTGCATAAGGTGCGGATGTCTGCTTCATTCAAACCCAATGCGTCGGCAAGTTCGATGAAATTTTGGTTGATATAGCCGCCGAAATAGGCGGGGTCGTCTGAATTGACGGTAACCAATACGCCGCGCTCGAGCATACGGTGCAGGTTGTGTCGGGACAGGCCGCTGACGACTTTGAGCTTGAGGTTGCTCAAGGGGCAGACGGTCAGGGGCATTTGTTCGGCAATCAGTCGCTGAATAAGGGTTTCGTCTTCTTCGGAGCGCACTCCGTGGTCGATGCGGACGACTTTCAACAAATCCAACGCTTCCCAAACGTATTCGGGCGGGCCTTCTTCGCCGGCGTGGGCGACGGCGGGAAAACCTTGCGCACGGGCTTGGGCGAAGACGCGCTCGAATTTCGAGGGCGGGTTGCCGAGTTCGCTCGAATCCAGTCCGATGCCGTCGATATGTCGTCTGAAAGGCTGCGCTTGGGCAAGCGTTTCAAACGCGGATTCTTCGCTCAAATGCCGCAGGAAACACATAATCAGCCTGCTGGAAATCCCCCATTTTTCCTGCGCTTCCTGACGGGCGCGGGTAATGCCGTTGATGACGGTTTCAAACGGTACGCCGCGCGCGGTATGGGTTTGCGGGTCGAAGAAGATTTCGGTGTGGACCACGTTGTCCTTGCGGCAACGGGCGAAATAGGCGGTGGTCAGGTCGTAAAAATCCTGTTCGTGGAGCAAGACCGCCGCTGCTGCGTAGTAAATATCGAGGAAGGACTGGAGATTGTGAAAATCATAAGCGCGACGCACGGCTTCTACATCCGCATAGGGAATGGAAACGCCGTTGCGCCCGGCGATGGCGAACATCAATTCCGGCTCGAACGTGCCTTCGATATGGACGTGCAATTCGGCTTTAGGCAGGGCGCGGATTAAAGTGTGGACGGACATGGGCGGCACCCGCTCGGTCAATAGTGGCGGCGGCGGAAGAAGAACATTCCTTCGCTGTCCACTTCAAGGATGTAGCGGCCGTTTTGAACGGCGGCATAACCGCTTTTGCCTGCCTGATAGGGTTGCAGGGCAGCATGGGAGAGGAGGTAGCTCGTCAGTTTGCCGCCGTCTTCGGCGATGTTGCCGACCAGTTTGGCAAACAAGGCATGGCATTTGCCGTTTTCAGTCCAGCCCAAAGGCTCGCCTTTGTCGCCGGTTTCCATACATTTGCCGCTGATGACTTCCAAATCGTTGGGGTGGTTGCCGATCAGTTGGATGACGTTTTGTTCGGATAAGCCGTTAATCGGATAGCTGATTTGTTTTTTGTCATCGTTGGTTTTGCTTTCGCTGCTTTGTCCTAAATCCAAGCCTGCGATGGCGTTGTTGTCGATGTATTTGACTTTAAACGCGGGCTTTGGCGCGGCTTCGGCGGCATTTTGTGCGGGCTCGGCAGGGGCTTCAGATTTGCCGCAGGCGGCGAGCAAAAGGGCAGATAAGAGAATCGGAAAGGCTTTCATCGGATATTCCTTGTTCTAAACAGGAAAAGGTCGTCTGAAATATATAGTGGATTAACTTTAAACCAGTACGGCGTTGCCTCGCCTTGCCGTACTATCTGTACTGTCTGCGGCTTCGTCGCCTTGTCCTGATTTAAATTTAATCCACTATACGCGGGCTGCTTTTTCAGACGACCTTTTGAGATTTACTTCAATGGACGGATGCCGACGGCGTCGCGTACTTTGTCCAGCAGTTCGCGCGCTTCTTTGCGTGCTTTGGCTGCGCCTGCCTGCAGGATGTCTTCGATTTGCGAAGGATTGGCGGTCAGCTCGTTGTAGCGTTCGCGCGGTTCCGCCAGCTCGGCGTTGATTTTGGCGGCCAAAAGTTTTTTGGCTTCGCCCCATGCTAGGCCTTCGGCAAGCATTTGTGTGAACGCTGCGGTTTCAGACGACGTAGAGAAGGCTTTGTAGATTTCAAACAAGGGGCTTTCGTCGGGCTGTTTTGGCTCGCCCGGCTCTTTCATGTTGGTGATAATTTTGTTGACCGATTTTTGCGTTTTCTTGTCGTTTTCCCAAAGCGGAATGGTGTTGCCGTAGGATTTGGACATTTTGCGTCCGTCCAAGCCGACCAAGAGTTCGACGTTTTCGTCGATTTTCACTTCGGGCAGGGTGAAGACTTCTTTGAAGCGGTGGTTGAAGCGTCCGGCGATGTCGCGCGCCATTTCGACGTGTTGGATTTGGTCGCGGCCGACGGGCACTTCGTTGGCGTTGAACATGAGAATATCGGCGGTCATCAGGATGGGGTAGCTGTACAGCCCCATTTCTACGCCGTGGTCGGGGTCTTCCTGATTGTTTTCAACATTTGCTTGCACGGCGGCTTTATAGGCGTGGGCGCGGTTCATCAGACCTTTGGCGGTAATGCAGGTCAGAATCCAGTTCAATTCCATCACTTCGGGAATGTCGCTTTGACGGTAGAAGGTGGTGCGCTCGGGGTCGAGTCCGCAGGCAAGCCAAGTGGCGGCAACGGCTTGGGTGGATTGGTGAATCATCTCCGGCTCGTGGCATTTGATGATACCGTGGTAGTCGGCGAGGAAGAGGAAGGATTCGGTATCGGGGTTTTGCGCCGCGCGGACGGCAGGGCGGATGGCGCCGACGTAGTTGCCCAGATGCGGGATGCCGGTGGTGGTTACGCCGGTGAGGACGCGTTTCTTGCTCATGGGGATATCCTTAATGGCTCAAGGTCGTCTGAAATGAAATAGGGATTGATTATACCTGATTCCCAACGAGTTTTCAGACGACCTTTTTATAGTGGGCATATCGACTTATTCACAGCCTTTTCTGATTTAATCTATTTTAAAAACAGATTGATACTATATTTTTTAATATTTTGGTAAATTTTTCTCTTGAGTTATCCACAGGCGACACTATATAGCGTTTATTAGAAAGATATTCGTTTCAGAAGAAAGGAAACCTAAAGATGAGATTCGACAAATTAACCGCCAAATTCCAACAAGCCCTTGCAGAAGCTCAGAGTTTGGCATTGGCTGCGGACAGCAGCTATCTGGAAGCGGGCTTTGTGCTGAAAGCCCTGCTTGACGACCAAAACAGCGGAGCCGCCGCGCTCTTGGCTCATGCGGGCGTGAACGTGCCGCAGGTGAAACAGCGTTTGCAGCAGCATTTGAACAGCTTGCCGAAAGTGTCTGGTCAGGGCGGCGATATTCTGCCCAGCCGCGAATTGCAGGCGGTGTTGAACCTGATGGATAAAGCCGCAACCAAACGCGGCGATGCCTATATCGCCAGCGAACTTTTCCTACTTGCCTTGGTGCAGCAGAACGATGCGACCGGCAAAATCTTGAAAGAAGCCGGCGCGACCGAACAAAACATCAACGCCGCGATTGACGCGGTACGAGGAGGACAAAACGTGAACGATGCCAATGCCGAAGACCAACGCGATGCGTTGAAAAAATACACGCTCGACCTGACCCAGCGCGCCCGCGACGGCAAACTTGACCCCGTTATCGGCCGCGACGACGAAATCCGCCGCGCCATTCAGGTGCTGCAACGCCGCACCAAAAACAACCCCGTGCTGATCGGCGAACCGGGTGTGGGTAAAACCGCCATTGTCGAAGGTCTGGCGCAACGCATCGTCAACGGCGAAGTACCCGAATCCCTGCGCAACAAACGCTTGCTGGTTTTGGATTTGGCGGCATTGATTGCCGGTGCGAAATACCGCGGCGAATTTGAAGAACGCTTGAAAGGCGTGTTGAACGACTTGGCGAAAGACGACGGCAACACCCTGATTTTCATTGACGAAATTCATACTTTGGTCGGCGCGGGTAAAACCGACGGCGCGATGGACGCAGGCAATATGCTGAAACCCGCTTTGGCACGCGGCGAATTGCACTGTATCGGCGCGACCACCTTGGACGAATACCGCCAATACATCGAAAAAGACGCGGCACTCGAACGCCGCTTCCAAAAAGTATTGGTCGGCGAACCCAGCGTGGAAGATACCATCGCCATCCTGCGCGGTTTGCAGGAGCGTTATGAAATCCACCACGGCATCGACATCACCGACCCAGCCATCGTTGCCGCCGCAGAGTTGAGCGACCGCTACATCACTGACCGCTTCCTGCCCGACAAAGCAATTGATTTGATTGACGAAGCCGCCAGCCGCATCAAAATGGAGCTGGACAGCAAACCCGAGCAGATGGACAAACTCGACCGCCGAATCATCCAGCTCAAAATGGAAAAAATGCACGTTGCCAAAGAAAGCGACGACGCCAGCAAAAAACGTTTGGAGCTGATAGACGAAGAAATCGACGGCCTGCAAAAAGAATACGCTGATTTGGACGAAATCTGGAAAGCCGAAAAAGCCGCGTCTTCCAGCACCGCCGACATCAAGAAACAGATGGACGACATCAAAGTCAAAATCGAGCAGGCCAAACGCCAAGGCGATTTCGCCCGTGCGTCCGAACTCGAATACGGCGAACTGCCGAAATTGGGTGCACAGTTGCAAGCGGCGGAAAGTAACCCCGACGGCAAAAAACAAAACAAACTTTTCCGCACCGAAGTCGGCGCAGACGAAGTGGCCGAAATCGTATCGCGTATGACCGGCATCCCTGTGTCCAAAATGATGGAAGGCGAACGCGACAAGCTGCTGAAAATGGAAGAAGTATTGCACCGCCGCGTGGTCGGTCAAGACGAAGCCGTGCGCGCCGTGTCCGACGCCATCCGCCGCAGCCGTTCCGGTCTTGCCGATCCGAACAAACCTTACGGCAGCTTCCTGTTCCTAGGCCCGACCGGCGTGGGTAAAACCGAGTTGTGCAAAGCCTTGGCAGGCTTCCTGTTCGACAGCGAAGACCATCTCATCCGCATCGACATGTCAGAATACATGGAAAAACACGCCGTCGCCCGCCTCATCGGTGCGCCTCCGGGCTATGTCGGCTACGAAGAGGGCGGCTACCTGACCGAACAAGTCCGCCGCAAACCGTACAGCGTGATTCTGCTGGACGAAGTGGAAAAAGCCCATCCCGACGTGTTCAACATCCTGCTGCAAGTATTGGATGACGGCCGCCTGACCGACGGACAAGGCCGCACCGTGGACTTCAAAAACACTGTTATCGTCATGACTTCCAACATCGGCAGCCAGCACATCCAACAAATGGGTACGCAGGATTACGAAGCCGTGAAAGAAGCGGTGATGGAAGAAGTGAAAGCCTACTTCCGCCCCGAAATGATCAACCGTATCGACGAAGTGGTCGTGTTCCACGGACTGAATCAGGAGAATATCCGCAACATCGCGAAAATCCAGCTCAAAGGCTTGGAAAAACGCTTGGAAGCGCAGCACCTGCACCTGAAAGTGGACGATGCCGCATTGGATTTGATTGCCGAAGCCGGTTTCGACCCCGTGTACGGCGCACGCCCGCTTAAACGCGCCATTCAGTCGGAAATCGAAAACCCGCTTTCCAAAGCCCTGCTCGAAGGCAAATACGCGCCCGACAGCACGATTCATGTGAAAGAAGAGGGCGGCAAGCTGGTGTTTGCCTGATTTAATGGCTTGAAGAAAGGTCGTCTGAAAACTTGATTACGGGTTTTCAGACGACCTTTTATTTTAGGATTTCAATATTTCACATCGGCAACGCCGTTTTACAAATCCTGCAAACGCTTGACCGAAGGGGCGTAGTAATAAGCGCCGGAAACGGCGGTGGAAAGATGCTTGAGCAGCAGGTCGGTTTTGCCGTCGGTCTCGCCGAACATGCTCAAGAGCTGCGCTTCTATATTGTGCAGGGTATGGCAGTAGGAAGTGAACATCAGGCCGTGTTCGCCGCTGATTTTGCCGAAGGGCAGGCTGCGGCGGACGATTTCTAAATCCACACCGTTTTCTTCCAAGTCGACGCGGCCCAAATGCGATTCGGGCAGGCGCACGTCTTCGCTTAATTCTTCGTCAGTTTTTTTAGTACGTCCGACGCTGGCTTCTTGTTCGGCAACGGGGACGGCATCCCACTTTTTCAGGTCGTGCAGGTATTTTTGCAGCAGGACGTAGCTGCCGCCGGCATCGGGTCGGCCTTCGGGGATAATGGCGACTTCGCGGACTTCATCATCGCCTTGCGGGTTTTCGGTACCATCGACAAAGCCGTCCAGTCCGCGTTCTTCGTAAAGGCGCAAGCCGTGTTCCTCGGTGGCGATATTGATGCTGTCGCCAAACGCCGAAAAGACCGATTGTGCGAGTGCGTAGGCGGCGTTTTGGCGGTAGGCTTGGATGTGGATGTAAATATCGTGTTGGGTCGAAGGGGCAAGCCCGTTGCCCATCACGGGGAAGGGCTTGATTTCGCTGCCTTCTTCTGTATGTCCGAACGCTTTCCATGCCTCGCTGCCGAAGGCGATGGTCATGCCTAAAATATCTTCGGGAAAGCGGGTTTTAAGCTTCTCCAAGGCTTCAAGCGACGTTTTGCAGGCAGTTTTGATGTTGTCGTAGCGTCCGTCGCGGATGTCGGCTTCGATAAATATGCCGGCTTGGGCGTGGTCGGGGATGATGGCGGTTTGGGGGTGGTTCATTGTGTTTCCTTTCGGATTTTATGGAGATTTTCAGGCAATATTATAGCACTTAAGGTTTTCAGACGACCTCGTCTGAAAGGGGAATTATGATAGAATCCGCCGTTTGTGTTTTGATTTTCAACAGGCTCGCTTTATGTTTGGCACGATGTTTCTGATTATGATTGTATTGCTCCAGCTTTTTACCTTTGGGCTGGGGCGTTCGTTGCAATGGCTGTTCGCGCCGGTGGTCGGGAAGGCGGGCAGGCGTTGGCTGATGGGTGTGTCGTATTTCGTGACCAACGGCCTGTTGGCGGGGCTTTTGTTGGAATTGGGACATTTTATGTTCCGCATCATGGCGTTTTGGATGGTGTTGCTGCTGTTTGTGATGTATGCGGCACTGGCGACGTTTGTCCTGTTTCTGCTGCTGCGCAAATTCGTGGAAAGCCGGCCGTTGTCGCGCAGCCTGCGGCTGTTTGCGCCGCTGTTTGTGTTAGGCTTGGTCGGCTTGGGGATGTACAACGCCTATACGCCCGTCGTCCGTCATCAGACCGTCTTGATCGATAAGAAAATGGACAAACCGCTGCGTATCGGCGTGGCAAGCGATTTGCACTTGGGGATTTTGTTCGGCGCGCGGCAACTGGATAAGCTAGTGGACATCATGAACCGCGAAAAAGTCGATTTAATCCTGTTGCCGGGCGATTTGATGGACGATAATGTCGATGCCTACCGCAAAGAGAATATGCAGCCGCATCTGGGTCGTCTGAAAGCGCCGCTGGGCGTTTACGCGACTTTGGGCAATCACGATATGTTCGGCGACAGCGCGCGCATCCGCCATGATCTTGAAGCGGCGGGCATTACTGTACTCGGCAACCAAGTGTTGCAACACGATGCGTTCCTGCTCGTCGGCCGCAACGATGACTTGGATCACGACCGTCCGTCTGTCGCGCAGTTGCTGGAAAACCACAATACCGACCAGCCCGTTTTGCTGATGGATCACCGCCCGACCGAAGTCGAGGCGCACGCCACGCTGCCTATCGACATTCAAGTTTCCGGTCATGTACACAACGGTCAAATCGCGCCGGCAAACTTGATTGTGCGGACGCTCTACCGCCTTGCCTACGGCTACGAGGAAATCGGCGGAAGACACTTTTTTGTTACGTCCGGCTACGGTTTCTGGGGGATTCCGCTGCGCTTGGGTTCGCAGTCGGAAGTGTGGGTGATTGATGTGAAGGGGAAGTAATTTATTGAAATTAAGATATAATTTATTGAAATTAAGATATAATTTATTGAAATTAAGATATAATTTATTGAAATTAAGATATAATTTATTGAAATTAAGATATAAGGTGTATGAAAAAGGTCGTCTGAAAGAAAATTCGGACGGCCTTTTTTATGACTTATGGGCAAAAAAATCTATTTGGGTTATAATGCTATCAAACTAAATCAAATCTGCGGATTAGCTTTCGTTCGCGAGAAATCTGCAAAATACTCAACACATTACTTCAATAAATAATCAAGGATGAGCATTATGGGAATCATTAGTCTTATTTTCATCGCCGTGATATTGGGCTTTCTGCTGATTAATTTCAAACAAAAGCTCAGCCGTTGTAAAAAAGATTACCAAGAATCTTTCGTTGCATTGCGTATCGCTTTGGCGTGTAGGCACCAGGCAGTCAGACATGTTTTAGATGCGTCAAAAATCTACCTGGGGCGCGAAGGTGCCGATATGGATAAAGGTTTGTTGTCCGCCTGTGGCGATGCAGAAGCGGTATTGAGCCAGGCATCCAAATCTTTTTCGCCGGAATCGCTTTCCCGCCTGTGCAATGCGGAAGCAGAATTAAACAAATTGCTCCGAAGCTTGCAGGAAGCTTTGGAAAAAAACTTAAAACAACGACCCGACGAAGGATTGAAAAGCCAGCTTGAAATGCTGGATGCAGCTGAAAACGACGTTGTTTCCGCGCGCCGTGCTTACAACCGCTCCGCAGAACGCTACAACCGCATACTGAGAAAGTCCATGAGCGGAATTATTGCGAAAGTATTGGGTTATCATGTCAAAGCAAGCCTGATTAAATTTGAAGACAACAATAGCCCTCAAATGAGCAAACATTTACTCGCACGCTCGTAATCCTTGTTTGAAAGTATGACGAGTTTGGATGGGGATCCCTTTATTGTCATCATCCCTCGTTCGATAAAAAGGTCGTCTGAAAACCATGGAACATGGTTTTCAGACGACCTTTGTTTTTCAAAACTGAATCAACCGCCGCATGCGCCGCAGCAGCCGCCTTCGCTGTGGCCGCCGCGTTTTTCTTCGTTGTTGACTACGGGCAGCTCGACTTCTTCAGACTGTTCTTTTTTGTCTTCGGGCAGGTCGTTGACTTTGATTTTGTTTTCTTCTGACATTTTAGGCTCTCTTTAAAAAAGGGTGGAAAGGTGTGCCAAGATACCATCGGGCGGCGGATAAACCAAGTCGGATTTAAGATTTTTTGCGATTCGGTTTGATGAATCGCAAATTGCGCGTGTTTGGAATGGCTGATGTGATGACGGGACGCTTATTACAGCGTCCCGCTTGGATTTTCAGACGAACTTTGAGTATCAGTTCATGCGGTTTTTCTTACCGAACCAAACGAAACCGATCGCGCCCAATACAATCATCGGAACGCTCAACCATTGTCCCATCGACAAGCCCAAGGTGAGCAGGCCGAGATAGTCGTCGGGCTGGCGGGCGTATTCGGCGATAAAGCGGAAGAAGCCGTAGCCGCCGAGGAAGAGGGAGGCGACTTGTCCGGTCGGGCGCGGTTTTTTGGAGAAAATCCATACGACGATGAAAAGGCAGATGCCTTCAAGGGCGAATTGGTAGAGTTGCGAAGGGTGGCGCGGCAGTACGTGGTATTGCTGCATCCATTCTGCCCAAAGCGGGTTGCGCACGGCGGCGTTGAGGTCTTCCGCGCGTGCTTGCGGAAAGCCCATTGCCCAAAAGGCGTTGATGTCGGTAACGCGGCCCCAGAGTTCGCCGTTGATGAAGTTGCCGATACGGCCGGAAGCCAGACCCAGCGGAACAAGCGGTGCGACAAAATCCATGGTTTTCAAGGTGCTGATTTTGTGTTTGCGGCTGAATAGCCACATGGCGATGACGACGCCCAAGAAGCCGCCGTGAAAAGACATGCCGCCTTCCCAAACTTTGAAAATATCCAGCGGATGGGCGAGGTAATCGGAGAGTTTGTAGAAAAGGACGTAACCGAGACGTCCGCCGAGTATGACGCCTACAACACCCCAAGTCAGGAATTCGTCGAGCATTTCTTGGGTAAAGGCGGTGTTGCCTTGTTTGATGCGGCGGCGTCCCAGCCATAGGAAAAGCATAAAGCCGACGATATAGCTGAGGGCATACCAGCGGATGGCGACTGGTCCGATACTGATTGCAATGGGGTCAAACTGCGGATGTATCATCATGATGTGTGTTCCTTATGGGAAGGGCGGTTTATGTGTTTTTAGCCCGACAAAGGTCGTCTGAAAATCCCGATTTGAATTTTCAGACGACCTTTTGTGTGATGGGGGAAAAGAATTATCGCAAATCATCGACAACGTTCAAGACAGCCGACAACATGGCTTCACCTAAACGCAGGGAACGTTGACCGTTCCAACCGAAATCGTCGTCGGGCAGGTTGGCGTTGTCTTTAAACGGTATTTCCAGCGTATAGGCGAGGCAGTCGAAATGATTGCCCACCCAGTTGGTTGCGAGTGTCATGTTTGCCTGACCGGGCGCGTCTTTTTCATAGCCGTATTCGTCTTGAAAATCGGGGCTGGCGGAGAGCAGGGCGGTTTTGAACTGCGTTTCCAGCGCGGCGATGCGCGGATTGTAGTTCGGCACGCCTTCCGTACCGGCGACAAAGACAAACGGCAATGCTTCGTCGCCGTGAATGTCTAGGAACAAATCCACGCCTGTTTCCAACATTTTTTCGCGAACAAGGAATACTTCGGGGCTTTTTTCCAAAGTCGGGGTTTCCCATTCGCG
This sequence comes from Neisseria sicca 4320, assembly GCF_000193735.1. Lineage (GTDB taxonomy): Bacteria > Pseudomonadota > Gammaproteobacteria > Burkholderiales > Neisseriaceae > Neisseria > Neisseria sicca_E. The sequence goes on from NZ_AEPF01000116.1 coordinate 18,908, forward strand.
GTTGAGGTTTGCGCCTGCGGCATTGGTGCGCAGGTTGCCCAATACCGAGCCGTCGGGATTCATGTTCGGTACGATATAGAAAGTGGCGCGGTCGAGCAGGATGCGCGCGGTCGGGTCTTGTGGATCGAGCAGGCGGCCGAGCAAGCCTTCGATAAACCATTCCGCCATCGTTTCGCCCGGATGCTGGCGCGCGATAATCCAGATTTTCATGTCGCTTTCGACTTGGTTACCGACAGTCAGCAGGTTGATGTCGCGGCCTTGCACGGTGCTGCCCAAGTCGTCAATGCGGCAAAGCCCGCTGCCTTGCGCGTCGCCCAAGAGGTTTAAATGCTGCTCGTGGGAATAGGGTTCGAAATAGGCGTAGTAAACGCTGTTGGACAAGGGCGTATGGTTGATGGACAACACGCCGTTTTCGTATTCTGTCGGGACGCGGAACCAATTTTGGCGGTCGTAAGAGGCGCACGCCTGATAATCTTCCCAGCCTTCGGGATAAGCCGAATCCGCCGCGTTTTCAAAGTGCATCACGCAATTCTGATACGCCGCACCTTGCAGGCGGAAATAAAACCATTGGGCGAAATCGGAAGCGTTGTCCGGACGCAGCTCGAGGCGGATATTGGCGGGGTCGGTCAGGTCTTTGACGACGACGGAGCCGGCGTCAAATTGAGTGCTGATTTTAATCATGGGAAAGTCCTCGGTATATCGGGTAAACCGGATAACCGTTGTTTGAGAAAATGTGTGGGCGGTACCGTATCCGTCGGCGACGGCAAACGGATATACCCGAATCCGTTGATTCTACCATTCCGACGGGCGCATCCTCAACCGATAAGGGTTGCGGAATGTTGTTTCAGACGACCTTTGACGTTAAGATAGGGCAGTTTGGCTTTAAATCATGGCAAGACGGCGAAGCAGCAAACTGTTGCGAAGCTGATTTTTACTGATTCAAAGCGAATCCGCTATCTATAATGATTAAATTGTTAACAATGAGACACGATTATGAGCGAATTCCATCCCATTTCCGCAGCCGACAAAGCGCGCATTTTAGCCGAAGCCTTACCGTATATCCGCCGTTTTTCCGGCTCCGTCATCGTCATCAAATACGGCGGCAACGCCATGACCGAGCCTGCTTTGAAAGAAGGCTTCGCCCGCGATGTCGTTTTGCTCAAATTGGTAGGCATCCACCCCGTCATCGTTCACGGAGGCGGACCGCAAATCAACGAAATGTTGGAAAAAATCGGTAAAAAAGGCGAATTCGTGCAAGGCATGCGCGTGACCGACGGCGAAACGATGGACATCGTAGAAATGGTGTTGGGCGGTCATGTCAACAAGGAAATCGTCTCGCTGATTAATTTGCAGGGCGGACGCGCGGTCGGTGTCACCGGACGCGACAACCATTTCATCAAAGCCAAAAAACTGCTGGTCGATACGCCCGAACAGGCTGGTGTGGACATCGGACAGGTCGGCACGGTCGAAAGCATAGACGTACGCCTGATTGAAGGTCTGATTGATCGCGGCTGCATCCCCGTCGTCGCACCCATCGGTGTCGGCGAGAAAGGCGAGGCCTTCAACATCAACGCCGATTTGGTCGCAGGCAAACTGGCGGAAGAATTGAACGCGGAAAAACTGCTGTTGATGACCAACATTGCCGGCGTGATGGACAAAGAAGGCAACCTCTTGACCAACCTCACGCCAAGCCGTATCAACGAATTAATCGCAGACGGCACGCTCTACGGCGGCATGTTGCCCAAAATCAGTTCCGCCGTCGAAGCGGCAAGCAACGGCGTCAAAGCCACCCACATCATCGACGGCCGCCTGCCCAACGCGCTTTTGCTGGAAATCTTCACCGATGCGGGCATAGGCTCAATGATTTTGGGTGAAAGTTCATAACGGTCGGCAACTGATTCAAGGTTTGCCTAGCAGCGAGCCTTGTCGATGACTCAATACACAAAAGGTCGTCTGAAAACCTGTTTCAACGTTCATTACGAATGCTGAAACGGATTTTCAGACGACCTTTTTACCATTTTCAACCTTATTGGGGCTGCACGTTGAAAGGCATATCGATTTTTTGCCATTGCGCGCTTTCGTAGTCGAGCGCGGCGGCGATTAGGGGGTGTTGTTCGAGCCAGTGTTGGCTGATGCGCAGGATGAAGCCTTTGCCGGTTGCGTCGGTGCGCAGTTGGGTTTGCGGCGGCAGATCCAAAGGCAGGCGGGCGCGGCAGAAGAGTGCGGCAAGGCGCAGGGAAAGAATGGCATACCATAGCATTTCGCTGCTGCCGACGATGTCCGCCATTTTTTTCATGTCGCCGCGGTGTCCGATAACCAGTTGCGCGAGTATGGTTTGCTCTTTGCGGGAGAAGCCGGGCATATCGGCGTTTTCGAGGATGTAGGCGGAGTGTTTGTGGTAGCCGGTGTGGGCAATGTCGAGTCCGATTTCGTGCAGCCTGCCTGCCCAGCCGAGATATTGTTTCCATTGGGCAAGGTCTTGGACGGTTACGTTTTTGGCATGGCACAGGCTGTCCATAAAGGCTTGCGCGGTTGCTGCGACGCGTTTGGCTTGGTTGAGGCTGACGTGGTAGCGGTTTTGGAACTCGGCGGTCGTCTGATCGCGCATGTCTTCGTTCAAGCCGCGTCCGATCAGGTCGTAGAACACGCCGTCACGCAGGGCAGCTTCGGTAACGGTCATTTTAGTGAGTTCGAGTTCTTCAAACGCTGCCATCATGACGGCCAGTCCGCCTGCAAACACTTCCAGGCGTTCGGGCTTTAGGGTTTCGAATTTGGCTTTTTTGACGGAACCGGCTTCAATGATACGCTCGGCGAGGTAGCGCATACCTTTGTAAGTAATGTCGGCTTCTTGGGGCAGCTCGACAGCGATAAGGTCGCGTATGGATTTGGCGGAGCCGGATGTGCCGATGGCGAAATCCCAGCCTGTGCGCTTCATCATTTTGCTGATGCGTTGGATTTCGTTGCGTGCGGCGGAGATGGCGGCTTGGAAATCTTTGGCGGTGATTTTGTTTTGGAAAAAACGCAGGCTGTAAGTGACGCAGCCTAAAGATAAGCTCTCGGTAGCGAGCGGCTGAAGGTCGGAACCGATGACAAATTCGGTCGAACCGCCGCCGATGTCGATGACGAGCATTTTGTCGCCGTTGGGCGGCAGGGTGTGGACGACGCCGGTGTAAATAAGGCGGGCTTCTTCACGGCCGGCAATGATTTCGATGGGGAAGCCCAGTGCGGCTTCGGCTTTGGGTAGGAATTGGGCGATATTTTTTGCTACGCGGAAGGTGTTGGTCGCCACGACACGCACTTGTTCGGGTTTAAACCCGCGCAGCCGTTCGCCGAATTTTGCCAAACAGTCCAAGGCGCGTTCTTGAGATTCTTCGCTGAGGTTTTTATGTTCGTCCAAACCGGCGGCAAAGCGCACCATTTGTTTGAAGGAATCAATGACTTTTAGTTGTCCGTTGTTGTTTTCGCAAACTTGGAGGCGGAAGCTGTTGGAACCTAAATCGACGGATGCCAGGACGTTGGTGGGCGTAGTGGTCATGAAAAAATACCGGTGGATAAACGAAGGTCTAATGTTACTCTGTCCCGCCGTTGATTGACAATATCGCAAATCAACTTTAAACCGCCGCAATTCTGCTTCAAGTCAATCCATTTATAAACGATGCACGTTGCCTTTGATTCCGCACGGAGATATTCTTATAATATCCGTTTTGCAAACGTCAAAAGGTCGTCTGAAAACAAAAATAGGGTTTTCAGACGACCTTTAAACCGACTAAACGAATGACACTACACATGAAAACGGAAAACCTTATCCTCACACCCGAATCCCCGTCCCGCCGCCGCTTCTTACTGGCAGGCGGCGCATTGCTGCTCAGCCCTGCCGCCGCACTCGCCGGCGCGCAACGCGAAGAAACGCTTGCCGACGATGTCGCTTCGGTCATGCGCAGCTCCATCAACAATGTCAATCCGCCGCGCCTCGTGTTCGCCGATCCAAACGAAGGTGAACGCTGGCTGGCGGCAATGTCTTCACGCCTTGCCCGCTACGTTCCCGACGCTGCCGAACGCCGCCGCCTGCTGGTCAACATCCAATACGAAAGCAGCCGCGCGGGGTTGAATACCCAAGTGATTTTGGGTTTGATCGAAGTCGAGAGCGCGTTCCGCCAATACGCCATCAGCGGCGTCGGCGCGCGCGGGCTGATGCAGGTCATGCCGTTTTGGAAAAACTATATCGGCAAACCTTCGCACAACCTGTTCGACATCCGCACCAACCTGCGTTACGGCTGCACCATCCTGCGCCATTACAACAATATTGAAAAAGGCAACATCGTCCGCGCTTTGGCGCACTTCAACGGCAGCTTGGGCAGCAACAAATATCCCAACGCCGTCTTAGGTGCGTGGCGCAACCGCTGGCAGTGGGGTTGAACCGCGGTTTATAGACGGCTGCGGTCTGTGCAAATGCAAACCCTTTTGAATCCTGTATAATCCGCACATCTATCAATTTCAAAATTTCAGACGACCTCTGAATCCTACGGGATCGTCTGAAAAACCGTTTATGGCAAAAGACAACCGCATCCAAATGTTCCCGCACGAATGGCGTGCCAGTACCACCCTCTCCGGCGTTTACGCACTGCGTATGTTGGGGATGTTCTTGGTTCTTCCCGTTTTGTCCTTATATGCCGCCTCATTGCCCGGCGCGGAAAACAACAAAACCTTAGTCGGCTTGGCGATGGGCATCTACGGATTGACGCAGGCTTTGCTGCAACTGCCTTTGGGCATCGCCTCCGATAAGTTCGGACGTAAAAAAACCATTTATGTCGGACTGATTGTCTTTGCTGCCGGTAGTTTTTTAGCCGCCGCCGCCAACTCATTGCCCATGCTGGTTGCCGCGCGCGCCATACAAGGGGCTGGCGCAGTCAGCGCCGCAGTTACCGCGCTGCTTGCCGACTTGACCCGAGACGGCGTGCGTACCCGCGCAATGGCGATGATAGGCTTGAGCATAGGCTTGACCTTTTCCGTCAGCCTTGTGGTTGCGCCGATGATTGCCGACATTATCGGCGTTCCCGGATTGTTTATGCTGACCGGTATCCTGACCGTCATCAGTATAGGCGTTGTCGCTTGGATGACCCCCGATCCCGAAGTATCCAAGCTGCACGAAGACACACAGGCGCAGCCCTCGCGCATGGGCGAAGTGCTCCGCGACCGCCAGCTTCTCAACTTGGATTTCGGCATTTTCGCGCTGCACGCCGCACAAATGGCGTTGTTTACCGCCCTGCCGTTTGCCATGACGCAGCTCGGTTTGGAAAAAATCCAGCATTGGAAAGTCTATCTGCCCTCGACCATTACAGGGCTGGTGATCATGATTCCCCTCATCATCATCGGCGAAACCCGCAACAAGCTCAAACAAGTCTTCATTCTCGGCATCGCCTGCATTGCAGCGGCGCAAATCGGCTTATTGTTCGGCATGCACTCGATTTGGTTGATTACCGCCTATCTGGTTATTTACTTTATCGGCTTCAACGTATTGGAAGCCAGCCTGCCATCCATGGTGTCTAAGATTGCGCCATCCGATTTGAAAGGCACGGCGATGGGCGTTTACAATACCATGCAGTCCGTCGGGCTATTTGTGGGCGGCGCAAGCGGCGGATGGCTGTTTCAACAATACGGCTTTGCAGGCGTTTTCACCTTTTGCAGCGTGTTGATGCTGCTATGGCTGGTCATCGCCGTACTCGCACCCGCGCCCAAACCCGTCAAAAATCTCAGTTATCCCGTCAGCCCCGCATGGCAGGAAAAACACGATTCGCTCTACCAAGCATTGTCCCAAGTCGAAGGCGTCGAAAGCATTACCTTCAGCGCAGACAAACAAACCATTTACATCAAGGCGTTGCAAAAAGGATTTGACCAAGAGGCCGCCGAAAACATCATCACAGGAGTTTAAAAAATGTCATTGAACAAAGTCATCCTTATCGGCCGTCTCGGTCGCGACCCCGAAGTCCGCTACATGCCCAACGGCGAAGCCGTCTGCAATTTCAGCGTTGCCACCAGTGAAACTTGGAACGACCGCAACGGCCAGCGCGTAGAACGCACCGAGTGGCACAACATCACCATGTACCGCCGCCTCGCCGAAATCGCCGGACAATACCTGAAAAAAGGCAGCCAAGTATATCTGGAAGGCCGCATCCAAAGCCGTAAATACCAAGGCAAAGACGGCATCGAACGTACCGCATACGACATCATCGCCAACGAAATGAAAATGCTCGGCGGCCGCAACGACAACAGCGGCGGCGCGCCTTACGACGACGGCGGTTACAGCCAAGGCGGCTACCCACAACAAGCACCGCAGCAGCAATACCAAGCCGCCCCGCAAAACCAAGAGCCTCCCGCAGCCCCCCGCCGCCAAGCACCCGCCGCACCGGCTGCTCCAGTTGAAGACATCGACGACGATATTCCGTTCTGAATTCTGTATACTTGAATTTTGTAAAAAATAAATCATTAAAACCCAGAGAAACCTTATATAGCAAGGTTTCTCTTTTTTTACACATATTTTGACTTTTGTTATCTTCTTTGTTAGTATTTATATATATTAACTCTGTAAATTTAGTAGATATGTATAGACTAGAAACAATCCTGTTTTCAAATGGAGAACGCTTTTCCCTGTTAGTTAATGAGAAAACTGGCATACCTGATTTTTATTCAACCCTATGGGTAACAGTAGAACTACGTAATCAATCCGCAGTAAATACCATTAGAAATAAACTAGGAACCATACAATGGCTAATGAACTGGGAAAAAGAGAATAATCTTGTTATTAGTGATCTAATTCATAAAGAGATACTCTTAACAGAAAATCAATTAGAATCTCTTATTCAACATATGAGACTAAATGTAAAAAAGCAAAAAAATGTAATTAGTACAAAAAAAGTGTGTCAATGAAAGGTCGAACTCAATTTATTGATATTTACTCGTCTGTATCTCTTAGTCACCAATATAATAGGCTAACAACACTTTCAGAATACATATTATTTCTATCTAAAGTAATAAGTGTATCTAACGAATATATCAAAAAATTAACAAAATTACTTACGCTAATTAAAGGAGTAAGACCTAAGAATCATAAAGCATTATCTATCAAACCAGAAAGTGAGTTACCCGATGGATTGTTAGATGAGTTTATGTCTATTGCGAACTTTTCAAACCCTAATAATCCGTTTCAAGATATCGGAATAAGAAAAAGAAACCATTTAATGTTTATTTTACTGAAAGAATTAGGAATTAGAAGAGGAGAACTATTATCACTTCAAATACCATTTATCGATATAGGGACTGCTAAACCATCGGTTACAATAAAGCGAACGCATGATGATAAATTTGACACAAGAAAAATTCAGGCAGTTAGTAAAACTAAAGAAAGGCGCTTGCCAATATCACAAAAGATAGCTCAACTACTTAATGATTATATTATGAATTATCGTTCTAAAGTTCCCAATGCGAATACACATCCATATTTGTTTGTAACTCATCGAAAAGGAAAAACTCAAGGGAGTCCAATTAGTACAAGTTCTTTTGACAACGTTATTGTACCAACGATGAAAAAGGTAGATCCAAGATTCTCTATTATTCATCCGCATATTTTTCGTCATGAATGGAACTTATATTTTTCACGAAAAGTAGATAAGAATAATAAAAATTTAAATCATGATTCTTCCCATAAAGATTTTATCTCCCCTGAAAAAGAGGCAAAAATAAGACAGCATCTCATGGGGCATACGTCAGAAAAATCAGGTAATTTCTATAATCAACGTTATATTAGAGAAAAAGCTAACAAGATATTATTAGAACTTCAAATTGAGTTTCAAAAAAGGTTGATGATTATGAATCATAATAAAATTATTAGACAATCTAGAGATGGATATGTATTTGATGAAAACGAAAATTCTTGGCATATAAGCAAAGAAATAAAGATTAATTTTTCTAAACACATATTAGGAATTAATAAAAAACATTAGAAGGGTTTAGAAAGACATTAGCAATATATGCCGAAAAATATTCAAGTTATCACGTATCTCACATGTACCAACAGTTCCAACGATTAGTAATTTCAACTAGATTAGAAAATATTAACGTGCCAATAATCTTGGATTGGAAAAATAAATTAGGAAAAGATCATGAATGGTATTTAGGTGCACTAAAAGGTTTTTTGCTCTCATGGCATGAGTATGGTTATTATGGAGTTGATGAATCAGTTGCATTGCTGCTAGAAAGCTTTACCTTGAGTGGAAACAACAAAGGTAAAGCGGTATTAATGAGATGCCCTTATACAGGTGCATTTACTGAAAATGAAATTTTGGCTTTAATGACGGAGCTGGCTAGACTTTGGAAAGAAGATCTTATTCCATTTGAAACATATACATATATTCACTTACTTCAAGCTACCGCGAGAAGACCTATTCAAATCCGCCATTTAAAATTTGAAGACTTGAAAAAGGAAATTTCTCAAGGAACATGGAATTATTTCCTAAATATCCCTAGGGCTAAAAAGAGAGGTGGGTTATTTAGAGGAACATTTAAAAAGCTTGTCATCACAGAGGATTTGTATTTAATTCTCTTAAACTTCATAGAATATCAATACAAAAAATTACTTAGTTTGGTTGATGAAGCATTTATATCAGATTATAAAATGAGATTACCAATGTTTATCGATTGGAATACTTTGAAAAGGAATATACAAAATAGGTGTTTTGATCTTTCATTATTAGATAAAGATATTTTTCATTACTCAACATCTTTATTAGAGAAAAACACATTACGAAAGTTCTGTATTCATCAAAAAGCTGTTTCAGAGCGGACAGGTGAAATCATTCATGTTAATGCAAGACGTTTCCGCCATACAAGGGGGACTAACCTAGGGAGAAAAGGAGTTGGTGCAGAGATTATAGCAGAACTACTAGATCACTCAGATACACAAAATTGAAAGTCTATACTGAAAATACAGCGGATACAGTGCAATATATTAATCGCGTTATGGGTGCTGAAATGGGAAAACTAGCCCAAGCATTTGTTGGCAGAATTATTTCTAATTTGAATGAAAGTGAGAGAGGATTTGATCCAACATCTTTAATAACTAATAACGGAGTAGATACCATAGGCGCATGTGGGACGAATGATTTTTGTATAACTGGTTATGAGACTTGTTATTTATGTCCTAAATTTAGACCTTTGGTTGATGGTCCACATCAACAAATATTAAATAAACTGTATAAAGAGAAAGAAGAACGGTTAAGAAGAACTAAAAGTATAGATTATGCATCTTCTAAGGATCGTATTATATTGGCTGTTGAATATGTTGTTCAAGCGTGTAATGAAATGAAAAAAAATATAGAGACTCATTAATTATGAATAATACGATTTTTTTCCAGGTACATGAGAATTCAAAATCCAGTTTAGAAAATTTTATCACTTTCTGTAAAAACAAACTTACAGCTTTCGGAAGTGATTGTTGGGACAATAATCAATGGAGAGATACCTTTAATCTTCACAACATTCAAGTTCGTTTTTCTACAGATAGGGTTAAATCTACATCCTATCAATATGAGCCGTTATCTGAACCATTTATTAATTTTGCTAAAGCATACATTCGTTATGTTTACTCTCAGCAACCAGTTCGTCAATTATCACGGCATATGGAATCATTACGTATGGTTGAAATGGCTTTATACAATGTAAAAGCCAATTGCGATGTATTACAACTCGATAATTTAGTCATTAATGAAGTTGAAACCCTTGTATTGAAAAAATATAAAAAAGATACTGAATCAGTCAATAAATTAGGATATCAACTTGAAAAGTTATTTGATTTTTGTCGTGAAAATGGTATTACTCCAAATTTGTCTTTATGGAATAACCCATATAAACGTCCTAGAGATTTAACGATATTGCTTGATGAAAGAGGAAAAGAATACCGTTCAAGTAAAATGCCAACAGATGAAGAAATGATGTTGGTTGCTAAACTCTTTCATGATGTACCAAATTTAGATAAAGAAACTGAGTATTATACAGCAGTTATGGCTCTACTTATGGTTGCTCCATCTCGTTGTTCTGAGTTGATATCTTTATCTGTTAATTGCTTAGAATGGGAAGAAGATAGCTTAGGAAATAGGCAATTAGGTATTCAATGGATACCTGCAAAAAATGGAAAAGAGGGTTTGAAATGGGTTCCTAGTAGCATGCAAGATGTGATTATTGAAGCAGTCAAACGTTTAACAGATATAGGAGCTTTAGCAAGAAAAGCAGCAAAGTTTGTAGAAGAAAATCCTAACACAGTAATGATATCACCAGATCAAGGTATGCAAGTATCCCATTATTTATCTCAAAAACCTTTAACTGAAATAGAAATAGGTAAGATTTTAGAAATTAATGGAAAGCATGGGATTAAAACTAAGTGGTTTGAAAAGTTAATGAAAGAAAATAATGGCGTTATAACCTCTAATGTTTTGGGAAAGTACTTATACGAAAAATATACCTCAAAATTCAATTACTGGCCATATATTGATAAAAATAAAAACGTTAAAGCTTCTGAAGCCTTATTATTCAGAGAAAATGAATTTCATGATGATTTTCTCCCTAAAAAATTTTCTTTTATATTACCAACAGTAAATCTTATTAATGATAGATTCTGCTATTCGGATACACGTCCCAAAACATCATTATGGGAAAAGCATTGTATAACTACTTCGAAAGGAGAGTTTGTTAGATTACTATCACACAATGCAAGGCATTGGTTAAGTACAAAAGCTGAGAGAGGTGGAATGGATGAATTAACTTTAGCGAACTGGGCAGGGAGGGCTAGAATTGCAGATAATAAGGCTTATGATCACAGGACAGAAGAAGAAAAAAGTGAAGCAGTTCGGAATTTACTTATTCCCGAGGATGCTTCACTTTTAGATAAAATCCATTTAAATCTTCCAGTAACCTATGAAGACTTAGGAAAAAATAGAATTGGAATTGCAACTATAACAGAAATAGGCATTTGTGAGCATGATTATGCAATGTCGCCATGTTCTCGCCATGGGGATTGTGAAACATGTAAAGAACTCGTTTGTATTAAAGGATTAGAATCATCTTTAGAAATATTAAAGCTTAGAGAAATTCAACTTACAGAACAATTTAATAAAGCGAGAGAGCATCATAAATTAGGTGTTTTTGGTGCAGATCGGTGGATAAGTAATTTGGGATGGAGATTAACACATATAAAAACTAAAATTGCATTTCTAGAAAATAGGGAAATTCCAAATGGATCATTATTACGAATTCCTGATGAGTATGACCCTTCCCCAGTTAAATTAGCTTTACAGGAAAAAGGAATGGATGTAGACATTCTAAAACCAGAAACGGCTAAACTTGATGATGATTTATATAGGTTAATGGAGATGTAGTATGCCTAAAATTCTTATTACAGAAGAAAATTTGGAAGATATCATTATGTTGATTAAAACCTGGGAGGGGAAGTTAACATGGAATTTACTTTGCTCTAAAGTTTCAGAGTTATTGAATATTAAGAGTATTGAAAGACAATCACTAGCTAATTATCCAGATATACAAGAGGCATTTAGTAAACAAAAACAGAAGCTTAAAGAAAAAGCAAAAGCTAATCCAGAACCGAATGTAACAATGGATTATCTGCAAAAGCAAGTTAAGAATTTAAAAGCTCAAGTACAACGTTTGGAAGAAATTAATGAGCGATATAAACAGCAATTTATTGTATGGCAATATAATGCATATATGCATGGTATGACCCAAGTTACTTTAAATAAGCCTCTTATTGCTGTTAACCGTCAACGTAGGTAATTTATAGGATGTAAGGTAAATTATTTTTACTATAGTAGTCTCTACAAAAGATCGTCTGAAAATCAATTTTCAGACAATCTCTTCATACCTATTAAACTTCTTGATGGGTAGAGTAGAAAACAATTTTCGTCAACATCTACTTCTTCTGGCCGGAGAAATATAGCAGTTTAATGGCGCGTCAAACACTATTGTACTGAACTACTTTCTGCTCAAGCCCGCACCCCAACTTGCAGTAGTCTCCACTAAATCTTTATTTTGTTAACAATATGGATTTGCTCAGCCTCGCTCACGTCTTGCCGGAGACAAGCACACGGTCATGTATGCAAAAATTCAAGACTGCTGCATGGTTATTAATCCCAAAGGTATTCCAAAAAATAATTGTGCAAACTAGTTATCGGAACAGGAACGCAATTGAAGTGTAACGCGAAATTTCAGACAATCTGCATACCTCGCAATGACTGTGGCTGTCTAAACCTCGCCATTTCAGGAATGAGCCCATGCCAAACACCCACACTCATACCATCCAATCAACGCATGTCTACGACTGTACAATATCCACTTGCATGCTGGCTGATTGGACCTTCACCCGCTACCACACGCCCGGCAAATCCGAGTATGCCGTGGTGTCCGCCATGGCCGAGGGTGCGGCCGATGGCTTAGGCTGAGATAGTGTTCGTAGCTGCCGTCGTTTCGCTCTTTCAGGCTGCCTTCGTGGGCGGCCTGTTGTTTTTCCAGCTCTTCGGCTGCCGCTTTGGCACGGTTGCCCCTATAGGTGCCGACGGCACTGTGGATGGCGGCAGTCGATTGGGCGACGATTTGCTGTTTGTCGAGTAGGTTTTGCAGATCGGGTACGGCTTCGGCGCTGCGGTGGGCGTTTTGCAGATCGGTTTGGATGCCGAGTGCGCGGGCGCTGGTGGCTTGGCCGCCGATGGTGATGTTGCCTTCGCTGAGTACGGAGCGGGTGTAAGCTTGGCTGCCGCCGCTTTCATGCTGCGGCAGGGTGGGGCTGTAGTTGAGGCCTTTGTTCATGTTCTGGCCGGCGGTTTGGGACGCACGGCCGAAGGCGCTTTGATTGAAGCCGTCGCTTCCTTTCAGGCTGCCGCCATAACCGGCACCGATGCCCATGCTGCTGGCGCTGTAGCTGCTTTCGTTGCGGATATCTTCAAAGCTGAAACTGCGGGCGGTGAGTTCGTTGTGGTCTTTGTCTGCGGCAGAAGCGATGGCGCCGCCTTTAAGCCGGACGCTGTCGGCTGTGATGTGATAACCGCCTTCGCCGGCAAAGAGACCGCTTTGGCTGCCGACGCTGCGGCTGTGGCCGCTGGCTTTGCTTTGGTTGTAGTTGCCGGATACGCTCCATGCGGTACCGAGCGCGACTTGGGCGCGGATGCCGCCGCCGCTTTGTTTGCTCTCCTGTTCGACAGTGTCCTGCGGGCTTTCGATGTGCAGTGTGCCGCCGACTTCGGCGTCGATGCGTTTTGCATGGGCTTGGGCACCGTTCAGCACGGTATTGCCCTTGCTGCTGAGCTGCAGTTTGTCCGATTGCAGCAGGGTGTTTTGATGGGTTTGGCTGTCGGTGCGGTTTTTGCCTTTGCCGTAGGCGGCTTCGGCGTAGATATAGACGCCGGTTTGGGCACCAACGGAAACCCCGACGCCGACCTGTACGCCGGCATTGCGGTTTTTGCCGTCCTGATGTTGGCTGTCTTGGGCGGAGAGCAGCCGGATGTCGCGCGCGGAATCGAGGCGGATGGTGTCGCCCGCAGTAATGTTGCTGCCTTGGACGGTAATGTCGCCCTCGCGGCTGCGGATATTGATGTCGCCGCCGGCTTTAAGCAGCAGGTCGTCTTGGGAGACCAGACTGCTGCCGCTGACGGCGATATTGCCTTTTTCGGCAAGCAGACGGGTTTTACCGCCCACGGACAGGGTGCTGCCGCTGATGCTGCCGATCTCGCCCGCAGCCTGCCCCTGATCGTTAAAGGTGCCGAAGGGGGTGATATGGTCGCGGTTGTCGATGGAGAAACCGCTGCGCTTGCTGCTGCCGGTTTGCCGGCGGCTGTCGGCCGCGGCCAGCAGTCGGATGTCGTCGCGGGCATACAGCAGGGCATCGCCTTCGGCGGAGATTTGTGCGCTTTTGGCTTCGATGTTGCCTTCGGTGGCACGGATGCTGAGATGGCGGCCGGCTTCGGCGCTGCTGCCATCCTGCGTCTGCGTGCTGCGGCTGCGGCCGCCGCTGATCACAACCGGGGGTGCCGGCGGCCTGGCTGGCTTTGGCCGAGGCGCTGCTGCGCTGCATCCAGTTACCGACGATACTGTCGCTGTACCCGCCGCCCTGCATGGCTTTGTCCCAGGCGTTTTTGCCGGCGGTATAGGGGTCGTAAGTGATGCCGACCGAGAAGCCGCTTTGTTTGCGCTGTGTCCGGCTGTGCTGTTCGCTGCGGTTATAGGCTTCGCCAAGGGAAACTTCGTGCCCCTGCAGCTTCAGATCGCCACCGGCATACAGTTGTGCGGCTTCGGTAATCAGTTTACCGCCCGCCGCGATGGTGGTATCGCCTTTCAGGCTGCCTATCTGCGAGGAGGTTACGGCAGACGATACGCTGTTTTGCTGCAGCTTGGTTTGGGTTTTACCGTAACCGGCCATCGCCACGCCGTTTTTCAGGCTGCCGGTGAGGCCGGACTTTTTGCGCTCGTGGTTTTCCCAATCCTGGTAGCGGTTGTCTGCGGCGTCAATGCGCACTCCGCCTTGGGCGGCAATCAGGGTCTGATCGTCGCTGATGATTTGGCTGCCGCGGATGCGGGTGTCGCCGCCGGAAGCCGTTCTGACTTCGCGGCCGGTAATCACGCTGCCGGCTGCTTCGTCGTGTTGGCGCCGGTATTGGTCCAGCCGGCTTTTGCTGCCGACCAAACCGCGCTCTTTGCTGTAGGTCGATTCGTCCAGATCCAGGGTGCGGCGGCCTTCGGCGATGTCGATGTTTCCTTGGGCGGCCAGGGTGGTGCGGCCGTTTTGGCTGTCGATTTGGCCTTGGCGGATGTTCAGGTCTTTGCCGGCGGATACGGTGATGTTGCCAAGCGCTTCGATACGGCTGCCTGCTTCGGCGCTTTGGTGAACGTGGCGGTGGTTTTTGTCGTTTGCCGCGCCGTAGCTTTCGTGGCTTTCGGTGCGGACGGTGCCGAGTGTGACGCTGCCTTGGTGGGAAACGACTTGGGTACGGCCGTCGCGGGCGCGGTTGGCCAGGCGGGCGCCGTTCAGTTTGATGTCATGCCCTGCTTCGAGGCTGAGCAGTCCTTGGCCGTCTTCTGTGCCGCTGACATACAGTCCGGCCACACGGTCAACGGTGGTGCGGCCGTTGTGCGAGTCGCCGCTTTGGGCGGTGCTGCTTTGGAGGGTGATGTTGTCGGCTTTGAGGCTGAGCAGCCGTTCGGCTTCGATGCTGCCGCCGGTGATGTCGATTTGTTGTTGGGCGTCGAGTATGACGTTTTTGCCGCCGATGCGGCCGCTGTTGCTGATGTCGCCGGCGGCCAGATCGACGATGCGCCGGCCGGCAAGGGTGCCGCGGTTATCGATGCGGCCGGCATTCAGCTGCAGGGCGTCGGCGCTGATGAGGCCGCCGGCACTGTTGAGATCGCCGGGGCGGGCGAGTACGTAGACTTTGGGTACGAGTACGCTTTGGCTGCTGCCGTCGGCCAGGGTAACGGTCTGGCTTTCAAGCCAGACGATGTCGCTGGTCAGCCGGGCAACCTGCTTGGGGGACAGGGCGATGCCGGGGGTCAGCTGCTGGGTGCGGGCGAAGCTGATGCCGGCGTCCATCAGGGCTTGGAATTGGGCTTCGTCGTTGGGGTAGCCGTCCAGAAGGCGGTAGCCGGTCAGACGGGCAATCTGTTCGTTGATCAGGCGTTGCTCGTAATAGCCGTCGCCCAGCCGTTTGTGGGTGCGGTTGGGATCGGTTTGCAGGGCTTTGAGCATGTAGTCGCTGCCCAGCCAGGTGCGGTAGTCGGCATAGGCGGGATCGGTTTCCACCAGATAGCCGGGGCGGTCGGGACGGACGGTGTACAGGCTGCTTTCGGGCAGGCTGAAGCTGCCGTCGGGACTTTTAATGCGCGGCGGGGCAACGGCGGCGGTGGCTGCATCGGCTGCGGCTGCATGGCCGGCAGGAGGGTTCAGGCTGCCTTGGTTTTGCAGAATGTCGCTCAGCTGGTTTTCAAAGTCGTGGGTGCTGACGCTCGGGTTGTTGTAAGCATAACCACCTCTCCAATAGACATGATGCCTGCCTCGGTGGCCATGGCTTCTTTCGAAGGTCGCATGTTCGCTTATGCCGACTTCTTCCAGACGCCGCTGCTCCTGGGTGGCGTGGTTGGCAATCTTGTCTTTGGAAAGCCCCGACAATGTGCCACCGATCAGGATTTTGCTGTCACTGTTACGCCATTCTCCGCCTTCGGCTTTCAGGTCGCCGCCAATCAGGATTTCGCCCGGACGGCTTTCTACGATACGTTGGCGGTAACGGTTCAGGCTGTATTGGTAGCGGCGTACCGCCGATACGTCGGAGCGTTCGAATTTGCGTTCGGTACTGCCGCTTTTCTGTCTGCCCTGCTCGTTGAAACGGAAGACCAGATTAGTTCGGTATTGGCTCATGTTGCCGTCTTCGCTGTCAATGTAGCGTTCGGGCTCGCCGGCAAAGGTGTAGGCAGTTTGGCGGCGGCTGTCGGCCAAATATTCTTCGGTGCGCAAACCGGCGTTCAGGTTGTCCAGTTTTTGAACGGCAATCTGCCCGCCTCCCGCTGCTTCAATCCGCGCGCCGCGGTTTTCCAGTCGCTCGGCCCTGCCTTCGGCTTGATGGCTCTCGTTCAAACGGCCGCCGATATGCAGTGTGCCTTCGCTGCTGATCAGGCTGGAGACGCTGCCGGTTTGTACTTGGCCGTTTTCAATCCGGCCAAAGCCGCTGCCGGTGTTGCTTATGCTGCGCATGCCGATGTCCAGACGTTCGCGGGCGGCAATGACGGGGGCTTGGTTTTTGCCGTCTGCGCTTCGTTCTTCGCGGTTGTTCAGGCTGCCGCCGCCCAGGGCGAGACGGCTGCCGTAGATGCGGCCGCTGCCGATGTTGTTCAGGGCAGTCGCGGCATCAATGCGGGTCAGGCCGTTGCTGTTGATCAGGCCGCGGTTGTCAACGGTGTCGGCGCCAAGACGGGTATTGCTGCCGGAAACCAGTTTGCCTTCGGCGCGGTTGTCGATGTGCCGGGCACGGATGTCGAGCGCTTGGCCGCCGGCCAAACGGTGGCGGTTGCGGATGCTGCCGCCGCTTTCGATGCTGAGTTTGCGGCCGGCTTCGATGTCGTCGCTGCTGTCAAAGTCGGCGCTGAGTTTGAGGGCGGCGTCGCGGCCGGCGGCCAGGGTGCCGCTGCCGTCCAGCCGGTTGGCCGTCAGTTCGAGATCTTGGCCGGCCAGAATGCTGCCGCCGCCGCTGGCAATATCGCCGGCGGTCAGTTTCAGGCTGCCGGCAGTGGTGATTTCGCCTTGTTCGTTATTCAGGCCGTCTGAAAGGAGGATGTCGCTTTGGCTGTTGCTGCGGATTGCGCCTTGGCGGTTGTCGAGTCGGGTGCCATCCAGTTTCAGGCTGCCTGCGGCCAGGGCGCCGCCGCGGTTGTCGCTGTGGCTGCTGTGAATGTCGGCGCTGTGGGCGAGAATGTCGCCTTGGCGGTTGTCGAAACGGCTGCCGTCTGCTTTCAGGCTGCCGAGGGTGAGGCGGCCGCTGTTGGCCAGTTCGCTGTGTACGTTCAGATCGGTGCGGCCGCCCGCTTCGATGGTGCCGCTGTTGTCCAAACGGCCGGAGACGCTGATGCGGCCGTCGGCAGGAGTGGGGACTTGGGTATGGCCGCCGTGACTGTTGCCGCTATTGCCGTTGCCGTTATTGGCGGGCGGCCGCTTGTTGCCGGAGTGGGAACCGTTGTTGTTGCCGTTTCCGCCGTTGTTGCCGCTACTGTTTCCACTGTTGCCGTTGTTGTTTTCCGGCAGGCCGATGCGGCCGCTGTTGGCCAGGCGGGCGGTATCGACGGCCAGATCCTGACTGCCGCTTTGGCTGATGCGGCCGCTGTTGTCCAATACGGGGGCGGCGATGTCGAGACGGCCGCCGTCGATTTGGCCGCTGTTGCCGATATGGGCGCTGCGGATGCGGGTTTCTGAGGTGCTGAGAATGCGGCCGCTGTTGTTCAGGCTGCTTGTGCTGTCGATGCTGCTTTGGCCGTGGGCGTAAAGGGTGCCGCTGTTGGCCAGTGTTCCGTCGGCGCTGAGGGTCACGCCGCCGGCACCGGCGTAAATCTTGCCGGCATTGCGGATGCCGCTGCCGTTGTCGGCGGCAATCAGGGTGATTTTGCCGGCATACATGCCGCCAAGGGCGCCGGTGTCGATGGCAAAGACGGGGGCGGATGAAGACGGGGCGCGGGGTGCGGCGGGGTCTTTCAGGCTGTCTGCGGCGTCGGTTTGGCCGCCGGCGGCAATCACTTGGACGTTCTGCCCCCAAATGCCGCCGTCAATCTTGGCGGCTCGGCTGAGAATGCGGGTGTAGTCGGCATCGCGCGCATCCAGTCCCTGAGCGCCGATTTCGATACGGCCGCTGCCGATGTCCAAACCGTCGAAACGGCCGTCTGCCAGGATGGGACGGCCGGTGGTCAGGGTGGCGCCTGCGCTGTTGATAAAGCCGCCGCCGTCGACGCGGATGCCGGTGGGGTTGGCCATTACCACTTCGGCGCGGCGGCCGGCGATTTCGATATAGCCGTTCAGCCGGCTCGGGTCGCTGCTGTTGATTTGGTTGACGATTACACGGGCTTCGCCGCGGGCGAGAAAGGGGTTGACCTGTATCCAGCCGGCCTGGCGGGTGGATACGCTTTTATGGCTGTTGTTGAGAATGGTGCCGCGCGTGTCGATATCGAAACGGCGGTATTGGTTGACGGATACGCCGTGGGCGGTGGGGGTTTGGATATTGACCTGCGGCAGTCCGTTGCCGGTTTGCAGGATGACGGGCTGCTGGGATTTGGGGGCGGATTTGTCGGCTTGGATGTCGGCAGCGGCGGCGGGCACAATCAGGGCCGAACCGAAACCGAGCAGCAGGCTGAAAGCCAGCGTGCCCAAATGCAAACGGCAGCCTGAATGGGTTTTTAGACTGCCGTTACCGCCACCGGTTTCTCCGCCTGAGCGCTCGCCGGGGCTTTTGCCCTGCCCGACTGCGGTCTCGGCTACGGCCATCAGAATGCCGCGGCGGCGGTTGAAGACGATTTTATGGCGGTGTTTGTTCATGTTCTTGCGTCCGTGTGGAAATGGGAAACAGGCAGCCCAAATGCAGGTGGTGCCCGTGTTTTCTCCGGTTAAAACGAATAGTTTAGGTTGAAGCCGAAAACGGCGGTACGTTTGCTAAAGCCTTGCGGTTTTTTAATCGGTTTGCCGACAAACAGGTCGTAATTCAGGCTGCCGCCTGCTTTGAACTGGCCGCGCAGGCCGGCGGCGGCGCCGATTAGGGTTTGGCCGAGCAGGTATTGCGCCGAGTCGCCGGAAACATGGCCGCCGTCTAGCGCCAGATAAAACTGGTGGGCAGCCTGAAAATACCAGCCGACTTCGTTGCGCCAGTACCAGCCGCGCTCGGCCGACAGTGAGCTTTCGCCGTCGAAGCCACGCACGGTGTAGCGACCGCCGATGGCGATTTTGTCCAAAGGCGTCAGCGGGGTTTTATTCCACTGGGCATGCAGGGCGGTGTCATATACGAAGTGCTGCCGGCCGATTTGGAAGGGGTGGTTATAGCTGATGTCGGCAGTGATCACCTTCATTCTCGAAGTGCCTTCATCAAACACCTCTTCAGGGGCGGCAATGGCATCGGCCATGCCGGTGCCGCGCTTGTAGCCAAGGCCGATATCCAAAGTGCTGCGGCCGATGTATTCCTTGTGTTTTAGGCTCAACTGCCAACCGGCGGTTTTACGGCGCTGTACTTCGACTTCGGCATCATCGATAAAACTTTGGTTTTCTTTCTGCCACAGTTTGAAGCCGATATGGCTCTTGCGCCGCGCATCACGGTACAGCAGGCGGGTAAATCCGATGTCGCTGCCACGGCTTTTGCCGTTGTAGTCGTACACTTCATTGATACCCGCCACGGCTTGGTGGTAGCGGTAGTAGTTGTGGTTCCAGCTCCACAGCCAGTTGCCTGCAGGAACGGAATAGTGAAAGGCGTAGCTTTGGGTGCCGCCGGCGGTTTTTTTGCCCTCGGAGTCGGTATGGGCGTCGGTATGGCCCAGATGGCGGCCGTAGGACAGATAAAACAGATCGCTTAAGCCGAAAGGGTTGTCGGCAGAGAAAGTCAGGCTGCCTTGGTATTTGCCGGTGGTTTTGCTGCCGGAGTCGTCCACACCGAGCGACAGGCGGTAGGGCAGCAGCCGCTGCCGCCAGGCAACAATGATGTCGCTTTCATCGGGTGCATCGGCGGGAACGATTTGAATATCGGCTTCCGCGGTGGGTACGCGCTTGAGATTTTCCAGCCCCTGCTCGATACGGCGCAGATTCAGAATATCGCCGCCTTTCAACGGAATTTCGTTTTGAAAGGCGGCAATGCGCGCGACACGGGTTTGGTCGTTGTGCGAAGTATCAGTGCGAACCGAGCGCACTTTGCCGGGCAAAACGGTTAATTCCAAAGTTCCGCTGTTTAAATCCTGCGGTGCGGCCAAAATACGGGTAGTGGTATAGCCGTGGCCGATAACGGCGTTTTGTGCCGCAACCATAATGCGGTTGATGCCTTGCACACCCAAACATTGTCCGGATTGGAAGCCGGTTTCTTTTACCTCCGGAACACCTCACAGCAAACCGTTTGACAAAATTATTCCAAAAATATAAAATTTCTTATATATAACTTTTGTTATATATTTTTATTTTTAGATAACTCACTCTCAGACAAGGATCAATAAAATGAAACGGAATTTAGGTACTTTGGATCGCACTCTCCGCATTATCATTGGGGTAGCCTTAATCGCCGCCGCTGCGACAGGTCAAATCGGCTGGTGGGGTTGGTTGGGCATCATTCCGCTGGCTACCGCCTTGATAGGCAACTGCGCGTTGTACAGCTTATTGGGCATCAATACCTGCCACATCAGCAAAAAATAAAGAAGGCAAAATATGAGTAAAGAAGGACAACTTCCACGAATTACTCCTGCGGAAGCGGCAGCAAAAATCCGTGAAGGTGCGTTGGCAGTGGACATTCGCAGCCAAGCAGAATATCGGGGCGGACATATTGGTGGCGCATTATCCCTACCACCGGAGCGGCATCGCGATAAACTGTCCGAAAATGCTGCCCCCTGTCTGATTTTTTATTGCTTGGGTGGCAAACGCACGACGCAGGCAGAGGCAGCATTGGCGGAACTCGGTCGGGGACGCGAGTGCTACATTCTTGAAGGCGGTTTGCAAGCATGGAAGGCTGCCGGACTGCCCATAATCGCCGAACACGCCGCGCCGGACATCATGCGGCAGGTACAAACCATCGCGGGCGGATTGGTTCTGTTCGGTGTACTGGCAGGTTCGCTGGTATCGCCTTGGTTTTATCTGATAGACGCAGTAGTCGGCGCAGGTCTGCTGACAGCCGGTTTAACCGGATTCTGCGGCATAGCACGACTGCTGGCTAAAATGCCATGGAACCGCTAAACAGAGGTCGTCTGAAAGTTGCCGCTGCGGCAGTTATGGCTGATAATCCAACTTTCTTATTTGCAGAAAAGGTCAAACCATGACCACAGCCGACAATCAACCACCCTACGAAGAAGCCACCGCTTTCCTTAAACTTCTGGCAAACCCCCATCGCCTCGCCGTACTGTGTAAGCTGCACGAAAGACCGTACAATGTAACCGAACTGGCTGAATCATCCGGTCTCCCTCAAGCGGCGATGTCCAGCCAATTAGCCCTACTGCGCGAGGCCGGATTGGTGTCTTTTGAAGTAAACCACCGAGAGCGGCAATATTACATTGCCGATTCACGAGTCAACGATATGATACAGCTGCTGTATTCCTTTTTCTGTGCAGGAAAAGATTGAAATGTGGTTGTACTGCCTTAGACAGATTAATCAGAAAAATTAAGCTAAAAGGTCGTCTGAAAATTTTTCAGACGACCTTTTTGTTGTGTTTAGTAAGCTACCCTTTGCACTATTGCCTAATGAACCTGAGACCTTTGCAAAATTCCCCAAAATCCCCTAAATTCCCACCAAGACATTTAGGGGATTTCTCATGAGTACCTTCTTCCGGCAAACCGCACAAGCCATGATTGCCAAACACATCGACCGCTTCCCACTATTGAAGTTGGATCAGGTGATTGATTGGCAACCGATCGAACAGTACCTGAATCGTCAAAGAACCCGTTACGTCCGAGACCACCGCGGCCGTCCCGCCTATCCCCTGTTGTCCATGTTCAAAGCCATCCTGCCCGGACAATGGCACAGCCTCTCCGATCCCGAACTCGAACACAGCCTCATCACCCGCATCGACTTT
>NZ_AEPF01000115.1 GCF_000193735.1 Neisseria sicca 4320
TATTTGAGAGCCAATCTCAATTACAGGCGCCATTATACATACATGCTTGCATGGATACAAAGTATTTTTTATAATCCCCACTATTCCACTTAACTTGAAACAGGCATCATGCGGAAAACCAAAACCGAAGCCCTTAAAACCAAAGAACATCTCATGCTCGCCGCGCTGGAAACCTTCTACCAAAAAGGCATTGCGCGCACTTCCCTCAACGAAATTGCCCAAGCCGCCGGCGTGACGCGCGGCGCGTTGTATTGGCATTTCAAAAACAAAGAAGACTTGTTCGACGCCCTCTTTCAGCGTATTTGCGACGACATCGAAAACTGTATGCATCAGGACGCGACTGATAGCGATGAACAAGAGTGGCCGCTTTTCCGCCGTACCTTGATGCACTTTTTCACACGCCTGCAAACCAACGACATCCACTATAAATTCCACAGCATCCTGTTTTTAAAATGCGAACACACCGATCAGAACGCCGCAGTCATCGACATCGCGCATAAACATCAATCCATTTGGCGCGAAAAAATTACCGAAGTTCTGACCAAATCCATCGCCCAACATGCCTTATCCGAAGATTTGGATACCGACATGGCGGTCATCTTCATCAAATCGACGCTGGACGGTTTGATTTGGCGCTGGCTCGCGTCCGGTAAAAATTTCGATCTTGCCCAAACCGCACCGCGTGTGATCGACATCCTCTTAGACAATCTGAAAAACCACCCTCAACTGCGTAAGCAAAAATAACGGTCTGCATACAAGGTCTGCATACAAAAAGGTCGTCTGAAAACAAATATGTACGTTTTCAGACGACCTTTCACTTTTTCAACTCAACATCAGAATTTCGCTTGCAGTCTCAACCAAGCGGTACGGCCGGGTTCGTTGACGCGCAAGGTTTGCGTGCCTGCTGAAGGGTCGCCGCCTTTGCTGACAAATTCGGCATAAGTTTTGTTGAACACGTTGTCTATACCGGCCTGCAAGGTGGCGTATTTGCTGAATTTCCAACCGGCATTGAGCGAGAGTATGCCGAAGCCGGAAGAGGCGCCGATGTCCTGACCGACGATATTGCCTTGACCTTTGCTGTAACGGTTTTGTTTCGCCACGACGCGCCATAACGCGCCTGCACTGAATTTGCCGTTGTCAAAGGCGAGGGTGTTGTTCCACTCGAGCGGTGGGGTTTGCGCCAAAGGTTTGCTGTCGGTGCGGTTTTTGCCGTGGGTATAGGCGAGGCTGCTGCCGATTTCCCAATTAGGTGCAAACGTCCATTTGACTTCGGCTTCGCCACCGAAACGCGAGGCTTTAACGTTGCGTACACCTAAATCCGTGCCTTGGCGTTCGAGTATGATGAAATTTTTGACATCGCTGCCGAATACGGACACGGAGGCATGGAGGTTAGGACGTTTCCAGATGATGCCCGCATCGATTTGGCGGTTTTGTTCGGGATGGATGATTTTCTTTTTGGTGCGCAGACGTTCCCAGTAGTCGGGCGAGCGTTCGGCGATACCGAATCCTGCGTAGTATTTCAAGCCGTTATCCGTGTCACGTTCCCAACGTAAGAAACCGGAATTCAAGTTGAATTTCTGATGTTTCAAGGCGGGATCGGTTACGTCTGCGGAATCATAATCCGCTTTGACACGGTCGTGGCGCAAGCCTGCTACCCAACGTTGTTTATCGGTTTGTTGCCAAGCGGCTTCGGTGAAAACGCCCCATTGTTTGAAACTTTGGTTGGGCATAAAAGGCTTGTGGCTGTAACCGTCGCCGCCGCGTTCCATACGGGCGACGTGTACGTCGTCCATATAATCTACGCCGGTTTGCAGGTTGAGATTATCCCAATCGAAGGTGGCTTTCAGACGACCTGTGTCGGTATTGCGTTTGGGGTTGTTGGCGTTTTTAATCTGTTTGCCTGCGGGATTGCGGATGGTGCGCAGGCTGTATGTGTCCATGACGTGGTCGATTTCGCTTTCACCGTAGCGCAATTCGAGTTCGCTGAACCAAGGGGTGAGGTTGCGTTGGGTAAAGCGGACGTTCCATGCGTCGCGGTCGAATTTGCTGCCGTCCATCATGCGGTCGGCGTAAGCGACCTTGGCTCTGCTGCGTTCGTATGTGCCTGCGATGGTGGTGTTTTCGGTCGGGGTGATGCCCAGTTGCAGCATTTGGCTGTCGCGTTTGAAATGGGAGTGGACGCGTTTGCCTGAGCCGTCTTTGTAGTCGTCGGCTTCGTTATGGGAAATATTGCTGCGGACGTAGGCGTATTTGCCGCCGAACTCGGCTTCAAGCGAGCCGTCGCGGCGGTCGTTGCTGCCCGCAGTCAGGGAGGCGTTGATGTTGTAGGGTTTTTCGCTGAAATCAGGGTCTTTGCGGATAAATTGCACCGAACCGCTGACCAAGCCCATGCCTTGTGTTACGGTTTGAGGACCTTTGGTAACGACGACCTTGTCAAAAGAGTTTGGATGAATGTAGGCAGTCGGCGGATCCATACGCATAGCGCAACCGCCGTAAATAAACTGGTCGTCAGCGTTAATCGACAGGCGCGAGCCGCCCAAACCGCGGAACAATGGATCGCCCGAGCTACCGCCTTTGCGGATGATGCTCATGTTGGGGACAGACTGTAAAAGGTCTGCCCCGTCTCCGGCAGGGAGGGGTTGCAAAGCAGCTTTGGGGTTGAAAGTAACGCTATTGGCTTTTTGTTGTTGTGTGCCGATGACGGTGACAGGAGAAAGGGTAACAGTCTCTTCTGGAACAGGGTTTGTATCTGCCCAAGCTTGGGATACGGCTACGGCAAGCGGCAGAAGGAGTAACTGATGTTTCATCCTTAGGGCTCCTTTTATTGGTTTAGTTCATTAGTTTTAGTTAATTACTACTTTGGTAGTATAAAGAATGTCAGATAGTTTTTGAATAAGAAAACGATTTTGTTTAATTTAAGTCAATATTTTTGAGTCATAATTAAATTATTTGAATAATAGTAATAACTGTATTGATTAATTGCCTGCTTTTTCATCTAGCAGGAAGAAGGAATAGGGTTGCTGCGGGGATAAAGAGGGCTGTGTCCAAGATTGGCGTGCAAACCTGTTTTGGCGTGCTGCGAAGGCGTGTCCTTTGGTATTCCGGTTTGCAGTCATTACGATATTCCGGACAGCAAAAAGGTCGTCTGAAAAATTTTCAGACGACCTTTGCTTTACAGGGAAACTCCTGACAAACGATACAGACGGTTTATTTAAACCAACCCCTGACGCGCTCTAGTCCGCCGAAATTGATGCAGGCATCGGCGACCGCCTGCGCTTTCGGTTTGGCGCGGTAAGCCACGCCTATGCCGGCTTCTTTGAGCATCGGAATATCGTTCGCACCGTCGCCCATCGCCAACACCTGATGCGGCTGTAATCCGAGGCGGTTTCGGTATTCGCGCAATAAATCCGCTTTTGCCTGCGCGTCGATGATTCTGCCTTTCAGACGACCTGTCAGCTTGCCGTTTTCAATTTCCAAAACATTGGCGTGTTGGTATTCGAAGCCGAGGCGTTGTTGCAGCCTTTCGGTGAAAAACGTGAACCCGCCCGACACCAGCATGAATTTCACGCCATGCGCCTTGCATTCGTCCAACAAAAATTCCGCGCCGGGCGAGAGCCGCAAAACGTTTTCATAAACTTCCGCCAAAACCCGTTCGTCCAATCCCGCCAACAGAGCGACGCGGCTGCGCAAAGACTGCTCGAAATCCAATTCGCCGCGCATCGAGCGTTCGGTAATTTCCGCCACGCGTTCTTTCAAGCCGACACCCGCCGCAATTTCATCGACGCATTCAATGGTAATCAGCGTCGAATCCATATCGCTGACAATCAGCCCGAGTTCGCCGAACGCCATATCGGGCAACACGGCGTGGTCGATTTGACGGCTGCTCAGTAACGCCGCGTCTGCCCCGCTTAAAGAAAACCCTTCTTCAACGATGAAACGCATACGCTTTTCATCGGCGTAATCAGGCTCGGGCAGTCGGGAGAGGAGGGCGGAAGGCAGGGCTTCGACGGAGGGGAATTGGAGGACGAGGGCGTGCGGCATGGCGGTGGCTCAAAAAATGCGGATTGCGGATTATAGCAAAGCCTGAAGATTTCATATCGGGAAGGTCGTCTAAAAACGGGCTTCCTGATGAAAACCGTATGCGTGCGGCGATGCGACGAAGCGGTTTTCAGACAATCTTTGAGGGAAGTATAGTGGATTAACTTTAAATCAGGACAAGGCGACGAAGCCGCAGACAGTACAGATAGTACGGAACCGATTCACTTGGTGCTTCAGCACCTTAGAGAATCGTTCTCTTTGAGCTAAGGTGAGGCAACGCCGTACTGGTTTAAAGTTAATCCACTATAATTCCTTTGAATCAAATAGGACGCCTATTCGCCGTCATGGCTGCTTTTGTGTGTATGGGCATGACGGCAGCGGTACGGTTTGGTTTACCTGCTAAGATGGTGCGCAGACAGGTTGCTTGAAATTTTCGGTAAATTTGCGGATAAAACCTACATGACGGAATTCGGTAAGGCATGGCGTGTGGCGTCGGCAAGTTTGTCCCAATATCCAAACTTTGCCTTAAACGTCTCAAACTCTTTTGAAATGTTCCCAAACCGGTTTGCAGTTTTCCGGCAGTTCGGGACACGCGCCGAGGATGCCGCCACTGAAGTCGTTTAAGCGGTGGAAGTCGCTGCCCGCGCTGGCGAGCATACCGAAGCGTTCTGCCAGAAGCGCGTAGTTGAGGCGGTCGTTTTTGCAGCAGTTGCCGCTGTGGACTTCGATGCCTGCGCCGCCGAGGTTTTTAAATTCTTCAAACAGATTGCGTTTGGCGGTGGCGGACAAATCGTAGCGCATGGGGTGGGCGATGACCGCCATGCCGCCCGCGCCGTTGACGGCGGAGACGCAGTCTGCCAGCGTCGCCCATTCGTGGCGGACGGCGCAGGATTTGCCGTCGCCCAAGTATTTGGTGAACGCCTGCTGCTTGTTTTTGACGTGTCCCGCTTGGATGAGGAACTCGGCGATGTGGGTGCGGCTGACCATTTCTTTGTTCGCCGCCAGCGCGAGCGCGCCGTCGTATGCGCCGCCGATGCCTTTTTTTTCGAGCTTGGCTGCAATGGCTTCGAGGCGTTTCAGACGACCTTGCCGTACTTGTGCCAACAGGTTTTGTAGATTTTCATTTTGTTCGTCGAAATCCAAACCGACAACGTGTATGGTGCGCCCGCGCCAAGTTACGGAGATTTCCACGCCGTTGACGAAACGCAGCCTGAGCTTGTCGGCTTCGGCGCGCGCTTCGGCGATGCCGCCGGTGTGGTCGTGGTCGGTCAGCGCCAGCAGCGTGCAGCCGTTTTGATGCGCGAGGCGCACGACTTCGGCGGGGGAGAGCATACCGTCGGAAACGGTGGAATGGCAGTGCAGGTCTATCATGGGGCGTTATGTGAGTGGTGAACAGTGGGCGGGTGCAATATTGTCGGGCGGTGTGGCGACGGGGCAATTTTAAAAACGGGTGTATGGTAAATTCAGAGAAAAAGTACCTATGCCGTCATTCCCGTGCAGGCGGGAATCCAGACTTTGATTTGTCAGAAATGTTTAAGGTTAACCGCTATTTCAAACTTTTGGATTCCCGCCTGCGCGGGAATGACGATATGAACGTTTTCAATTTTAATCTACTATAAGAGGTCGTCTGAAAACGCGGTTCCCATCCAGCCGAACCGTTTTCAGACGACCTTTCCGTTGTCTTCGTCATCCGACCAACCCGCTTCTTTCAATTTCCGCTGTTGCGCGTCGTAGCGGGCTTTATCCGTCCAATAAATCGTCTGGATGCAGGCATCGCCGCAGTCGCTGCCGCAACATTCCCACGATTCGGGGCGGACGGGTTCGTCTAGAAGCGGCTCGCCCAAGAGGGCTTCGGCTTTATTCTTCAGGGTCGTATCCATCGGCGATTTCCAAGCGCGCGCCGTCAAACTCGATGACTTCGCCGCCGCGTATTTTTGCGGTTTTACGGGTTTCGGTTTCGCCGTTGCGCAACACCAGCCCTTCGGCGATAAACGCTTTCGCCTGTCCGCCGCTTTCGGCAAGTCCGGCGAGTTTTAACAGGTCGCACAGGGCGATGTATTCGTTGTCTTCGAGATAGACGGTGGCTTCCATGAGGTTTCCTGTGATGGGTAAGGTTTGAATGTGTGAAATTGTAGCATAGGTCGTCTGAAAGCCGTTTCAGACGACCTTTAGATTTTGAAACTATTAGATAAATGATTCAAAAAAGATAATCATGCAGAACAGGCGTTGACCGATTTTCAGACGACCTGCCTAGCCACATGGCAATCCGCTTTTTCACTATTCACAAGAAAATGAAGATAAAACTGACTCATACGCAGATACCTTCTCTTCCACAGAACGGCAGAGGAGGTATTTCATTGCCGGACAGAATTTTGACTTATGGCAAGAGTATGTGAAAAAACGTGAGGTCGTCTGAAAAAAACGATTGCCAATTTTTACAGATAGAGTATAGTTCTTAATGACTATTTTTAGCTAGTTCCTTATATTTATCTTTACAACCTTGGATAAGTAGTTGCCATTGGGTACTCCGCCCGGCGGCAACATTTTTTTATCTGAAAGGGTTTGATGAATTTTGTTCGTTTTTTCTGACAAAGGTCGTCTGAAAAACCTAATACTCTGAATATTCATAATTTTTATGGCTATAAATATCAAATAAAAATAAACATTTTACGACAACAGCTTTATCCGGGATCAATCAAATGAATCATTCAAATAAAGAGACACTTTTCAAACTCAGTACCTTGGCACTCTGCCTTGCCGCGCTGCCGCAAGCCGTTCAAGCTGCGGAAGAAGTGCAACAGGTGGAATTAAAGCAGGTCAATGTGGTCGGCAAAAACCGCAGCCTGCGTACCGAAAATCGAAATGACTATACGACTTCGGCTATGAGTTCTACCACAGGACTGGCATTGACTCCGCGTGAGACGCCGCAATCGGTCAGCGTTATTACAAAAAACCAAATTAATGATCAAGGTATTACTACGCTTGCAGATGCGTTGAAAACAACGACTGGCGTAAATGTCGTTCGCCAAGGGAACCGCACCCATTTCCAAAGCCGCGGATTCTATATTGAAAAATTGGAAGAAGACGGCATGGCAACCACTATTGGCGCGCCGGGTATATTTGGCAGCCCTGCCAGAGACGGGCACAACATCACCGACCTTGCCATGTATGACCACATTGAAGTTGTACGCGGTGCGGCCGGGCTGACCCAATCCAACAGCGCGCCCGGCGGCACCATTAATGCCGTACGCAAAAAACCGACGGCTAAAAAACAAATCAGTATGAATGGTTTAGCCGACCGTTTCGGCAAACGGCATATCGAATTGGATGCCTCTGGCACTTTAAGCTCAGAAAACCAACTCCGCGGGCGTATTGTCGGCAGTTTTGATCATGACAAAACATTTCAGGATAAAGTGAAAGGGCAAAACAGCCTTCTTTATGGCGTTTTGGAAAAAGACATCGGAGAAAACAGCAAGGTTTCTGTCGGCGCGTACCGTATCGCCCAGCGCAACACCCCCGATCTCAACGGCTTACCTTTATGGGAAGACAAAAGCAGTCTGCCGCGCCACAGCTATTTCGGTGCGGATTGGAATCATGGGCGATTCATCAAAAACGGTGTTTTTGCAGAATTTGACCACTACTTCAACGACAACTGGAAATGGAACAGCAAAATCGATTGGCGAAACAGCCACTCCGACCAAAGGTATGCTTTCTTAATGGCAGACAAAAGCGGATTGAAAGCCAATCAATCCATCGGTATTGAGGACCAACAGGCTTCCCGCTATCAGCACGACAGCAAACATCTGCATATTCAAAACAACCTGCGCGGCAAGTTTGAAGCCTTGGGTCAAACCCACGACATCTTCCTGACTCATAATTATTCGAAAGAGCGCAATAACCTGCACCATACCCGTATGCAGGCAACCGGCGGCTACGATCCATTTTCTGCCGTTATCCCCCAGCCGGACTGGGCTGCCGAACTATACAGCATTATGGACAGCAATAACCATTTCTATACGCACGCCCTTGCAGCAGGTACCCGCATCAATCCTACGGAAAAACTGCATCTGTTGGTAGGCGGACGCTATACCCATTGGAAACGCGACTTCGATTACAACTGGTCCCGTTATGCAGGCGCTCCGGACAATGATGCAAAAACCTATTCGGTCAAAAACAGCAAATTCATTCCATACATCGGCATCACTTACGATTTCATGCCGGGGCAAAGCCTCTATGCAAGCTATACATCCATCTACAAACCGACTCTGAAAACAAATGCAGACAACAGCTATCTCGCGCCCGAAGTCGGTAAAAACTACGAATTGGGTTGGAAAGGCGAATGGATGCAGAGCAAACTCAATACGGCCGTTTCCCTGTTCCAAACAGATAACACCAACGTCGGCGTGCGTGTCAACGTTCCGGCCAGCGGCAACAGGAAACAAACTTTCTACTACGTTCCCGCAAAAGAACGCAGCCGCGGTGTAGATGCGGAAATTTCCGGAGCAATCGGCGCAAATTGGAAACTGTTTGCCGGCTATACCTACAATATCCGCAAAACAGAAAACCATCCCAATACCGAAGGCGATTTTGCCAACTGGACCCCAAAACACATTTTCCGCGCT
Source organism: Neisseria sicca 4320 (assembly GCF_000193735.1). GTDB lineage: Bacteria > Pseudomonadota > Gammaproteobacteria > Burkholderiales > Neisseriaceae > Neisseria > Neisseria sicca_E. The sequence goes on from NZ_AEPF01000115.1 coordinate 8,661, forward strand.
TACAGCAGCTATACGCCGCCGTTTGCAAACGGTAAGTTAAGTATCGGTATAGGCTTGTCCAGTCAAAGCAAAACCGGCAGCAAGCTGCCCCAAGGCGGCTATACCGTTTGGAATGCCGGTTTACAATACCGTCCGACCGACAATTTGCAACTGGGGCTGGCAGTCAACAACCTGACTGACAAACGCTACTATGAAAACAACAGCAACCGTACAAAAAACTACGGCAACTTCTACGGCGAACCGCGCAATGCTGTGTTCAGCCTGAAGTGGAAGATGTAATAATATAGTATAGTAGTACCGTCATTCTCGGCTTGCATGGGAATGACGGTATATAAGTTTTTATTCATATTGTTTTTTAAATTCATAAGATTTTTTGTGCACTATTATGGAAGTGTTAAAAGATTTTTTTTCAAATTTTTTGAAAGCACAGGAAGAAAAAATAAAGCTTCCTACATTTGTTACGTTTTTAATTGCTTTCTTAGTGTTTAAAATCTGGATTTATTGGAAACCAATTAGTATTTTTCTTCTTTCTAAGCAAGATATAGAAACCAGAATTATTAAGATAGATAATCAAATTAATTTGATTGAAAAAAATTTCATTATTTCTTCCTGGTGGCAAAGTATTCTATTTTCTATCTTTATAACTACTATATATATATGATTTTATTTCCATATATACAACTAAAAGTTAATTATATAATTTCTTCATTTAAGAAAAAGAATTTTAATATTCAAGCGGAGTTTGAATCTGAATGTAGGAAAATAAAACTAAAAAGAGAAATAGAAGAACGAGAATATAGAAATTTACAGAATCAAAATACTACTGATAGAAGCTTTGCCGATCAATTACGCGATAGGGATGATGAGTTGCGTAATTTATTAGAAGAGATGAGTAGGCTTTCAAAAAACTATAATAATAGAATAGAGGAAATGAACAAATTACATAGTGATGAAATAGGAAGTATTCATTCGGATTATCAGAAAAAAATTGAAAATTTGAATAAGGAAATAGCTGAACTACAAGAGAGGATTGAATATATTTCGTATCAAGCCCAACAAGTAGAAAATGATATGCGAAAAGAAAGGGAAAAAGAATTTCATTTACAGCGGGAACAAGAAAACTTGGAATATAACAGGCTATTTGAGGAAAATAAAAAACTTCGCTGGGAATTGGAACAGCTTAGATCTAAGGATTCTTCATAATTCAATGGATTTTGGGTTGTCCATTATGTGTCTAACCAAAATCTTATCTTTCACACATAGATTTTCAGACGACCTCCCGTTATTCGTACCAACACACCCCCATGAACATCCTCAAAAAATTCTCCCGACTCGCCCGTCCTTTCTGGACGGGGGCGCACGGGCGCATCCAATGGCTGATGCTCGCCGTCCTCATCGGCTTCACCCTTTGTTCCATCACCATCAGCGTTTGGATTGCCGCATGGGACAAACGTTTCTACGACGCGCTCGCCGCGTTTGACGGCGCGTCCATGCCCGCGCTCATCGTCGAATACCTCGGCTACATGGCGATGATTATCGGCTGCATCGTCTGCGGCGACTGGCTGCAAAAACGCCTCATCTTCCGCTGGCGCACCCACCTGACCGAACAATTCCAGCAAAACTGGCTCGAAGGCCACAAACACTACCGCCTGCGCCTGACCGGCGAACCCGACAACCCCGACCAGCGCATCGCCGAAGACATCTACCTCCTCGCCGACCAAAGCATCGGACTGTTCCGCTCCTTCATCAATAATATTGCCAAATTCAGCGCGTTCGTCGCCGTATTGTGGACGCTCTCCGGCGTGCAGACCTTCAACATCGGCGGGCGCGACATCACCATACACGGCTACCTCGTCTGGGTTGCACTGATTTATTCCATCTTCAGCACCATCATCGCCCATCTTGTCGGCCGCAAACTGAAAAACCTCAACATCGACCGCCAGCACCGCGAAGCCGACTACCGCGCCGCCCTCCTGCGCGTGCGCGACCACGCCGAACAAATCGCCTTTTACAACGGCGGCGAAGCCGAAACAGGTCGTCTGAAACAACGCTACCTCCGCATCCGCGACAACTGGCGGCGGCTCACCAACTGCGAATTCCGCCAAGAAACCTTCTGGGCGACCTACGTGCGCATCAGCATCTTCATCCCCATCCTCGCCACCCTGCCCATGTACCTCGCCAAAACCATGACCTTCGGCGACATGATGCAGACCCGCACATCGTTTGCCCGCGTCCAAGACAGCTTCGGCTGGTTTACCGACTCCTACCGCCGCCTCATCGAATGGGCGGCAGTCGTCGAACGCCTCTCCGGTTTTCAGACGGCATTGGAACAAGTGGAACATGAAGATAGAAGCGCCGCCCGTCCAGCACCCGCCCTGACTTTAAACAACCACCGCCAAAGCGGCATCCTCGCTCTGCAAAACCTCACCGTCCACACCCAAACCGGCAGCCCCCTGCTCACCGACATCAACCTCGAAGCCCACGCCCCCGAATGGGTATTGCTCGAAGGCAGAAGCGGCATCGGCAAATCCACCCTGTTACGCGCCCTCGCAGGCTTGTGGCCGTATTACCAAGGCAGCTTCGCCCTCGACGGCAGCCTCCTCTTCCTGCCCCAACGCCCCTACCTCCCCGCCGACACCCTGCGCCACACCGTCAGCTATCCCCACTCCGCCTGCCAAGACGACCGACTTATTCAGACGACCTTGGAACAAGTCGGACTAGACCGCCTGAAAAATAATTTAGACAAACCATACGAATGGCACGGCATCCTCTCCGGCGGCGAACAGCAACGCCTCAGCCTCGCCCGCGCGCTGCTGCACAAACCGCAAATCCTGTTCCTCGACGAAGCCACCAACCAGCTCGACGGCGAATCCGCATTGATGCTGATGCAAGTTCTCAAGCAAAACCTTCCCGACACCCTCGTCATCGGCATCAGCCATCAACCCGAAATCCAAGCCTTGTTCGGACGTAAAGTTAATTTAAGACCGTTCAACGAGCTTGCAAACCGTTCAGATTAGTAATATAGTTCTTTCTGACTAGTTTCATAGTTCTTTAGGGTTACTTTTTTAAAACTCCTTGGATAGCCTCCGCCAGCTCCCGGCAGGAGGCGTTTTTTTGCCTGTCTGTGCTTAGAACAAATTAAATTTCAGGGCGTTGGATAGGTATAGTGGATTAAATTTAAATCAGGACAAGGCAACGAAGCCGCAGACAGTACAGATAGTACGGCAAGGCGAGGCAACGCCGTACTGGTTTAAAGTTAATCCACTATATAAATATTGGTATTTGAATAGGTTTAATTTTCAGACAAATCTTGTTGTATGGGCTTAATGTGTAAAACAAGAAATAGAAAAAGGTCGTCTGAAAACCTTGCATTCAGGTTTTCAGATGACCTTTGTGTGCATGAATTTATATCAGCAAGAAGGATTAGCCGCCGAAGTATAGTGGATTAAATTTAAATCAGGACAAGGCGACGAAGCCGCAGACAGTACAAAAATAGTACGGCAAGGCGAGGCAACGCCGTACTGGTTTAAATTTAATCCACTATATTCATGCTCCAATCCGAGAAGTGTTGAGTGTTTACCAGTCCTGCGCCCGCTTCAAGTCGTTCTGCGCCAGCGTGTCGGCGTGTTCGTTGCGGCTTTTGTATTCCCTGTTTTGCAAGATGCTGTTGGCGACGTAGTTTAAGTGTATTTTGGCGGCTTCGGCGGCATCGGCAGGGCGGCGTTCGAGTATGGCTTCGTAGATGGTGCGGTGTTGCGCAATCAGCTTGGGGCGCGGGTCTTCGGTTTGGTTGGAATAGATGATGCTGCTGCGCGTCTGGCGGTAGAGCATTTTGAGCAGGCCGCCAGAGAGGTGGCTGAAGAGGATGTTGTGTGCGGCATCGGCGATGGTTTGGTGAAAGCTCACGTCGGCTTCGCTTTGATGTTCCAGATGGCCGCTTTCGCAGGCGGATTCGAATTTTTGCCGCCAAAAATCAATCCGTTTCAAATCGGCATCGGTGCGCCGCTCGGCAGCCAGCGATGCCATGCAGCCTTCGATGTGGCAGCTGAAATCGAAGACGTCGGTTTCCCAGTTGGTATGTTTGCCGAGCAATTCCTGCCAGCTTTGGAGGAAATCCTGCTGCGGTTTGACGGAAACGTAATAGCCGTCGCCCTGACGCGCTTCCAAAACCTGCCGCGCAATCAGGATGTTCAGCGCAACCCTGACCGAGGGGCGCGATACGCCGAATTCTTCCGCGAGCGTGCGTTCGGGCGGGATTTTGCCGCCTTCTTCGTAAACGCCCGTCGCAATCCTCTCTTCTAATATCGACAATATTTGGTCGCTGATTTTTTGTGGCCGAACCAGTTTTGTCATTTTAATTCCCTCTTTTCCCTCATGTTTTCTTTATGAGGAAGACTCAAATCCGATAATGTGATGCGGCAGGTCGTCTGAAATGGCAATCTGCGTCAAAATTGGCATGACCAAATTGGTATGCCCAATGTCGCGGTATTCTAATTAACCGGCCATATCCCGTCAATATGGCTTGTTCTACCCGAATATGGTTTAAAACTATATCGGGTTACATTTTTACAATTCATATAATGTTTTGTTTTATTTAAAATTAAATAACAATTTTGCACTTATGTAGCAAGGTTGTTTAAAAAAATAATTGACTGACATATTAAAGTTTCGTAAAGTGTCCTCCGTTCAAAAAATTGGTTTTACCAATTTAGGAAAGTATATTAGAAAAATATTTGGAGATTTTCCCTATGGATACTTGGATTCAAAACTATACCGCAGTGGGCGGCAGCCTATATTTGACGGCAGCCGTCGCCCTCCTGCCCATTATCTTTTTCTTTGTCGCACTGACCGTCCTGAAGCTTAAAGGCTATCAGGCGGGGCTTTATACGCTTCTGATTGCGCTTGGCGTTGCCGTATTAGGTTTCGGAATGCCTGCTGGCATGGCGGTTTCTTCCGCGCTGTACGGCTTCGCTTACGGTTTGTGGCCGATTGCATGGATTATCGTTACTGCCGTGTTCCTGTATAAAATTACCGTGAAAACAGGGCAGTTCGACATCATCCGCGCTTCCGTGATTTCGATTACCGAAGACCAACGCCTGCAAATGTTGCTGGTCGGCTTCTCCTTCGGCGCATTCCTCGAAGGCGCGGCAGGCTTTGGCGCGCCGGTGGCGATTACCGCCTCGTTGTTGGTGGGCTTGGGCTTTAATCCGCTTTACGCCGCCGGTTTGTGTTTAATTGCCAATACCGCGCCTGTGGCTTTCGGCGCGATGGGTATTCCAATCCTGGTTGCCGGTCAAGTGTCTAACCTCGACCCTTACCACATCGGTCAGGTCGCTGGCCGCCAACTGCCGATCCTGTCGATTATCGTTCCTTTCTGGTTGGTCGCCATGATGGACGGTATGCGCGGCATACGCCAAACTTGGCCTGCCGTATTGGTAGCGGGCGTATCTTTCGCCGTGACCCAATTCATTACCGCCAACTTCATCGGCCCCGAGTTGCCTGACGTTACCTCCGCACTGGTCAGCTTGGTCTGTCTGTCTGCCTTCCTGAAAAAATGGCAGCCTAAAGAAATCTTCACCTTCAACGGCATGAAAAAACCGTCCGAGCGCAAAGCGGGCGAATACACTGCCGGACAAATCATCAAAGCCTGGTCTCCTTTCGCCATCCTGACCGTTTTCGTCAGCGTGTGGACGATTAAGGGCGTTAAAGAGGCTTTGGGCGTTGCCACCATCAAATTCGACTGGCCGATGCTGCACAACTTGGTACAAAAAGCCGCGCCCATCGTCAGCGAACCGACACCATACGCTGCCGTGTTCAAAATCGACCTCCTCGGCGCAGTCGGCACGGCAATTCTGTTTGCTTCCATCGTTTCCGCCGCTTTGCTGAAAATGAAACCTTCCGAAGCTGTCGGCACCTTCTTTGAAACGCTCAAAGAACTGCGCCTGTCCATCCTGTCCATCGGCTTGGTACTCGGCTTCGCATTCGTGGCAAACTATTCAGGTCTGTCGTCCACATTGGCACTCGTCCTCGCCGCCACTGGCACCGTATTCCCGTTCTTCTCGCCTTTCCTCGGCTGGCTGGGCGTATTCCTGACTGGTTCGGACACTTCCGCCAACGCGCTCTTCGGCTCGCTGCAAGCCAGCACCGCGCATCAAATCGGCGTCGTGCCTGAGTTGACCGTTGCTGCCAACACCACCGGGGGCGTGACCGGCAAAATGATTTCGCCGCAATCCATCGCCATCGCCTGCGCGGCGGTCGGTCTGGAAGGCAAAGAATCCAACCTGTTCCGCTTCACCGTGAAACACAGCTTGATTTTCTGTACCTTCGTCGGTCTGATGACCCTGCTGCAAGCCTACGTCTTGCCGTGGACGCTGATTTTCTTCAATAAATAAGCCTATCGGCTTGAAATATAGTGGATTAAATTTAAATCAGGACAAGGCGACGAAGCCGCAGACAGTACAGATAGTACGGCAAGGCGAGGCAACGCCGTACTGGTTTAAAGTTTATCCACTATAGAAAGGTCGTCTGAAAACCAATTTAGGTTTCAGACGACCTTTTTGTTGCGGGTTGCAAATACCAAGATGTGGAAGGTTTCATTTGAGTCTGCGATATAGCTAAATGACTTTATTTTTGATACGCAACTTACCGGGAATGACGGCATTTGATGACATAACATATTTAAAGTTAAGCATGTTTGCAATAGTCTTTGGTTTCAGACGACCTTTGCCGGAAATATGGTGGATTAAAATGGCAACGATACTGCCTTGCCAACGCCCTTATGTACTATCCGTACACTGCATCCGTTGCCGCCTTGTCTCATTCTTATAATTTAATCCACTATACGATAAAAATTCGACAGAAGGCTTGAATTAAGGTCGTCTGAAACGTTATGCTTGCCGTCTGTATCCCAATTTTTACCCGAAAGCAAAACCATGAGCAAAACCGTCCGTTATCTGAAAGATTACCAAACGCCTGCCTACCGCATTCTCGAAACCGACCTGCATTTCGACATTGCCGAACCGCAAACCGTCGTGAAATCCCGTTTGACGGTCGATCCGCAGAGGGTGGGGGAGCCGCTGGTGTTGGACGGTTCGGCGAAACTCTTGTCCGTCAAAATCAACGGGGCGGCGGCGGATTATGTGTTGGAAGGCGAGACGCTGACGATTGCGGACATGCCGTCCGAACGCTTCGCCGTCGAAGTGGAAACCGAAATCCTGCCGGCGGAAAACAAATCGCTGATGGGGCTGTATGCTTCCGGCGGCAATCTGTTTACCCAGTGCGAGCCGGAGGGCTTCCGCAAAATCACGTTCTACATCGACCGTCCGGATGTGATGTCCAAGTTCACGACCACCATCGTTGCGGACAAAAAACGCTATCCCGTTTTGCTCTCCAACGGCAACAAAATCGACGGCGGCGAGTTTTCAAACGGCCGACATTGGGTGAAATGGGAAGACCCGTTTGCCAAACCGAGCTATCTGTTTGCTTTGGTTGCGGGCGATTTGGCGGTAACGGAAGACCGTTTCACCACCATGAGCGGCAGAAACGTCAAAATCGAGTTTTACACCACCGAAGCGGACAAGCCCAAGGTCGGCTTTGCCGTGGAATCGTTGAAAAACGCGATGAAGTGGGACGAAACGCGCTTCGGTTTGGAATACGACTTGGATATTTTCATGGTCGTCGCCGTGGGCGATTTCAATATGGGCGCGATGGAAAACAAGGGTTTGAACATTTTTAACACCAAGTTTGTCCTTGCCGACAGCCGCACCGCCACCGATACCGATTTCGAAGGCATCGAATCTGTGGTCGGACACGAGTATTTCCACAACTGGACGGGCAACCGCGTGACCTGCCGCGATTGGTTCCAGCTTTCGCTGAAGGAAGGGCTGACCGTGTTCCGCGACCAAGAATTTTCCGGCGACCGCGCCAGCCGCGCCGTGCGCCGCATCGAAAACATCCGCCTGCTGCGCCAGCACCAGTTCCCCGAAGACGCAGGCCCGACCGCGCATCCGGTGCGCCCCGCCAGCTATGAGGAGATGAACAATTTCTACACCATGACCGTTTATGAAAAAGGCGCGGAAGTGGTGCGGATGTATCACACCCTGCTCGGTGAAGAGGGCTTCCAGAAAGGCATGAAGCTCTATTTCCAACGCCACGACGGGCAAGCCGTTACCTGCGACGATTTCCGCGCGGCGATGGCGGACGCGAACGGTATCAATCTCGACCAGTTCGCCTTGTGGTACAGCCAGGCGGGCACGCCCGTTTTGGAAGCGGAAGGTCGTCTGAAAAACAATATTTTCGAGTTAACCATTAAACAAACCGTGCCGCCCACGCCTGATATGGCGGACAAGCGGCCGATGATGATTCCGGTCAAAATCGGGCTGCTGAACCGCAACGGCGAAGCGGTGGCATTCGATTATCAGGGCAAACGCGCGACCGAAGCCGTGTTGCTGCTGACCGAAGCCGAGCAGACCTTCCAGTTTGAAGGCGTAACCGAAGCCGTCGTTCCCTCGCTGCTGCGCGGCTTCAGCGCGCCGGTGCATCTGAACTATCCGTATAGCGACGACGACCTGCTGCTCCTGCTCGCCCACGACAGCGACGCCTTCACGCGCTGGGAGGCCGCACAAACGCTCTACCGCCGCGCCGTCGCCGCCAACCTCGCCGCGCTTTCAGACGGCGTTGAGTTGCCGAAACACGAAAAACTGCTTGCCGCCGTCGAAAAAGTCATTTCAGACGACCTCTTGGACAACGCCTTCAAAGCCCTGCTTTTGGGCGTGCCGTCTGAAGCCGAACTGTGGGACGGCGCGGAAAACATCGACCCGCTGCGTTACCATCAGGCGCGCGAAGCCTTGTTGGATACGCTTGCCGTCCGCTTCCTGCCGAAATGGCACGAATTGAACCGTCAGGCGGCGAAGCAGGAACACCAAAGCTACGAATACAGTCCCGAAACCGCCGGCTGGCGCACGCTGCGCAACGTCTGCCGCGCCTTCGTCCTGCGCGCCGATCCCGCGCACATCGAAACCGTTGCCGAGAAATACGGCGAAATGGCGCAAAACATGACCCACGAATGGGGCATCCTGTCCGCCGTCAACGGCAACGAAAGCGATACGCGCAACCGCCTGCTGGCGCAGTTTGCCGACAAGTTTTCAGACGACGCGCTGGTGATGGACAAATATTTCGCCCTCGTCGGCTCAAGCCGCCGCAGCGACACCCTGCAACAGGTTCAAACCGCCTTGCAGCATCCGAAATTCAGCCTCGAAAACCCCAACAAAGCCCGATCGCTCATCGGCAGCTTCAGCCGCAACGTCCCGCATTTCCACGCAGAAGACGGTAGCGGCTACCGCTTCATTGCCGACAAAGTCATCGAAATCGACCGCTTCAACCCGCAGGTCGCCGCCCGCTTAGTGCAGGCGTTCAACCTCTGCGACAAGCTCGAGCCGCACCGCAAAAACTTGGTGAAACAAGAATTGCAGCGCATTCGGGCGCAGGAAGGATTGTCGAAAGACGTAGGCGAAATCGTCGGCAAGATTTTGGATTGAGGCATCATCGAAATAGACGGATTGCGCATTCTTTTGAACACACATACCTAATCGTTAAGCCCGTAAAAAGAGGCGCATGATTGCGCCTTTCTCAACCGAAGGAGCTAGTGTTTGGGTATGTTGATTGCCATTTCTGCCATTTTGATGTAGATGAAAAATCAGGATTGAGAAGCCGGAGTAACCGTTGCTAAACTAGAAATCTCAGCAAAAATAAAAGGTCGTCTGCAAACT
>NZ_AEPF01000114.1 GCF_000193735.1 Neisseria sicca 4320
CAATAAAAAATTCTGCAAAACCTAACAACAAGCTGAAATCCAAAGGTTTTTATTTCAGACCACTCAAAAAACACCCCACTCAATACACACTCAACAACCTACCCCAACAACACCAAAGGTCCTTGGATTCGGATTTCAAGTGCAACACTAAGATCCA
>NZ_AEPF01000113.1 GCF_000193735.1 Neisseria sicca 4320
ACGTAAGGCTGAAGCAGCACGTAAAGCCGAAGAAGCACGTAAAGCTGAAGAAGCTCGTATTGCACAAAAAACTGCTGAGTTAATTGAACAAGCTAAAGCTAAAGGGCTAAACGATGACGAAGCAAAACAATTTGCGCAAAATAATATCAATAATGAAGATGATGTATCTAAAGCAAATTTAGATAAAATGATTAAAATAAAAGATTTGACAAAACTTGCTATTGCTGAAGGTCTTGATAAATATCAAGCCGATGATTTTGCTAAAAATAATGTAGATTTAGAGGAAGATACAGCAAAAGCTAACCTTGAAACACTTATCATCAATAATGCTAAAGGAATTTATGATGGACAATATCGTAATGGACTTAAGCAAGAGCAATATGGCACATCAAGTAGTTCCTCATCTAGTTGTATAAATAGTCATTGCTATTCAGTAAGAGAAACTATTACTACCGGTAAAGCAATCTATAATCAACCGTATTCAATTATTTTTGCAGATACTAAATCAGGTGTTCGTAATTCTTCTAGTATTAATGAACTATCGAATGTACGAATTGCCGGCCTAAAAACAAAATTAGAAGCGATACCAACAAAAGGAACAGCTAATTATAGCGGTAAAGCATTTGATGCAGAAAATAATGGAACACTAGATTACAATGTTAATTTTGAAAATAAAACAGGCTCAGGAACTATTACCGGCTTAGGAAATAACATTACATTAGAACAAGGTTCGATTTCAGGAACTGGTATTTCATCTACTGCAACCCAAGGTTACAAATCAGGCTCTTACTCTTTAGATTTCTTCGGTAAAAATGCAGAAGAAATTGCAGGAAAAGTTATCTTTAATGGCAAAGATACTGTCGGCTTCGGCGGACAACGCGGAGATATTCAAAAATAATTTTCCATCTTAATTATGATGTAAAAGGTCGTCTGAAACCGTTTCAGACGACCTTTTCGACCATTTTCACCGCGTTATCCGTATAATAACCAGATACTCCTACAATCCATATCCTACTGAATAAAATGAATAAAAATCATCTCGTCTTACTGATGCTCTCTTTGCCGTCGGTCGCTCTTGCCGATACACCCGTTGTCCGTGTACCTGCGCCTGTATTTTTTGACAAGCAGCCTAACAGCGAAACGCCCTCAAAAGATTTTATCGACGACAAACCCGCAGAACAGAGGCTTTCAGACGACCTTTCTGCCGATTCATCATTGGAAGCACAGATCAACCGCGCATTAATCGGACGGGACTGGAAGATGCTGGAAGGTTTGTTGGCGCAATATAAAGCCGCGCCCGACCGGGATGCCGTTTTATACGATTATGCTTTAGGCGCCTTGCGGCGCAGTCAATTGCGGCATGGTGAGGCTGTATCGCTCTATCGCGGCATTTTGGCGAAACATCCCGATTTGGCGTATCCGCGTTTCGATTTGGGCGTCATGATATTTGAAAACAAACAGTACCGCGAGGCAAAGGCGGAATTGAAACGGGCAAAACCGGATTTGCAGCCGCCCATGCAGCAACTTGCCGACCGTTATCTTGCCGCCATTGATTCGGCGCAAAGCTGGCAGCCCGATATTTCGCTGCAATACGAGCAGACCGATAATGTGAACAATGCCTCGTCCGAGCGCGTTATAGAATGGAACGGCAGACGCTGGAATAAAACCGCTGACAGCCTGCCGCAAAAGGCGCACGGTATCCGCTATGGTGCAGGCGTGTCGCGTGAAATCAATGTGGGCGGACATCATTTTGTTTACGGCAGCTTGAGCGGCGACGGCGTGCATTATTGGGACAATCAGGATTTTAACGAGCAAAGCCTGCGCTTGGCGGCAGGCTATAAAAACCGTTCGGCGGTGCAATCTTTCGGGGTTGTGCCGTTTGCCGAGCAAAACTGGCTGGGCGGCAAACGCTATAATCGCGAAACCGGTATCCATACCGATTTTTCACGTCGTCTGAACGAAAAATGGCGGCTCTCGCTCAATGCAGGCTATATCAAAAAATACTATCGGAACAGCGGTTCGGCAGCGCGTTACAACAGCCATATGCCGCTGGCGGGGGCAACGCTGGCATACTCTGCGCCGAAAAACTGGCTTCTCTACGGCGGTGCAGACTGGTCGCACGACATGACCAAAGAAGCGGAGCAGGCATCCGTGCGCAAGGGCATACGCTTCGGCGCGGCGAAAGCGTTTGAGAACGGATTCGGCATCCGCACCAATCTGCGCTACGCCCACCGTACCTTTGATGCGCCGGGTAGCCTGGTGTACCGTCTGACCCGTAAAGACCATGAATATCAGGCAAATGCCTCTATTTGGCACAGTAAAATTTCATGGAAAGGCTTAGTGCCGCATTTGAATTTCCGTTATCTCAAAATCGACAGCAATATGAGCGGCTTCTATTCCCGCAAGAGTATGCAGACGTTTATCAGCGTGGAGAAACAGTTTTGAAGCAGCAGGGATAATGGGTCGGAAAAACACTCTGCCAGCCATCCGCCGTAATTCCGGCGCCGGCAGAAATTCGTCGGAAATCCTAAGAAAGAGGTATTTGAAAAACGGTTGTCAAAATTAAAAGTGTATCTCCACCTTCTCGGGAATAACGCCGATTGAAGCGTTTCTGTTTGAATGACAATAAATCGAATTCAGAAATCCGAGCGATAAACCCAAAAAGGTCAAAGGTCGTCTGAAAACCCAAGCAGCTTTTCAGACGACCTTTTTGATTTTCAGTTTGCACAACCGCCCATCACAAGGTCTTATGCTTTCGACGCTTGAACCATTTGCCCAATATGCCGCCTTCCCCTCCAAACACCAGCGATACGGCATACAGCACGCCGCAGCACAAGATAATTGCAGGCCCCGACGGGATTTCGACGTGATAGGAAAACAGCAGTCCGGCAAAACCGCAGACCAGCGCGATAAAAACGGACAAAGCCATCAGCGCGCCCATGCTTTTCGCCCAGAGCCGCGCGGTAATCGACGGCAGCATCATCAGACCGACCGACATCAGCGTACCGAGTGCCTGAAAGCCTGCAACAAGGTTCATCACCACCAAAATCAGGAAGACGACGTGCCAAAAGCCGCCCTTCCCGCCAACCGCCTTCAGAAACAGCGGGTCAATGCTTTCCAAGACCAGCGGGCGGTAAATAATCGCCAATGCCGTTACCGTAACGCTTGCCGAGGCGGCAATCAGTTGCAGCGCGGGAATATCCACCGACAAGACCGACCCGAACAAGAGATGCAGCAAATCGACGCTGCTGCCGTTTTTACTGACCAAAACCACGCCGATTGCCAGACTGCTCAGGTAAAAGGCGGCAAAGTTGGCATCTTCCTTCAACGATGTAAAACGGCTCGCCAAACCCGCCAAAAGCGCCATCAGCAAGCCTGCCGCAAACCCGCCGACGCTCATTGCCGGCAGGCTCAGCCCGGCAAACATATAGCCGATTGCCGCACCGGGCAGGACGGCATGACTCAAAGCATCGCCTACCAGGCTCATGCGCCGCATGACCAGGAACACGCCGACCGGAGCGGCACTCAAAGCCAGACAGAATACCGACGCAAGCGCATAGCGCATAAAGTCGAATTCCGCAAAAGGGGAAATCAGCAAATCGTATAAATTCATGGTATCCGGTAAATAAGGAAAAACTTCTGAAAATGGGAAACGTCGTCTGAAAATCCTTCGCCGCATCTTTCAGACGACGTACTGCCTTACGAGGGGGCGGCGCAAACTATACGTCGCACCAGTCCTCCGACTCCTGCCGCTGCATCAGCATATTCGCGCGGGCAAGGTTTTCATCGGTCAGGACGGACGGCGTTCTGCCCGCCGCAACCTTTTCCCGAGCCAGCAACAGCGTGTCCGAAAAATAATCGCGTACCTGCGCATAATCGTGCAACACGGCGATAATTGCCTGCCCTTCCTCATTGCATTGGCGCAATACGTCCAAGAGCGCGTAGGTTGTGCGTGCATCGACGGCGTTGAAAGGTTCGTCCAAAAGCAGGAATTTCGCCCCCTGCGCCAGCATACGCGCAAATAAAACGCGCTGAAACTGACCGTTAGACAAATGCGCGATCTGCCTGTCGGCAAAATCCCGCATACCGACGCGTGCAAGCGCATCCAAAACGCGGGTACGCTGCGCCGCGTCAACCCGTCCGAAAAAGCCGATTTCGTACCACAAACCCATCGCCGCCAGTTCGAAAACCGTCATCGGCTGGCCGCGGTCGATGTCAGACTGCTGCGGCAGGTAGGCGATGTCTTTGCGTTGCAGGTTTTGCAGGAGGACGCGTCCCGTATCGACTTGCTGCAAACCCATGACCGCTTTTAAAAAAGTTGATTTGCCCGCACCGTTCGGCCCGCAGACCGCCCACATCGAATGCTCGGCAAATTCGATGCCGACATGGTGTACGGCAGGCCGCGTCCGGTAGCTGACCGTCAGATTTTCAACAACGATACTCATGCAACCGCCCAAAAATACATGCCCCAAACTGCCGCCAAAGCGAAAAGCGCAATCAGCAGGCGTTGGAACAATCCGGTGAGTAAAATGGAATTCATAACAATATCGAAAATTAAAGACGATGTGTTCAAAATGAAACAAAAGTAAGGATGATACTTTATAACATTATGATTGTAAACATAAAGGCAGTATCCGGATATAGGCACGATTTTTGTGGACAAGGCATCTGCCGTTTTCAGACGACCTTTTTCAAAGCCGGCGCAGGCGGTTTGCCCGTATAAGCGGCGTGTGCCTTGGCCTACGAAGAAACGACCCGGCTTATTGTCCCGATTCAGAAGTCAGTAGGCCAGATATGAGTATCCAACGTTGTCAACATTCAAACCCTAATTAGGCAATGTAGAAAATTTCAAGCAGTTGTCGGATACAAGTATCCTACCTACATTAGCAAGCAATGAAGCCAATTACAAAAGGTCGTCTGAAAACCGATATTCAGGTTTTCAGACGACCTTATTATGCTTCAAATCCCGTGTTATTGCAGGCTGTGTTCCAGCGAAATGCCTGCCGCCCAGCCGGTTTTGGGGTCTTTACTTTCTTTGACTACGCCTGAGTTGAACGAGAGGGTCGTGCGTTTGGAAAATTTGTATTCGGTGTTGAACGCGAGCTGTTTGTAATTCTTGCCGGTGTCGGAGCGGCCGTAGGCGACGCCGAGTTTGGGAGTGATGTTGCCCATGGTGTAGCCGGCGGTCACTTGGAAATCGCGGGTGTTGGTATTGGTTTTGGTTTCGTCTTCCCAGTGGAATTTGTCGGCGACATTGCGGGCGTACATCATGCCGGCGGCGAGGTAGAGATTGTCTTTGTCGTAGCCGACTTTCATGGAATGAACCTGTCTGTCTTTCGTATCGTCAGGCGAGCCGTTGCGGGCGTATTCGAGGGCGTAGTGAGCGTTGAAGCCGTTGGTCGGGTGTTTGTAGTGCAAGCCTAAGCCCGCCATCCAGTCGCCGTTGCGCTTCCTGTCTTTGTATTTGTTGGCACCGGGCGCGATTTGGACGCGGTAATTGAAGCCGTTGTCAAAGGTTTTGGATTCGTAGTTCAGGGCGATTTCACGGCCGCCGAAACGGGTCATGCGCCCCATGGTTTGGGTGTGGTTGTTGCCGTTGAACGCGTCTTGTTCGCCGGTCAGGTAGTGCATGGGGGTACTGAGCCAGCCGGCGCGGACGGTACCGAAATCGCCGCGCAGACCGATGTAGGAGTCGTCCGTACTCCAGCCGTTGTAGTCGAAGGCGACGAATGAATTGACGCCGTAGATGAGCTTGAGGTCTTTGTCGAGTTTTTCACTGCCCATAATCCAGATGCGGCTGTTGTTGTCGGATATATCGGTAGCGGATTGCCCTTTGCCGTTGCGTTCGTGTTCGATAGAAGTAAATATCCGTCCGCCGATTTTGGCTTCGTTATCGGATGCCAATGCGGGGGCGGCAAGCGGGACGGCAACCGCAATCATTAATAACTTCTTCATTTTCTTCTCCTTTTGCTTGATTCTTCTGAGGCTGCGTTTAAACAGGGTTTTATACTATTTGAGGCGTGCAAAAAAATCAATATTTTTGTAATCACTTGTAACTTTTATTTCAAAAAATGTTTTTTACGGCGTTTTTTTGTGTTATCTTGCAAACCGATTCCCAAAACAGGCGGATTTTTTCAAATACCCATAGAGAATAAATCTTTTTATCCGCTAAAAATCAGAATATTTCCCTACCATGTAGTCATATGTAGTTTTTTATTTTTTGCAAAACGCAGGATGGAGGGAGAGATAGCGAGAAGAGGAGAAAAAACGTGCTGCCGAACAAACCTTATTCCATATCGGCTTTATCGCTTGCCATAGTGCTTGCGCTGTCGGCGTGTCATCGCGAAGTCAAGCCCGCGCCCGAATTCAAGCGCAGCGAATACAATAAAATCGTCATCAGCAATGCGGTCGAACCGAGTACGCTCGACCCGCAGAAAAGCTCGGATATGGCGGCGGGCGCGATTATCCGTCAGATGATGGACGGCTTGGTCAGTACGGATGCCGAAGGCAAAACCATTCCCGCCTTGGCGTTGAAATGGGAGCCGTCAGACGAAGGGCGCGTTTGGACGTTCCACCTGCGCGATGCGAAGTGGAGCAACGGCGACCCGATTACCGCCGAAGATTTCGTTTACAGCTTCCGCCGCCTCGCCGATCCCGCAACCGCCGCGCCTAACAGCAGCTATTTGGAAGACGCGAAAATACAGGGTGCGGCGGAAATCCTGCAAGGCAAGGCGAAGCCGGATACTTTGGGCGTCAAGGCTTTGGACAAGAAAACGCTGCAATTCACGCTCACCGCGCCCGTGCCGTATTTCCCCGATATGCTGATTCAGCAGTTCACCTACCCCGTCCACCGCGCCACGGTCGAGAAATTCGGCGAAAAATGGACGCAGCCGGGCAATTATGTTTCCAGCGGCGCATACATCCTCAAAGAATGGCGTGTCAACAGCCACATCACCATGGATAAAAACCCTACTTATTACGACAGCAAAAAAGTATCCATCCCGCAGGCGGTGTTCCTCGCCATCGGCAAAGAATACGACCGCTACCGTGCCGACGAAGTGGACGTTACCTACGGCATCCCTTCCGATCAAATTAAGATTGCCGAGAAAGAATTTCCCGGGCAGGTCCGGCGCGCGACTTTGCTGTGTTCTTGGTTTTTAGAGCCGAACTTGGAATCCGCCGAATTTAAAAATCCCAAAGTCCGCCGCGCGCTCAACCTGCTGACCGACCGCGCCATCATTACCAAGGTTGCCGCACGCGGCGACAAGGAAGCGTTCCAGCTTACCCCGCCGAATATGCAGGGCGGCGGCGAGTCTGCGCCTGCGTGGAAGCCGCTGAAACGCGAAGCGCGTATTGCCGAAGCAGAAAAACTCTTGCGCGAAGCGGGTTATAGCGAAGAGAAACCGTTCGAGTTCCAAATCGTCTATACCACCAGCGAGGCCGCCAAAAAACAAATCACCGCGCTGCAATCCATTTGGAAGGCGACCGTGCCGTTCGTTCGCCCCACGTTGATGAACGAAGAATGGAAAACCTTCTTGGACAAGCGTATGCAAGGTAATTTCAGCATGGCGTTTGCAGGCTGGTGTTCCGACTACAACGACCCTGCGGGCATGCTCAATATTTTCAAATCCAACAATCCGAACAACGCCTTCCATTACAAGAATCCCGAATTCGACAAGCTGATGAACAGCACGCTCGAAGCGGGCATTTCCGCCGAAGAGCGCGCCCGCCGCTACGTCAGCGCCGAGGCGATGCTGCAACGCGACGACGCCTTTATCCCGCTGTATCACCAAGTCAGCATCAATCTGGTGAAACCCGACATCCAAGGCTACTCCGACCGCGACCCGCTGAAAAACTACACCGTCAAGAATTGGTCGTTTGCACCCAAGAAGTGATTTGATAACATAGACACGTTTTTCAGACGACCTCCCTGTACACTAAATTGAAGAGGTCGTCTGAAACCGCGAAACCCTATTGGAGAATCCCGTTCATGAATACCGTATCGAATTACCTGTCCGCATTGCGCGAAGCCATGAAGGCGCAAGGCTTGGACGCACTCGTCATCCCCTCCGCCGACCCCCATCTTTCCGAATACCTGCCCGCACACTGGCAGGCGCGTCGCGAGTTGTCGGGCTTTACCGGCTCGGTCGGCACTTTCGTCGTTACCGCCGATGAAGCGGGCGTGTGGGTGGACAGCCGCTATTGGGAACAAGCCACCAAACAGCTTGCAGGCAGCGGCATTGAATTGCAAAAAAGCGGGCAAGTTCCGCCGTATAACGAATGGCTCGCGGCAAACCTGCCCGAAAACGCCGCCGTCGGCATCCCATCCGATATGGTGTCGCTCACCGGCAAACGCACTTTGGCGCAATCCCTGACCGCCAAAAACATCCGCATCGAACACCCCGACGGCCTGCTTGACCAAGTGTGGACAAGCCGTCCCGCCATTCCCGCCGAAACCGTATTCATCCACGACCCCGCCTACGTCTCCGAAACCGCCACCGAAAAACTCGCCCGCGTGCGCGCCGTCATGGCGGAAAAAGGCGCGGATTACCACTTGGTTTCCTCGCTTGACGACATCGCTTGGCTGACCAACCTGCGCGGCAGCGACGTGCCTTTCAATCCCGTTTTCGTGTCCTTCCTGCTTATCGGCAAAGACAACGCCGTCCTGTTTACCGACCAAGGTCGTCTGAACGCCGAAGCCGCCGCCGCGCTGCAAACCGCAGGCATCACGGTCGAACCTTACGCCCAAGTTGCCGACAAACTCGCGCAAATCGGCGGCACGCTGCTTATCGAGCCGAACAAAACCGCCGTCAGCACCCTCGTGCGCCTGCCCGAAAGCGTGCGCCTGATCGAAGGCATCAACCCGTCCACCTTCTTCAAATCCGTCAAATCCGAAGCCGACATCGCCCACATCCGCGAAGCGATGGAACAAGACGGCGCGGCGTTGTGCGGCTTCTTCGCCGAGTTTGAAGACATCATCGACAACGGCGGCAGCCTGACCGAAATCGACGTGGACACCATGCTCCACCGCTACCGCAGCGCACGTCCGGGCTTCATTTCATTGAGTTTCGACACCATCGCGGGCTTCAACGCCAACGCTGCCCTGCCGCATTACAGCGCAACGCCCGAAAGCCACAGCACCATCAGCGGCAACGGTCTCCTGCTCATTGACTCCGGCGCGCAATACAAAGGCGGCACGACCGACATCACCCGCGTCGTCCCCGTCGGCACACCGAGTGCCGAACAAAAACGCGACAACACCCTCGTCCTCAAAGCCCATATCGCGCTTGCCGAAGCCGTGTTCCCCGAAAACATCCTCTCGCCGATGATAGACGCCATCTGCCGCAAACCCTTGTGGCAGGCGCAATGCGACTACGGTCATGGTACAGGACACGGTGTAGGCTATTTCCTCAACGTCCACGAAGGCCCGCAAGTCATCGCCTGCGCCGCCGTTCCCGGCCCGCAGCACGCCATGAAAAAAGGCATGGTTACCTCCATCGAACCCGGACTCTACCGTCCCGGCAAATGGGGCATCCGCATTGAGAACCTCGCCGCCAACCAAGCTGTTGCCAACCCGCAGGAAACCGAGTTCGGCAGCTTTCTCTACTTCGAAACCCTGACCCTCTGCCCCATCGACACCCTCCTGATGGATACCGCCATGATGACCGACGGCGAAATCGACTGGGTCAACCGCTACCACGCCGAAGTCCGCCGCCGCCTCGAGCCGCTGACCGAAGGCGCGGCAAAAGCATGGCTGATCAAACGCACCGAACCGCTGGCGCGTTAACCGCAAAGGTCGTCTGAAAAAGGCCGTAGCGTGGGCTTTGCCCACGAGAAACACCAGCAAAAAGGTCGTCTGAAACCAAAAATCCGATTTCAGACGACCTCCGAAACAAACCCAAAACGCAGGCTTCCGCCCGCAACCGCCGCAATAAAAAACCGTCCGAAACCCCATCCAAAGTGTTCAGACAACCATAAAAGCCGTAGCGTGGGCTTTGCCCACGAAAAACATCAGCCAAAAGGTCGTCTGAAACCCAAAATCCCGTTTCAGACGACCATAAAAGCAAAAGCCCACACACCAAAAAACCAAGGGCCTGACTACAAAGAAGAGAAAACCATCCCAAGCGTCCGAACACCCGTTCAGACCGCCTTCCCGTATTCAGGCATATTCCGACCCACCAAGCCCCGAGCAGGTACGATATGCTGAAATTCATCATCCGCCGCATACTTTCCGCCATCCCCACCATGCTGGTACTGATTACCGTCTCATTCTTCCTGATGCGGCTCGCACCCGGCAGCCCCTTCACCGGCGACAAAAACGTACCGCCCGCCGTACTGGCCAACATCGAGGCCAAATACCACCTGAACGACCCGATGTACCTGCAATACTTCAACTATCTCAAACAACTCGCCCACGGCGACCTCGGTCCTTCGTTCAAATACAAAGACTACAACGTCAACGAGCTGCTCGCCCAAGCCCTGCCCGTCTCCGTCGAACTGGGCGTGTACGCCTTCATCGTCTCCACCGTTTTGGGCGTACTCATGGGCACCATCGCCGCGCTCAGGCGCAACACATGGGCGGACTACACTATCATGACCGCCGCCATGACCGGCATCGTCGTCCCCAGCTTCGTCAAAGCCCCCATCATGATTTTCATCTTCGCCATCACCCTCAAATGGCTGCCCGCCGGCGGCTGGAACGACGGCGCGCTGACCAGCCTCATCCTGCCCGTCGCCGCCCTCTCCATCGGCTATGTCGCAGGCCTCGCCCGCATCACGCGCGGCGCGATGATAGAAGTGTTGAACAGCCCCTACATCCGCACCGCCCGCGCCAAAGGGCTGTCCATGAACAGCATCGTCCTGCGCCACGCCCTGCGTCCCGCCATGCTGCCCATCCTCTCCTATCTCGTTCCCGCCTTCGTCGGCATCATCACTGGCGCCATCGTCATCGAAAGCGTCTTCGGACTGCCCGGCATCGGACAACTCTTCGTCAATGGCGCGCTCAACCGCGACTACGGCATGATCTTGGGACTGACCATCCTCGTCGGCGTACTGACCATCGTCTTCAACGCCGTACTCGACATCCTCTACGCCCTGATCGACCCCAAAATCCGCTATTAAAAGCAAAAAAGGTCGTCTGAAAACCGGTTTTGCCGTTTTCAGACGACCTCCGAACAAAAAACGGAGAACACCATGCTATTCAACAAGAAAAATTCCCGCGCCATAGCAGAAGCCGCCGAACAGGCACAAGTACACGGACGCAGCCTGTGGCAGGACGCATGGCGGCGTTTCAGCAACAACAAAGCCGCCCTGTGCAGCGTCTTCATCCTTGCCGCCATTATCCTCTTCGTTATCGCCGTCCCCTGGGTCAGCGCCTACACCTACGACCACACCGACTGGGACAACATGCAAATCCCGCCTTCCTTCGCCACCCGCCACTACTTCGGCACCGACCTGCTCGGACGCGACCTCCTCACCCGTGCCGCAGCCGGCGGACGCATTTCCCTGCTCATCGGCATTGCAGGCGCACTCGTCGCCGTCGTCATCGGCACGCTCTACGGCGCGCTCGCAGGCTTCTTCGGCGGCAAACTCGACTCCGTTATGATGCGTCTGCTCGAAATCCTCAATGCCTTTCCGTTTATGTTTTTCGTCATCCTGTTGACCACCTTCTTCGGGCGCAACCTTTTACTCATCTTCGTCGCCATCGGACTCGTCTCATGGTTGGACGTCGCCCGCATCGTCCGCGGACAAACCCTCAGCCTCAAACACAAAGAATTCGTCGAAGCCGCCCGCATCACAGGCGTATCCCGCCGCCGCATCGTTACCCGCCACATCATCCCCAACGTACTCGGCGTCGTCATGGTTTACGCCTCCCTGCTCGTACCCGGCATGATCATGTTCGAATCCTTCCTCAGCTTCCTCGGATTGGGCGTACAAGAACCCAAGACCAGTTGGGGCTCCATGCTCCAAGAAGGCGCAGCCTCCATGGAAGCCGCCCCGTGGCAGCTCCTCGTCCCCTGCTTCTTCCTCGTCGCCACCCTCTTCTGCTTCAACTTCATCGGCGATGGCCTGCGCGACGCACTCGACCCCAAAGACCGCTGACACACACAACGAGGACACACCCATGACCACCCCATTACTCACCGTCGAAAACCTCGATATCCGTTTCCAACTCCACGACAAAACCGTCCACGCCGTGCGCAACATCAGCTTCAAAGTCGCCAAAGGCGAAACCCTCGCCCTAGTCGGCGAATCCGGTTCAGGCAAATCCGTTACCGCCATGTCCCTCATGCGCCTTTTGCCCGAAAACAGCACCCTTTACGGACAAGACTCGCGCATCACCTTCGACGGCACATCCATCCTCGACGCAGACGAAAAAACCCTCCGCAGCCTGCGCGGCGGACGCATCAGCTTCATCTTCCAAGAGCCCATGACCTCGCTCAACCCCTTCATGAAAATCGGCACCCAGCTCACAGAAGCCCTGCGCGTCCACAACAAAACCATCACCCGCAAAGCCGCCCGCGAACGCATCCTCGACCTCCTCAACCGCGTCGGCATCCGCGAAGCAGAACGTCGTCTGAAACAATACCCCCACGAATTCTCAGGCGGTCAGCTCCAGCGCATCATGATCGCCATGGCGCTGCTCAACGACCCCGCCCTGCTCATCGCCGACGAACCCACCACCGCCCTCGACGTCACCATTCAAGCAGAAATCCTCGACCTCCTGCACGACCTCCAAAAACAAATGGGCATGGCGATTATCTTCATCACCCACGACCTCGGACTCGCCGAACACTACGCCGAAACCGTCTGCGTCATGAAAGACGGCGAAATCGTCGAGCGCGGCAAAATCAAACAAGTTTTCGCCAACCCATCCCACCCCTACACCGCACAACTCATCCACTCCGTCCCCAAAGGCATGAAAGACCCCGTAGAAGGCAACCCGCCCGAGCTCATCCGTGCCGACGGCATCAACGTCCACTTCACCCTCAAACACAACTTCTTCGGCAAACCCCTCAAAACCTTCCACGCCGTCAAAAACATCAGTCTCGCCATCCGCCAAGGCGAAACCCTCGGCATCGTCGGCGAATCCGGCTCCGGCAAATCCACGCTCGGCAAAGCCATCATGCAAATGCTCCCCTACCAAGGCAGCATACACTTCGACGGCAGCGACCTCGCCGCCCTCACCCCCGAGCGCGCGCGCCAGCTCAAAGCCGAACGCCAAATGGTCTTCCAAGACCCCTACGGCTCACTCTCCCCCCGCCTCACCGTCGGCGAAATCATAGGCGAAGGCCTCACCGTCCACCGCCCCGAAATGACCAAAGCCCAGCGCACCGAACTCGTTCTCAAAGTCCTGGACGAAGTCTCCCTTCCCGCCGACGCGCTCAACCGCTACCCACACGAATTCTCAGGCGGACAACGCCAACGCATCGCCATCGCCCGCGCCCTCATCCTGCGGCCCAAGTTCATCCTCCTCGACGAACCCACCTCCGCCCTCGACCGCTCCGTCCAAATCAAAGTCGTCGAACTGCTGCGCGAACTCCAAACCAAATACGGACTGACCTACATCTTCATCAGCCACGACCTCTCCGTCGTCCGCGCCGTCAGCGACAACGTCGCCGTCATGCAGCACGGAGAACTCGTCGAATACGGCAGCGCAGACCAAATCTTTTACCACCCGCAGAAAGACTACACCAAACGCCTCATCAACGCCGCCTTCGACCTCTGACCCAAGGTTGTCTGAAATCAAAATGTAGCGTGGGCTTCGCCCACGAATCCTAAAAATACAAAAAGGTCGTCTGAAACACAAACCTAGTTTTTCAGACGACCTCTACACAACCTTACTCACTTCGGCAGATTTCAACGCAAACTTTACCAATCCAACCCACGATTGCCTCCAGCAACCGCCATTCCCGCGCAGGCGGGAATCCATCGTAAAACTTAGGGGACAAACGTTTAAAAACAGGTGCTGAAATTTAAAAGTAGATTCCCGCTTGCGCCGGAATGGCGGCAAACAAATATCTCATTGGATATCGCCCCCCAACTGAAACCACGCAACCCGTAGCGTGCACTTTACCCGCAAACCACCCAAATACAAAAAACCGTCACAGTCCTAACTCTGACAGCCGTAGCGTGGGCTCCGCCCACGAATCACCGAAATACAAAAGATCTTTTGAAACACAAACAAGGTTTCAAACGACCTTTCCACGACCCCACCTCCCTCAGTTTTAACGCAAACTTTACCAATCCAACCCACGATTGCATCCAGCATCCGTCATTCCCGCGCAGGCGGGAATCCATCGTAAAACCTAGGGGACAAACGTTCAAAAACAGGTGCCGAAATTCAAAAGTAGATTCCCGCCTGCGCGGGAATGACGGCAAACAAATATCCCGTCGGATATGAATATTTGCTCTCCCTACACTGCAACCACGCAAGCTCTCTCGCGTACTTTACCCGAAAACTAACCAAATACACAAAAACTGCCCCAAACTCAAATCCAACAGCCGTAGCGTCGTCGGTTTAGCCTACAAATCCTCAAAAGACAAAAAGGTCGTCTGAAAACCAACTTTCAGACGACCCTGTTTCTAATCCCGAGCTACTTCATTAAAGCTTTCATCACAAACGCAGCCAAAAGTGCGCCGAGACGGTATCTGCGGGGAATAGCTAGTCCGGCAGTTTTATATAAAAGACCCGTGCG
The DNA here is from genome assembly GCF_000193735.1 of Neisseria sicca 4320. Taxonomy (GTDB): domain Bacteria; phylum Pseudomonadota; class Gammaproteobacteria; order Burkholderiales; family Neisseriaceae; genus Neisseria; species Neisseria sicca_E. The sequence goes on from NZ_AEPF01000113.1 coordinate 14,700, forward strand.
TTTAAACTCTCCACCCAAATCAAGAAGGGTCATCAAACCGTTTGATACGCCACTGTCCTGCAGTTTTGATTTGCGCTGTTTCAGATAGGATGCCTTAATTCTCACTTGAATAAGTTTGGCTTCCAATTGCAGCAGTTCTCGTGCTTCATCACGCTCCGATTTATTCATTTCATTCTCCTTCCTGCATATCCAAACCACGCAGGCAGGCGATGTCTGCACGGATGTCCTGCAAAGTAGCAGCGATTTGATTATTTTGGTTGCGCCAGTTATATATCACCCTGTAAAGCAAAATGGTGATCACCGCAATGCTGGCAGCGGAAATACCGAAAAACACCCATATCGCTGCACTATCCGTCAATACCCGATTCAATCCAAACAACAAACTGATGAATGCTACCAGCATCAATATCCCGGACACGACCAACCATATGATGATGAGAAACACATTTTTTGCCTGCTCAGACAAATCCAAATTTAAAATCTGCATTCGAAGCAAAAGCAAATCAATACCCTGGTTCAGCAGGGTTTTTGTATGTTCTATATTTTGTCTGATACCCATATTATTTCCGATTTTTTTTTGATTATTTCGGCCTGGAAAATCCGTAGGTATTGTTAGTCTAAAATCAACTAGCAGAAACAACAATCCAAAACCAAAATAATAAAAAGGCCGTCTGAACAAGATTTTAAAAAATCGCGTGTTCGGACGGCATTTATATCAATTAAATTGATATGCCAATTAAACTAAACTGGCGATTATCGACGGTTCAACAACACGCCTACTACTAAGCCAGCCAATGCGGCAAAACCCATAGCGTAGTAAGGATTGTCATGAACGACTTCGTCGGCCTGACGTGCACCGCGTTTAATGCGGTCACCAGCTTCTTCACCGAATTCTACCAAACGTTTTTTACCTTCCTTCAAACCATCTTCGGCAAATTCTTCGAACTCGTCATATTTTTCGCGTACACGGTCAGCGTGATATCTGATTTTGTCGCCAGCTTCTTCTTCGAAACGAAGCATACGGTCTTTGGCGGCGCCGAGTTTTTCCTGCAATTTCTCTTTGGCTTTTTTGCCTTCTTCAGAACCGGCTTCCACACCTTTGCTGTACAGCTCTTCAACATCATTCATTACATCTTGAATGTCATTCAACAGGCTTTCCTTGCGGGAATCAAAATTTTGCTTTTTCATCATTATTTCCTTAGATTGGTGTAGGTTAATCGGCCTAAGTCTATTTGTTGTTTCAAAATGTCAATACCTTTGAGTTAAAATGACCGACCGTCAAATGACAGATTATTTATCTGTTAAAGAATTATAACGCTTTTGAACTAATTCTCAAGTCAATTCGGATAAAGAAACCGACTAAATATGTAAAGATTAACGCATTAGATAAAAAGGTCGTCTGAAAACCTGTTTTCAAGTTTTCAGACGACCTATCGGCTTTTCAGTCAAAACGACCAGTCGTTGTTATGCCAAGCCTTTTGCTTTCAACACTTCCAGCATGGTGCTGCCCAATTCGGCAGGGCTGCGGGTGTAGGCGATGCCGGCTTTTTCGAAAGCGGCGAATTTTTCTTCCGCAGTACCCTTGCCGCCGGAGATAATCGCACCGGCGTGGCCCATACGTTTGCCTTTAGGAGCGGTAACACCTGCGATGTAACCTACAACAGGTTTGGTTACGTTGGATTGGATGTATTCGGCTGCTTCTTCTTCCGCAGTACCGCCGATTTCACCGATCATGATGATGGCGTCGGTATCGGGGTCTTCTTGGAAGAGTTTCAGCGCGTCGATTTGGTTCATGCCCGGAATCGGGTCGCCACCGATACCGATACAGGTTGATTGACCCAAGCCCAGTTTGGTGGTTTGTGCCACGGCTTCGTAAGTCAATGTACCGGAACGGGAAATAATACCGATGCGGCCCGGAGTATGGATGTGGCCCGGCATAATGCCGATTTTGCACTCACCCGGAGTAATCACGCCCGGGCAGTTAGGACCGACCAAACGCGTGCCGTTGCCGTTGGTTTCCAGATAACGTTTGGCTTTGAGCATGTCCAGAGTCGGTACGCCTTCGGTAATCACAACCACCAAGCCTACGCCGGAATCAACCGCTTCAACGATAGAATCCAACACGAACGGAGCCGGAACGTAAATCACGGATGCGTCTGCGCCGGTTTCTTTGACGGCTTCTTTCATGGTGTTGAACACAGGCAGGTTCAGGTGGGTTTGACCGCCTTTACCCGGTGTCACGCCGCCGACGACTTTAGTGCCGTAAGCCAGAGCTTGTTCGGAGTGGAAAGTACCGTTTTTACCGGTGAAACCTTGAACCAATACTTTGGTGTCTTTATTAATCAATACGCTCATTCTTTTCTCCTTAGGCGTTTACGGCTGCGACAATTTTTTCGGCTGCGTCATTCAGGCCGTCGGCGGAAGTCAGTTTCAGGCCTGATTCGTTCAGGATTTTCGCGCCGAGTTCGGCGTTGTTGCCTTCCAGACGGACAACGACAGGCACGTCAACGTTGATTTCTTTAACGGCTGCCACGATGGCTTCCGCGATCATGTCGCAACGGACGATACCGCCGAAGATGTTGATCAATACGCCTTTGACGGATTTGTCTTCGAGAATCAGTTTGAACGCTTCAACTACGCGCTCTTTGGTCGCGCCGCCGCCTACGTCCAAGAAGTTGGCAGGTTGGCCGCCTTTGAGTTTGATGATGTCCATAGTTGCCATCGCCAAACCTGCGCCGTTGACCATACAGCCGATGTTGCCTTCCAAAGCAACGTAGTTCAGGTCGAATTCGGAGGCTTTCAGCTCGCGTTCGTTTTCTTGGGATTTGTCGCGCAATTCGGCGATTTTTGGCAGGCGGTAAAGAGCGTTGCTGTCGATACCGATTTTGCCGTCCACGCAGGCGAGCGCGCCGTTTTCGCGAACTGCCAGCGGGTTCACTTCAAACAGGGCGAAGTCGTTTTCGACAAATGCTTTGTACGCGCCGGTCATCAGTTTGACGAACTCGTTGATTTGTTTGTCTTTCAAGCCCAGTTGGAACGCCACATCGCGCGCTTGGCAAGGTTGCAGACCGACCAGCGGGTCAACAGTTACTTTGAAGATTTTTTCAGGGGTTTCGGCGGCAACTTTTTCGATTTCTACGCCGCCTTCGGTCGAAGCCATGAATGTGATGCGACGGGTAGAACGGTCAACCACCGCGCCCAAATACAGCTCGGTTTGCACCGGATACATGTCTTCGCAAACCAAAACGCTGTTGACCGGCTGACCGTTGGCATCGGTTTGATAAGTAACCAGATTGGTGCCAATCAGGCTTTCCGCCACTTCTTTGGCTTCTTCACGGCTTTTGACGACTTTTACGCCGCCCGCTTTACCGCGTCCGCCCGCGTGGACTTGGGCTTTGACGACGGCAAATTTACCGCCCAGTTTGTCGTAAGCGGCTGCGGCTTCTTCGCCGTTGTGCGCCAAAATACCGCCTTGCACGGGCAAGCCGTAGCCTGCCAGCAGTTCTTTAGCCTGATACTCGTGTAGATTCATGGATTTCTCCTTTAGATTAGTGGAATGCCCTGAGACTGCCTCTGAATGGCAACCCCGTGCGTTTCAGACGACCTTTCGGCGGTCGGAAAATCGTCGTTTCACTTGCTGAACGGCAACCACATCCGCGCAAGCAGATACATGATTGCACCGCCGCCCCCGAGGATAAAAAAGACGATGCCTTTTTTACGCGAATTGGGACAGAGCAGGTAAACGGCAAGGCTGAAACTGATAAACAATAATGCCACGCGCCAAACCAATTCTTTATCTTTGAAACGGTTGAGCGTATAAGTTTCGGTCATCATCACATACATCTGCCACAACGCGGCCATACACATGCTGATGATGCCCATCGGTATAAACAGGATACCGATTACTTCTTTATTCATAATTAAATGCTGTCTGTGAATGTATCGCCGATTATATAGTAGATTCAGCTGAAATCGTCATTCTGATACGAGAACGGCGGCAACCGATATACCCTACTTTCTCTCTATACCCATCAGAACATCACTTGCGAACATTCATCTTTCCGAAAAGGTCGTCTGAAAAAATTTCAGACGACCTTTTATGCTTTACTTTTCCTTATCAGCCGTGCAAAGCGCGTTTGTCGGCGGCCAGCGCGGCTTCGTGAACCACTTCGGACAAGGTCGGGTGGGCATGGATGATGCGGGCGATGTCTTCGCTGCTGGCGAAGAATTCGAGCGCAGTCACGCCTTCAGTAACCAATTCGCTGACAACCGGGCCAATCATGTGTACGCCCAAGATGCGGTCGGTTTTGGCATCCGCCAACACTTTGACCGTACCTTTTGCCTTGCCCATTGCCAACGCACGACCGTTTGCGCCGAAGCCAGAAGTACCTTTTTTGTATTCCACGCCTTCAGCTTTGAGCTGCTCTTCAGTTTTGCCGACCCAAGCGATTTCGGGGTCGGTGTAAATCACGAACGGTACGCTGTTGAAGTCAATATGCGGTTTCTGACCAGCGATGCGCTCGGCAACTGCCACGCCTTCGTCGCTGGCTTTGTGCGCCAGCATCGGACCGCGAACCACGTCGCCGATTGCCCAAACATTAGGCAGGTTGGTGCGGCATTCGCCGTCCACTTTGATAAAGCCGCGCTCGTCTTTTTCCAAGCCGACCGCTTCGGCGTTTAAGCCTTTGGTGTTCGGAATACGTCCGATGGCAACGATGAGTTTGTCGAAGACTTCGGTTTTGGCTTCGCCTGCGGCAGTTTGGTAGGCAACGGAAACGCCTTTGCCTTCAGATTTGATGTCGCCGATTTTCACGCCCAGTTCGATGTTCAAGCCCTGCTCTTTGGTGAAATATTTGAAGGCTTCTTTGGCGATTTGCTGGTCAGCGGCGGCAAGGAAGGTCGGCATGGCTTCGAGGATGGTGACTTGCGAACCGACGCGGTTCCACACAGAACCCATTTCCAAACCGATCACGCCCGAACCGATGACGCCCAGTTTGGCGGGCACTTCAGTCAGGTTCAATGCACCTTCGTTGTCCAATACGTTTACATTGTCGATGGCAACCTGCGGCAGCGGACGCGGCACGGAACCGGTCGCTACGATGACATGTTTGGCTTCGATAACGGTTTTTTCGCCTTTGTTATCGACTTCGATTTGGTAGGCATCGCCGTTTTTGCCGGCAAATGACGCCGTACCGAACAGGCTGGTTACTTTGTTTTTTTGGAACAGGAATTTCACGCCGCCGGTGAGCTTGGTTACGATGGCGTCTTTGCGCGCAATCATTTTCGCCGCGTCAAATTTGATGTCGCCGACGCTGATGCCGTGTTCGGCAAAATCATGCTGCGCGGCATGGAAATGTTCGCTCGACTGCAACAGCGCTTTGGAAGGAATGCAGCCGACGTTCAGACAGGTACCGCCCAGCGCGGGCGCATCGCCTGCTTTGTTGACGCCCGCATCGACACAGGCGGTTTTGAAACCCAGTTGGGCGGCGCGGATGGCGGCAACGTATCCGCCGGGGCCTGCGCCGATGACTACTACATCGTATTGAGACATGTGAAAAATCCTTTGTTGTTTGATATTTTTGCCGCAGGAAAACCTTCAGCAAAAGTTCATCCACTGTATTTTGCATGAGAGGTCGTCTGAAAGCACGGCTTCAACAAAATTAAAACTTATTCTGCCTTTTTCAGAGTGCGAAGCCTGCCCGCAGGCACGACCTTTTCAAATTTCAGCCCGATTGGTTCGGACGCATCAGCGGCGGCAGGAATGCGGGCTGTATTCCCTGACTTCGTGTCCGGTGAAATTGTTGTAAACGCGGACGGTAGCGTGCGGATAACGTTTGCACAAAACGCTGCGGGCGACGGGAATACCTGCTTTGTTGCTATCCATTTCAAAACGCTTGTTCAACATTCTGCCGCGCGCGTCGTAGGCGTTAACGGAATATTCCTTGCCTTCAAATGCGGCACACGCGCCAAGCAGGGAAACGACAGCCAAAAGCGGAAACAGGGAGATGGGTTTCATGGATACGCTCCTATGGATTTTCAAACGTTTGCTTCTGCACGGAAAATGGCAGCAACAAACTTTCTCCCTTAGATTTCAAACATCCCGCCATTTTCAGACGACCTTTTTTCTTTTCAAGGTCGTCTGAAACCCAGTAAGCAGCCTGATTTCAAACTGCTCTGTTTTTATCCGCTTTATATCCCTTTGACGGCGTTTACAGATCCAACAACAGGCGTGCCGGATCTTCCAGCGCGTCTTTGATGGCAACCAAAGTCAACACGGCTTCGCGGCCGTCGATGATGCGGTGATCGTAAGAGAGTGCCAGATACATCATCGGACGAACGACGACTTGACCGTTTTCTACGACTGCGCGCTCTTTGGTCGCGTGCATACCTAAAATGGCGGATTGCGGCGGATTGATAATCGGGGTAGACATCATGGAACCGAACGTACCGCCGTTGGTGATGCTGAACGTACCGCCGGTCAAATCTTCCAGCGCGATTTTGCCGTCTTTGGCTTTTTTGGCGTAATCGACGATGGCTTGTTCGATGTCGGCAATGCTCATTTGGTCGGCATCACGCAGAATCGGCACGACCAGACCGCGCGGGCTGCCGATGGCGATACCGATGTCGAAGTAACCGTGATAAACGATGTCGTTTCCGTCAACGGAGGCATTGACCACCGGATATTTTTTCAGCGCAGCAACGGCTGCTTTGACGAAGAAAGACATGAAGCCAAGTTTGGTACCGTGTTCTTTCTCGAATTTTTCTTTGTATTTCGCACGCAAGTCCATGATGGGTTTCATGTTGACTTCGTTGAACGTAGTCAGAATCGCGTTTTCCTGTTGCGAAGCCAATAGACGTTCGGCAACACGGGCGCGCAGGCGGCTCATCGGAACGCGTTGTTCAGGACGTGCGCCTGCGGGAACGGGGGCTGGCGCAGCAGCGGGCGCAGCGGCTGGTTTGGCGGCGGCGTTTTGCACGTCTTCTTTCAAGACACGGCCGTCGCGACCAGAACCTTGCAGCGCGTTCACATCCACGCCGGTTTCGGCTGCAAGCTTGGCGGCAGCAGGCATGGCGGCATTGGTTTGTGCAGCAGCGGGAGCGGCTTCAGGTGCAGGTGCAGCAGCTGGGGCTTCAGCAGAAGCGGAAGCAGTTGCAGCAGTGTCGATACGCGCCAACACTTGCTCGGCAGCAACAGTTTCGCCGTTTTGGGCGATGATTTCAACCAATACGCCGGCTTGTGGAGAAGGTACTTCCAAAACCACTTTGTCGGTTTCGATGTCGATCAGGATTTCGTCGCGCGCTACGGCTTCGCCAACTTTTTTCTTCCATTCCAAGAGCGTGCCTTCGGATACGCTTTCGGACAGCATGGGTACTTTTACGTCAATAATCATTTTGTGTCTCCGGATGGCCGTTGTTTTTTCAGACGACCTGTTGTGTGTTATCTCTTTTGTTTGGCGGGCGTTCCGTCTGAAGTGTTTCATTCGGAACGCCGCACCGTATTGCTTTACAGCGTCATTGCGTCTTCAACCAGTTGTTTCAGCTGGGCAACGTGTTTGCTCATATAGCCGACGGCTGGCGATGCGCTGCTCGGACGACCGGCATAAGACAGTTTTTGGCTTTCACTGATAACGTCTTCCAAGCGGTGGCGGATTTGGTAGAACGCACCTTGGTTTTTCGGCTCTTCCTGCGCCCAAACCACGGATTTCGCGTTCGGATATTTCGCCAGTTCTGCACGCAACTCGTCGTATGGGAACGGATAAAGCTGCTCAACGCGGACGATGGCGACATCATTTTCCAATTTTCGCTCGGCACGACCTGCTTCCAAATCGTAGTAAACCTGTCCGGCACACAGAATCACGCGTTTCACACTTTCATTGTTGCCACGCTCGGCTGTATCGCCGATGACAGGACGGAAGCGCGAACCTTCGGTAAAGTTTTCCAGCGAGCTCATCGCGCCTTTGAAACGCAACAGGCGTTTGGACATGAAAATCACCAGCGGTTTGCGGTACGAACTCAAGACTTGGCGTTGCAACAGGTGGAACATCTGCGACGCTTCGGACGGCATGATGATTTGCATATTATTTTCGGAGCAAAGCTGCAACCAGCGTTCTACACGACCGGATGAGTGTTCCGGACCTTGTCCGTCGTAGCCGTGCGGCAGGATGGTGGTCAGACCGCAGAGACGGCCCCACTTGGTTTCGCCGGACGACAGGAATTGGTCGATGGTTACTTGCGCGCCGTTGGCAAAGTCGCCGAACTGCGCTTCCCAAATGGTCAGCTTGTCGGGTGCGGAGCAGGCAAAACCGTATTCGTATGCCATGACGGCTTCTTCATTCAGAATGGAATCGATAACGAGAAATTCGCCCGCACCTTCGCCCATATGGCGCAGCGGTACGTAAGTGCCGTCATCCCATTTTTCGCGGTTTTGATCATGCAATACGGCATGACGGTGTGAGAATGTACCGCGTCCGGAGTCTTCGCCGGAAATGCGCACGCCGTGGCCTTTGGTCACCAAGCTGGCGTATGCGAGTGTTTCCGCCATACCCCAGTCAATCGGCTGACTGCCCGCAGCCATACCTTTGCGTGCTTCGAGCACGCGTTTGGCAGTCGGATGCAGCGCAAAGCCTTCGGGAACGGCGGTGAATTTCTCGGTAAGGCGCTCGATGTCGGCAGCAGGCAGACCGGTTTCCACATCTTCGCGCCAGTCCTGACCTTGGTATTTGCTCCAATCAATTTGCGTACGTTGGAAATTGCTCAACGTCGTTTGCTCGACGTGTTCGCCTTTGTCCAAAGCATCGCGGTAGGCTTGGATATAGCCGTCGGCTTCTGCTTGCGTTACCACGCCTTCTGCAATCAATTGCTCAGTGTACAAAGCGCGCGCACCGGGGTGTTGCGATACTTTTTTGTACATCATCGGCTGAGTCAGGGTCGGATCGTCACCTTCGTTGTGACCCCATTTGCGGTAGCAGACGACATCGATCACGATGTCTTTGTTGAATTTTTTACGGTAGTCCAAAGCTGCTTGGATGGCGAAGCAAACACGTTCCGGATCGTCGCCGTTGACGTGGATGACCGGAGCGGAAACCATTTTCGCCACGTCGGTACAATGCACGGTCGAACGAGTGTCGCGGGTATCGGAAGTGGTGAAGCCGATTTGGTTGTTGATAACGATATGAACCGTACCGCCGGTAGTGTAGCCGCGCGTTTTGGACAGGTTGAACGTTGCTTGGTTGACACCTAAACCGACAAATGCAGAGTCGCCGTGAATCAATAGGGGCAATACTTTGTCGCGTCCGTTTTCGCCCAGACGTTTTTGTTTGGCGCGTGCAGAACCTTCAACGACAGGGTTGACGATTTCCAAGTGCGACGGGTTGAACGCCAAAGAAACGTGCATCGGACCATTCGGCGTAGCGATGTCGGAGCTGAAACCCATGTGGTATTTCACGTCGCCGCTGGGCAGCTTGATTTCGGCGCAGCCTTCAAACTCGGCAAACAAATCGCCCGGTTTCTTGCCCAAAATGTTGACCAAGACATTCAGACGACCTCGGTGTGCCATACCGATGATGACTTCTTCGACGCCGTCTTTACCTGCGTTTTGAATCAGGTAATTCAGACCGGCAATCACGCTCTCGCCGCCTTCAACACCGAAGCGCTTCTGACCGACATATTTCGTATGCAGGTAACGCTCCAAAGTCTCGGCAGCGGTCATTTCTTTCAGGATGCGGCGTTTCTGTTCGGCACTGTAACTCGGGGTGGACAGCACATCCTCGAAATAATTGCGCAACCAACGGCGTTCTTCTGTATTGGGAATGTAGATGTATTCCAATGCGAGATGGCCGCAATAGGTTTGCTTGAGGTTGCTGATGATTTGGGACAGAGGCAGTTTGCTTTGGCCGGAAAAATCGCCCTCGCCCATATTGAACTGAACCGCCATATCGGCATCATTCAGTCCGTGGAATTTGGGATCGAGGGCTTCAATGTTGCGTGGCGGGATACGTTTGAGCGGGTCAAGCTGAGCAGCACCCACACCTTGAATACGGTAAGCAGAAATCAACCGCAGTACGCCGACCTGTTTCTTCATCATGGCTTCATCCATACCGCCGGCAGTTACCGCTGTCGATTTGGTTTTTGCCAAATTAGCGAAGGATTCACGAATCGGAGCATGGGCAACATCAACATCTGCCGCACCGGGCTGCTTACTTAAGTCGGTGAAATATTGCTTCCATTTCTCATCGACAGAACTTGGGTTTTCCAAGAAATTCTCATACAACTCTTCGATGTAGGGAGCATTTGAACCGAACAGATAAGAAAAATTGAGTTTTTCATCCATCATGACACGAGCTCTTTTCTTTAAAATATAAACAAAGGGTAGAATTCCATGTGTTTCAACGGAATCCATGCCGTTTGAAATGACACTTCATTCTACCCTATTTCCAGCCAAATTACTTGTATCTGTTTCGTTTATTGCGGACAAACTCATTTAAAAAAGCTATTCGGCTTTCCCAAATAAACTCCGACAACATATTAATATACCGATTATTAATTAATATACCGATTATCAGCGTTTATCCGCCGGTACATAATCGCGACGTACGGCACCGGTATAAAGTTGGCGCGGACGACCGATTTTCAGCGAAGGATCGCTAATCATTTCATGCCAGTGCGAAATCCAGCCTACGCTGCGCGACAGAGCGAAGATGACGGTAAACATTTCGGTCGGAATGCCAAGTGCGGACAAGACGATACCGGAGTAGAAGTCGACGTTGGGGTACAGTTTGCGCTCTACGAAGAACGGGTCTTTCAGGGCGATTTGTTCCAATTCCATCGCCAGCTTGAATTTCGGACTGTCTTCCAAACCCAATTCTTTCAGCACTTCATGGCAAGTTTCACGCATGATGCTGGCGCGCGGGTCCATGTTACGGTACACGCGGTGGCCAAAGCCCATGAGACGGTATTTGCGCTGCTTCACGCCTTCCATGTATTCGGCAACACGGGATACATCACCGATTTCGTCCAGCATTTTCAAGACCGCTTCGTTCGCACCGCCGTGGGACGCACCCCACAGACAGGCAATACCGGCAGCGATACAGGCAAACGGGTTCGCGCCTGAAGAACCTGCCAAACGGACAGTCGAAGTCGAAGCGTTTTGCTCGTGATCCGCATGAAGGATAAAGATGCGGTCAAGCGCACGCGCCAATACAGGATTAGGTTTGTAGTCTTCACATGGTGTAGCAAACATCATATGAAGGAAGTTTTCGGAATAAGAAAGATTGTTTTTCGGATAGTTGAACGGCAGACCGTTGGAATAACGGTAACACATCGCGGCAATCGTCGGGATTTTTGAAATCAAACGATAAATCGCGATTTTGCGGTGTTCGGGATTGGTAATATCCAAACTGTCTTGATAGAACGCAGACAACGCACCAACCACACCGACCATCATCGCCATCGGATGGGCATCACGGCGGAAACCGCGGAAGAACCAAGTCAGTTGCTCATGCAACATCGTATGACGGCGGACAGTATCATTAAATTCTGCTTTTTGCTCAGGTGTAGGCAGTTCGCCGTAAATCAGCAGGTAGCAGACTTCCAGATAATCAGATTTTTCTGCAAGCTGCTCAATGGGATAACCACGGTAATACAGCAAACCTTCGTCACCGTCGATATAAGTAATTTTAGATTCGCAGCTTGCTGTTGAAACGAATCCGGGGTCAAATGAGAATAAGCCTGTGCTTTTAGTCAGGGTGCGGATATCGACCACGTCGTGGCCGATGCTCGCTTCCAATACGGGCAGTTCTAAATCCTCTTGATTGGGTACGTTGAGTTTAATTGATTTGGACATATTATATCGCTCCTTTGTAAGTTGGGGCTTTCGTTACTGCCTATGCAGCACGTTCTTTGTTTTCAGACGACCTCCGTATCCTAGAAATCCGCCGATAAACAGGCGGATTTACAATACGTCAAGCTCGTCTGATTTTTTCAAGCATGGGGATAAGGTGCTCCTTGTCTGTCGCCGAATGTCCGTTAATCAGAGCCAGAAGCTCTTGATCTTGAAATTCAAGGATTTCGGAAAACTCGGACAGCTCTTTATCGCTTAATTGCTCGAATTCTTTTTCCATAAACCTGCCGAAAATCAAATCTAATTCTAATAATCCCCGGCGGGTTTGAAAACGGATTTTCCGTTTGGCAATATCGTCAAAAACCATCATTTCTTAAACGGCTCGTTTCAACATAATTTCTTTAATCTTACCGATGGCACGAGTCGGATTCAAGTGTTTAGGACATACGTCTACGCAGTTCATGATGGTATGGCAGCGGAACAAACGGTACGGGTCGTTCAAATTGTCTAAACGCTCATTGGTAATGGTATCGCGGCTGTCGGCAATGAAGCGGTAGGCGTTCAGCAAACCGGACGGACCGACGAATTTGTCGGGATTCCACCAGAACGACGGACAGGCAGTCGAACAGCAGGCGCACAAAATACACTCGTACAAGCCGTCCAGCTCTTTACGCTCTTCCTGAGTTTGCAAACGCTCTTTGTCGGAATCGATCGGGTTGTCGTTCACAACGTAAGGCTTAATGGAGTGATATTGTTTGAAGAACTGGGTCATGTCCACAATCAGGTCGCGGATGACAGGCAGACCAGGCAGCGGGCGGATTTTGACAGGCTGCTTCAAACCGCGTAAATCGGTCAAACACGCCAAGCCGTTTTTGCCGTTGATGTTCATGCCGTCCGAACCGCAAATACCTTCGCGGCAGGAGCGACGGAAAGACAAAGTGTCGTCTTGTGCTTTCAAGCGCACCAATGCGTCCAAAAGTTTTACGTCAGTAGGTTCCAGTTCCAACTCGTAACGTTGCATATATGGTTTGGCATCAACATCCGGATTGTAACGGTAAATTTCAAAACTCATTTTTTCCATGAGAAGTGTTCCTTTTCTCATAAACCGCCTGATGGTTTTATGTTATGGGTTCAGGCTGTTCAATGTGGTGGTGTATTTGATTTTCAGACGACCTCTTGTGATACGGAGATCGTCTGAAAACGCATCAGTAAACGCGCTTGGCCGGTTTGATGTATTCCACGCTCAAAGGCTTAGTGTGTACCGGTTTATAAGACAAAGTGTTGGTATCTGAATGATACAGCGTGTGTTTCATCCAGTTTTCGTCATCGCGCTCAGGATGGTCGTCTGAAGCGTGCGCACCGCGTGATTCTTTACGTGCTTCGGCAGATACCAAAGTCGCTTTCGCCACCTCAATCAGATTGTCCAATTCCAAAGCTTCGATACGCGCTGTATTCCATACTTTGCTCTTGTCTTTGATTTCAGTACGCTTCACACGCTCGGCAATCGCCATAATTTCTCGAACGCCTTTACTCAGAATCTCATCGGTACGGAACACACCGGCGTGCAGTTGGACGGAGCGTTGCAGTTCGCGGCGCAGCGCATCAACGTTTTCGCCGTCGGTTTGGTTATCCAAGCGTTCAATACGTTGACGGGTCAGCTCGCCCGCATCGGCAGGCAGAGGTTTCCAATCGCTTTGCTCTTTGATGAATTTAATCATGCTGTCGCCGGCAGCTTTACCGAACACCACCAAGTCAAGCAAGGAGTTGGTACCCAAGCGGTTCGCTCCGTGCACGGAAGCACAAGCGCACTCGCCCGCAGCATACAGACCTTTCACCGGCACTTCATATTCGTCGCCTTGCGGCATAACGACTTCACCGTGGTAGTTGGTCGGAATACCGCCCATCATGTAGTGGGTAGTTGGCACGACCGGAATCGGGTCTTTAATCGGGTCGATACCGGCAAACTGAATGGAAATCTCGCGGATGCCCGGCAGTTTTTCCATAATTTTTTCAGCGCCGATATGGTCGATTTTCAGCAATACATGGTCTTTGTTTTTACCGCAGCCGCGACCTTCGTAGATTTCCATCGCCATCGCACGGGAGACCACGTCGCGTGAAGCCAAGTCTTTTACGGTCGGTGCGTAACGTTCCATAAAGCGTTCGCCATCGGCATTCAACAAAATACCACCCTCACCACGTACGCCTTCGGTAATCAACACGCCTGCACCTGCCACGCCGGTCGGGTGGAATTGCCAGAATTCCATATCTTCCAACGGGATACCAGCACGTGCGCAAATACCTAAACCATCGCCGGTATTCATATAGGCATTGGTAGAAGACGCATAAATACGACCACCGCCGCCGGTAGCAAACAACACGGCTTTAGCGTGGAAAATGTAAACTTCGCCGGTTTCCATTTCCATGGCGGTTACACCGACGACGTCGCCTTTTTCATCACGAATCAAATCTTGTGCCGTCCATTCCACAAAGAATTGCGTATTGGCACGGACATTTTGTTGGTACAGAGTGTGCAACATCGCATGACCGGTACGATCGGCAACCGCGCAGGCACGTTCTACAGCACGTTTACCGTGTTCGGCAGTATGGCCACCGAAAGGACGCTGATAAATTTTGCCGCTTTCTACGCGGTCAAAAGGCATACCCATGTGTTCCAACTCAATCACTGCTTCAGGTGCGGCGCGACACATAAACTCAATCGCATCTTGATCGCCCAACCAGTCGGAGCCTTTCACGGTATCGTACATGTGCCAGTCCCAACGGTCTTCCTGCACATTACCCAAAGAGGCGGAAATACCGCCCTGCGCTGCTACAGTATGCGAACGGGTAGGGAACACTTTAGACAAAACGGCACAATTCAGACCGGATTTAGATAATTGGAGGGCTGCGCGTAAACCTGCACCACCACCGCCGACAATCACGGCATCAAACTTGCGAACAGGAAAACCCATACTTACCCCCAAATTACTTTAATTGAATACACCAAGCAGCCGACCAGCCATACGATGGTGGCAACCTGAAAAAACAAACGCACGCCGAAGGGTTTGATATAGTCCATCCACAAATCGCGGATACCCACCCAAGCGTGCAAAAATACGGCAATAAAGCTGACTTGAGTGAATACCTTCACCCAAACTTGATCGAAAAATGCCTGCCATGCCGAATATTCTTTAGGCAGGGTGAACAGAATCACTAAAAGTGCAACGGTATAGATCAACATGATAACCGCAGTCGCACGCTGCATCGCCCAATCGCGCAAACCGTAATGGGCACCGGTCAATTTACGCTCTACCATAACAACGCTCCCAAAACGACGGTCAACACCAGCGCCGCAGCAAACACAAATTTAGCTGTATTGCGCGCAGTATTCAGCTCAAGGCCTTTGTGTGCATCCAAAAGTAAGAAACGGACACCGGCGAGCAGATGGTGCAGATAAGCCCATAACACGCCGATTAAAATCAACTTGACTAAAGGATTGGAAACGATAGCACGGTAAGTTTCAAACGCCGACTCGCGGCTCAACGTACCGGACAGGAGATACAGCAAAACGGGAAGCATCACAAATAATGCTACCCCACTAATGCGGTGCAAGATGGAGACAATCCCCGGTATCGGCAAGCGAATATTGGGGATCTCCAAAAAGACAGGACGCGGTTTGACGGACATAGCCAGTTCCTCTGTATTTTTTATCAGCTCAAAACCAATAACTCAAATTACATCGAGTTACATAGACCATAATTTACCTGTTTTATCTGATTTTGAACAGTCCATTTTATCAACAATCTAATAAATTTTACCAAAACACATCATAAACCCTACCAATAGCAATAAACATCTCTATTAATACTTAAACCAACATTTTTTCAACTACCGCTTAATCAGTTTTGCACAACCTTATACCATCAAAATAGTATTAATATTCTGTTTTTTAAAATACAAATATAGATCAATATCATTTACCAACGCATCCACAATCAAAACAACCACAACCTTATGGGATAAACCGTTGTATTCAAAAAAATTTCAACAGGCAAATTTTCAGACGATCCTCTCGTTTTTCTATTAAAAAACTGCACCATTTGGAGAAATAGAGAAGTTCGTAATATCGATGGCTTGATTCGTAATCGAGCCCTTATTAAAAACGGCACTATAACTTTTATTGAAAATAATATGGGTTTCAAACAAACAGCTGATTAACGCTATTTATAAATTGAATGACCGGGAGGAACTGGTGAAGTAGATTTTATTGCAAATAAAAGTGCGGTTAAAATTCTAACATTTTTGACCGCACTTTTTGTTTACAACAATCAAATTATTTAATCACACCACACGCCATACGCGCACCGCCGCCGCCAAGTGGGGCTGGGTGGTCGGAGTGATTGTCGCCACCGACGTGGATCATGATGGAATGACCACGAACTTGATCAAGGCGTTTGATGCGTGGCGCAAGAACCGGATTGGTGGCGGTACCGTCATGTAATACGGTTAATGCCGGCAAATCGCCCAAATGCGCATCATCTTGCCATGGGAAGCCATGTTTTTTGGTTTCTTTGGGATCCCAATGACCGCCGGCACCCAAGCCTGCAGTCAGTTTACCGTCTTTTTCCTTCGGCTCACAGCTTGGGTTTTGGTGAATGTGAAATCCATGCAAGCCGGCTTCTAATCCTTTTAAGTTTGGTGTAAAGACCAAACCGTACTTGGATTCGGTAATCGTTACAGTACCTATATCTTTATTACCATTAGCCGGATCAAGTTGTTGTACTTTAACTGTAATGGAAGCACCGGCAGGTGTCATATGGTTATGTTTGTGGTCATGCGCATGAACCATTCCTGCAACGCAGATTGTACTGATGCTAACAGCTAAGAATTTCTTCAACTTCATTTTTAACTCCTTTATATCAGATGTATATCGAAAGTAAACATGTGTTTTAATAAAATTTATCTATCCTATATAATTTCGCCAGCTACTAAATATACCTAATAATATACCTAAGAAATATACCTGAGAGAAACTGTCTTCATGATTTTTTGGCTCGTTTAAACAAAACTGACATTTCTTTGCCTTACTCTGCTTTATACTTTGCCCGCATTACGGCTCTAACCCATCTATACTCTTTTACTGCGAGGCTAATTATGAAATATTCTGAAGAAAAAGAACACACCCAGTTTTCCGACCCCAAAAATTTTATCCCTAAATTCAGAAGACGAAATCTGGACAAAAATGGTTTTTTCAATAAGCTTGCCCGTTTTGCAGGTCGATTAGGCGAACCCATCGTCCGTCAGTTGTATGCGCTGTATTATCTTTGGGACTCCCCACATACGCCCAGACGCGCCAAGATGATTATTGTCGGCGCATTGGTTTACTTCCTCAGCCCTATCGACAGCATTCCTGACTTGCTTGGTCCTTTGGGATTTAGTGACGACATAGCCGTCATTACTTTGGTGTACAGCCAGATGAAAACCTACCTGACCGAAGATATTAAAGAACGGGCAAAAGTAGCAACTGCAAAGCTGCTGCGCAAGGCATCATAAATATCCACATTCAAAACAAAAGGTCGTCTGAAAATTTTCAGACGACCTTTTGTTTGAAATGTGAAACTTATTTCAACGGAGTCATATTCATCACTTCCATCAGGAAGTTGGTAAACGCCGGATTGGAAGGTTTGTTGCCCATATTTTTCCAACGTTGCTGCCATCCGCGCAAAGCATTTTGGATATACAGCTTGGATTGTTCGGTATTGATTTCGCCTCGTTGGCTGTCAACGGCAGAACGCAGATAAACCTCATATACGCTGTCATCCACGACATTACGGCCGACAAGCTGAATACGGAACTTGTTCAGGTATTGCGCAGCTTGAACTTTAGTCATTTTTCCTTGGCTGACCTGATAACTCAAACGCGTTGCCTCGTCGCGGATTTTTGAAACATCACTCCAATGCGAAGAAGCCAAACTGAACGCTGCATGTTTTTCAGCCTTAGTTGCTTTCACGTTAGGCTTAATATTAATCGGACGGACAGGCACTTCTTGCAAGCTTGGGACATAAATGGTCTCACAACCGGCAAGTGCCGCCAACGCAAATAAGATGGGGATATATTTTTTCATGTCTACCATTATAATCAGGATTATCCAGATAACCAAATTCTATATCAATCTGCCTTTGTCTGTAGACTGAATTACAACAACTTTCGTCTTACATTCCAATCTTTACACGATATGACGCCTTAAATTCATTTTTGTGCCACACCAAAGCACGAAACCACGAAAAAAGACCGCCAAAGCGGTCTTTTTTATCACTTATTTTCTCAACTCTATTGTGCCAAATCGGCAAACAGAGGCGTAGAAAGATAGCGTTCGCCATAAGAAGGCAGCAGCACGACAATCAGTTTGCCTTCATTTTCAGGCTGTTTGGCAAGCTGCAACGCACTCCATACTGCCGCACCGGAAGAAATACCGACCAAAATCCCTTCTTTTTCCGCCATCGCGCGGGCAGTTTCAAATGCCGCTTCGTTCGGGACTTGGGAAATGCTGTCATATACTTTGGTATTCAATACGGTAGGAATGAAGCCGGCACCAATGCCTTGAATCGGGTGCGGACCTTTTTCACCACCGCTCAACACAGGAGAAGCTTCAGGCTCGACGGCGACAACTTTGACTTCAGGTTTGTGTTTTTTCAACACTTCGCCTACGCCGGTAACCGTACCGCCCGTGCCGACACCTGCTACAAAAATATCGACTTTGCCATCCGTATCTCGCCAAATTTCTTCGGCTGTTGTTTTGCGGTGTACTTCAGGATTTGCCTCGTTATCGAACTGACGCGGCATGAAATAAGTATCCGGATGCTCGTCCACCAAGGCTTGCGCTTTTGCAATCGCCCCTGCCATACCTTCGGACGCTGGAGTCAGAATCAATTCAGCGCCAAACGCTCGCAGCAGCATTTTACGTTCTTTACTCATGCTTTCGGGCATGGTAATCGCCAGCTTATAGCCTCGTGCCGCACACACCATTGCCAAACCGATACCCGTATTGCCGCTGGTCGCTTCAACAATTACGGTATCTTTACCGATTTTGCCCGCTTTTTCAGCAGCCTCAACCATCGCTTCGGCAATGCGGTCTTTCACGCTGCTGCCGGGATTGAAAAATTCCAGTTTGACAGCGATTTCGGCTTTCAAACCTTCAGTCAGGCGGTTTAATTTGACCAACGGGGTGTTGCCGATCAGCTCGGTAATGCTGTTTGCAATCTTCATTTTTTACTCCAGATTTTGATGTGATATAACCTGTATATTAAAGACAGGTCGTCTGAAAAACCAATATCGAATATTTCTTTCTTTATAACTTTTGGTTGTTTGGCTTGATTCGCAAAAATTTTTTCTTAATGAAGCCCGATTTCTCCGGCTAAAGCTCCTGTTACCAAAACCTGCATGACCAAAGCCATCAGCCAGCCCAACCTGAGTTGCGCCTTACTGAACACCGCCGGCGACTGCTTGGCAATGCTTCTGCGGTGCAGATAAAAAACGGTCATGATAACAAACTGCAAAATAAACCAATAAACAGGCTTTAGCGCGTACAATTTCAACAGAGCCGGCAACGTAAAAGCCAAAGAACGACCCGGCAACATAAAATACAATATAGCGATAATCGACACAAAAGCCAAAGTCATCAACACATTGCTGACAGCAAACACACTCAAAAACGGATGCCGTAAGTCCGCCTGCCAAAAATCAGTATCCGCCTGCTTTTTCCAATGAAACGCAAAGAAAAACACGCTGGCAAAAGTCAGATAAAAATGCGGGACAAACAACGGACCGACATGGGTAATCCCCCACATCCCCGGCAAAAGCTGCGATCCCAAAATCGACACACCCAGCCACAAAACGACCGAAGCCCAAAACCACTGGAACATTTCAGCGCGGAAAATCAATCCAAAAAACACCAGTCCATAAGCAACAACGGCGAGAAAATCCAAATTCGTCCAAATCATGAATACTGCAACTCGCCTTCAAAAACCGTTTGAACAGGACCGGTCATCAAAACGTCCTCACCATGCGACCAAGTAATAAACAAATCCCCACCCGGCAGCGAAACCTTCACAGGCACGCCTTCTGCCAACAGCCCCAAACGGACGCCCGCAACCACAGCAGCACAAGCCCCCGTACCGCAAGCCTGAGTTTCACCCACACCGCGTTCAAATACGCGCAAGCGGATAGATTCCCTATCGACAATCTGCATGAAGCCGACGTTGACACGTTCCGGAAACTGCTCGTGCGACTCAATGGCCTCGCCCCAATGAGCCACGGGCGTAGTCTGTACGTCCTCAACCACGATCACAGCATGAGGATTGCCCATATTCACACAACTGACCTGCACCGTCTCCAATCCGACCATCACCATATGCGTCAAAGCATCTTCTGCTTCGTCAGTAACCGGCACAAACGGGATTTCAGACGACGTAAAGCGCGGTTTGCCCATATTCACGGTAACCAAACCATTGTCCAACAGCTTGGGAATAATCACACCCTTAGCCGTTTCAACCAAAATTTCCTTTTTATCGGTCAAACCTTTATCAGCCACAAATCGGGCAAAACAGCGCGCACCATTACCACACTGCTCCACTTCGCTACCATCCGCATTAAAAATACGATAACGGAAATCCACCGCATCGGAAGACGGCTTTTCCACCAGCAGCAACTGATCGAAGCCCACCCCTCTAAAACGGTCGGACCATTCGGCAAGCGGCGCCGCCAGCGGATCAAAATCCTGCCCGATACCGTTTACCACCATAAAATCATTGCCCAAACCGTGCATTTTGGTAAATTTCAAGGTTTTCATCAGTTTTCCTGTTTGTAATCGAATTGAGATGTTTTTAGATATTCGCAACTATGCATGGATACTCAGGCAGAGATTTGACGCATCATCTTTTTTTCAGACGACCTTTAGCCCTGTTCCAATGATTATGATTATATAGTGGATTAACTTTAAACCAGTACGGTGTTGCCTCGCCTTGCCGTACTATCTGTACTGTCTGCGGCTTCGTCGCCTTGTCCTGATTTTTGTTAATACACTATAAAATATCGGATGCCACTGTAATTCTTCGGTCGTATTCCTCGCGGTGTTTCGGCAAGAGATAGGGGCGCAGGAGGCTTAAGGTGCGACGGACGCCGCGTGCTTTGGAGTCTTCGGTCAGCTTGGTACGCCCGCGCAGGGAGCTGTCGAAGTCGAACCAGTATTTCGTGACCATCCACATATTGACGGCGAGGTCGTTCATGGCGGTTTGGTCGGCTTGGATGATGTTCAGACCGTTGAGCTGGGTAAGCAGGTTGACCAAGAGCGGGGAGACTTTGGCTTGGGTGAAGGTATTGTGTTCGCCCAATAGTTCGGCACTGCGCGCAAGCAGGGTGTTCACGTCGCTAAAGAGGAAGCGGTATTCCCACATCACGTCGTAAATGCCCGCCATATAGTTGATGGAGTCTTCCACATCGGACGGCAACACGGCTTCATTCAGGTATGCCAGCAGGGCTTCGCTGTAACGTTTGAAGAGTTGGACGATGATTTCGTCTTTGTTGCGGAAGTGGTAATAGAGATTGCCCGGACTGATGCCCAAATGCGCCGCGATATGGTTGGTACTGATGTTGCGCTCGCCTTCCTCGTTGAAGAGCGCAAGGCTGGCGTCGATGATGCGGGTGTAAGTATTGGTTTTTGCAATGCGGGTCACGGGCATACTCCTTGGATTTATAGGCTGAACGAAGCGGGCAGCCAATTGGGTTCGGCGTGTAATTCTACCTGAAATCGAGTAAATACTGTATTGCAGACGTGTTGCGCCAGCTTCCAAACGTCGTCTGAAGAAGCATTGTTTTTGTTCACCAAAACCAAAGCCTGCCGGTCGTGTACCGCCGCACCGCCGATTTGAAAGCCTTTCAGACGACATTGGTCGATCAGCCATCCGGCGGCGAGTTTGACCGAACCGTCGGGCTGCGGATAGCGCGGCATATCGGGATGCTGCTGCAACAGGGAAGCGGCTTTTTCCGCGCTGACGACGGGGTTTTTAAAAAAACTGCCAACATTACCAAGTACGTTAGGATTAGGTAGTTTACTGTTGCGGATTGCACACACTGCATCGGAAACATCTTTCGCCGTCAGCGCCCTGCCCGCGCTCAGTTCGGCAACGGCGGCTGCCAAATCGCCGTAACCCAAATTCGGCTCGAAACGCTCTTTCAGGGCGAATACGACTGAAACAATCACATAACGCCCTTTGCCTTCCTGCTTGAACAGGCTTTCGCGGTAGGCGAAGCGGCAGTCGGCATTGGCAAGCTCGACAAAGGTTTCCGTATCCAAATCGAAGCAGCGCACGCTGTGAATCACATCTTTCGCTTCCACGCCGTATGCGCCGATGTTCTGCACAGGCGACGCGCCGACCGTACCCGGAATCAGGCTCAGGTTTTCCAGACCGTTCAAGCCCAGTGCGACGGTGTGCAGGACAAAATCGTGCCAGATTTCGCCTGCCTGCGCTTCGATGTAAACGAGGTCTTCTGAACGCGCAATCTCGCGTATGCCTTTGTTTTCCATATGGACGACCAGTCCGGCGTAATCCTGCATCAAAACGATGTTGCTGCCGCCGCCGAGCCATAAAACGGTATCGCGGTCGAACTCGGGCAGTCGGACGATGTCGCGCAACTCGTCGGCGTGTTCGAGCGCGATAAAGGCTTGGGCTTGGGCGCGAAGACCGAAGGTGTTGTAGGGGGTGAGGTCGGTTTGGTATTGGATGGGTTGCATGATGATTTGTAATTTCGTGGATTCAGGTCGTCTGAAAACTTACTATTTAACAATTACGATAGGTAATGGGGTTTTGGGGGGCTTTATAGTTTTCTTGGGAAGAATAGGTCAGCTTGTCCACTATTTCTTGATAAATGTCGGACTCTTTTGGCAACGGCTTGCCTTCAAACATCCAGCGACCTTGAATAATATCATCGGCAAAAATCCATCTTTCGATTTCATATACTGCTAATGTCCAGCCGCGATAGACTGCAACTGCATATTTTGCTTTTTCGCGCCTGTTTCCGATTTTCCAATATTTCCGTGTGCGTTCGTAAATTTCCTTATGCCTATCGGCTTCAGGAATATTCCCTGATCTGATGTCTTTTTTCAGTTTCTCGTATTCGTTATTAATCGTAATTAAAACAATAGGTTTATCAGTTTTTAATTCTTGCGCATCATATTTTCGTTTTAATTCGGGCAAGCTCATCAATCCTACTTCAGAAGAATGCGTGCCGCCTTGAATATTAGTCAGCGGCTGCTGGCTCGGTTTGACTAGGGAGAGTAGGTCTATTGCCATCGCTTCATATTCAAAAGCCTGTTTGTCTGTTTGGATGTTGTGCCGCAGAATGTAATACACGGGCTGGCGTCCGCTTTTATGTATTTCCCTAATCAAGGCAATTTTATCACTTGGCGTTTCTGTTTCTTGTAATGAACCTAGGGCATGGTGGAAAACGCGATTGCCCACACCTTTACCTACATAGAAAATATTGCCGTCTCTAGGGTCAATCAAGCAATAAACATAGTAAGCAAGTTTTTCTATAATGGAAGTTGAAAACATTTTTTTCCTTAAAAGTGAATAAGCCGTAAATGAAATATTAATGGAGGTCGTCTGAAAGAAATTTCAGACGACCTTATGCGATCTGACCATCTCCCTGCTGCACAATTCCAAGCACCACACCAAGGCGACGGCTGCGATGGTGAGCGAAGCAATCAATGCCGTCCAGAAGCCGTAAATGCCCATATCGAAACGGTAGGCAAGCAGGTAGCCCGGCAGCAGGCCGCAGCCCCAGAAGGCGGCGGCGTGGATGAACATCGGCACCTTGGTGACTTTGTAGCCGCGCAGGGCGTAGGACGCGATGCATTGGGTGAAGTCCGCCGGTTGGAACAAGCCGGCGAACAGTAAGACGGTGGCGGCGATGCTTAAAACCGCCGGATCATTGTTGTACATACTTGCCAGCGGCGAACGGAATAATACCAAAGAAAGCACGGTAATCACGGCGAGCATCCAACCCAACACCAGCGAGACGCCCGAAATATAGCGCGCCCGCGAAAATTCGCGCCGCCCTAATGAAAAACCGATACGCACCGTCCCTGCCGAGCCGACGCTTTGCGGAATCATATAGAGAATCCCCGACAAACTGATGCCGACCTGCTGCGCCGCCACATAATCTTCGCCGAAAGGCGCGATCAAAAACACGATAAACGAAAACGCGCTGGCTTCCAAAAAATAAGACAGCCCGATGGGCGCGCCGATTTTCCAAATCTGTTTGAACACTGCCAAATCCGGTTTGCCGAATTTCGCCGTCAGTCCGAACGGGCGGAAGAATTTTTCCTTGGCGATATAAATCCACAACGCCAGCGCGCTGAACCAAAACACCACCATCGTCGCCAACCCGCAGCCTGCGCCGCCCAAAGCGGGCATACCGAATTTGCCGTAAACGAAAATATAGTTCAGCGGCACGTTCAACACAAACGCCGCGAAGCTGACCAACATAATCAGGCGCGGACGGTTCAGGCTGGAGGCGTAGGCGTGCAGCGCGCGGTGTACCATTGCCGCCGGCATCGCCAGGCTGGTAAACAACATATACTGCGCCATCGTGCCTTCGACATAATCGCTCAAGGTCAGCCAGTTGCGGAACGGCGTAATCGCCGCCCACATCAATACCATGCCGAAAATCCCCAAAAACAGCCCGAACCAAATCCCTTGCCGCCCCGTTTCGCCCACTTCGTCGGTTTTACCCGCGCCGTAAAGCTGGGCAATCATCGGGTTCAGCGCCGCCATAATGCCCATAAAGGTAATATAAACCGTGGCAAACGCGCTGCTGCCCAACGCCACCGCCGCCAAGTCCTCCTTGCCCGCACCGCCCGCCATCACGGTATCGACGAAACCGATGCCCACCTGCGCGACCTGCGCCAACAGCATGGGCAGGGCAAGGGCGGTCAACAGGCGGATTTCTTTCAGGAAGACGGAAAAGGAAAAGCGGTTGAGATCGAGCAGCATAAGTTTTGATAGAACTTTAAAAAAGCGGAAATAAAGAAACAGGTCGTCTGAAAACAGACGGCCTGTTCCGTATAGGATTTGAAAACGGGATTATATTGGAAACAACGGTTGATGGACAGCCAGAAAGCCTTTCAGACGACCTTAAACACCCTCAATGTCGTCTGAAAACCGTCAAATCGCCGCTTCGGAGCGTTCGCCCGTACGGATGCGGATAGCTTCTTCTACAGGCAGCACAAAGATTTTGCCGTCGCCGATTTTGCCGGAACGGGCGTTTTCGATGATAACGTCAATCACTCGTTCGACATCTTCATCGGCAATGATCAATTCGACTTTGACTTTGGGCAGAAAATCAACGGCGTATTCCGCGCCGCGATAAATTTCCGTATGCCCTTTCTGACGGCCGAACCCTTTGACTTCGCTGACAGTCATGCCGGTAATGCCGATTTCGGTAAGGGCTTCGCGTACGTCGTCGAGTTTGAAGGGTTTGATGATGGCTTCGATTTTTTTCATGGCACACTCCGATTGGAATAAGAATAAACGGCAAATATAACAGAAGCAGCAGGGAAACGATAAGCGGTACGGAAACTCACTGAAAACCGTCATTCCCACGCAGAAGGGAATTCAAACCTCTGCTCAGAAATATTTAAAGACTACTGTAAATCCAAACTTCTAAATTCCCGCACGCGCGGGAATGACAGCATTTGATATAAAGACATACGGAAGCAGTTGCCCACCCCTACTTCCTGAAATTTTCCACATACCCGATTTCCGACGAAAATCATAAAAACAGATAAAACCCTTATTCCTTAATATTTTCAGACACCCCCCACATTCCCACCGGCCGCAGGTCGTCTGAAAAATTGTCAACATTTTAACCCAAATTACCAAGCAACCCAGACCCATTCGGCGTATAATACAGCCTTTCCCAACCGCATTTGTGAGCTGAATCATGTCTGTTGTTTTGCCCTTGCGCGGCGTTACCGCCCTTTCCGATTTCCGTGTTGAAAAACTCTTGCAAAAAGCAGCCGCACTCGGCCTGCCTGAAGTAAAACTGAAAAGCGAATTTTGGTATTTTGTCGGCAGCGAGAAAGCACTGGATGCTGCGACTGTCGAAAAACTGCAAGCCTTACTGGCGGCGCAAAGCGTTGAACAAACGCCCGAAGCGCGCGAGGGCTTGCATTTATTTTTGGTAACGCCCCGTTTGGGTACGATTTCGCCGTGGGCTTCCAAGGCAACCAATATCGCGGAAAACTGCGGTTTGGAAGGCATAGAGCGCATCGAACGCGGCATGGCGGTGTGGCTGGAAGGTCGTCTGAATGACGATGAGAAACAGCAATGGGCGGCTTTGCTGCATGACCGCATGACCGAATCCGTGCTGCCCGATTTTCAGACAGCCTCCAAATTATTCCACCATCTCAAATCCGAAACCTTCTCCACCGTCGATGTTTTGGGCGGCGGTAAAGAGGCTTTGGTCAAAGCCAATACCGAAATGGGTTTGGCGCTCTCCGCCGACGAAATCGATTATCTGGTTGAAAACTATCAGGCTTTGCAGCGCAATCCGTCCGATGTGGAGCTGATGATGTTCGCGCAGGCAAACAGCGAACACTGCCGCCACAAAATCTTCAACGCCGATTTCATCCTCAACGGCGAAAAACAGCCCAAATCCCTCTTCGGCATGATACGCGACACGCACAACGCGCATCCCGAAGGCACAGTCGTTGCCTATAAAGACAATTCGTCCGTGATTGAAGGCGCGAAAATCGAGCGTTTCTATCCGAATGCGGCGGAAAACCAAGGCTACCGTTTCCACGAGGAAGACACGCATATCATCATGAAAGTGGAAACGCACAACCATCCGACCGCCATCGCGCCGTTTGCGGGCGCAGCAACGGGCGCGGGCGGCGAAATCCGCGACGAAGGCGCGACGGGCAAAGGTTCGCGTCCGAAAGCAGGCTTGACCGGCTTTACCGTCTCCAACCTCAACATTCCCGATCTCAAGCAGCCGTGGGAACAAGACTACGGCAAGCCGGAACACATTTCTTCGCCGCTGGACATCATGATTGAAGGCCCTATCGGCGGCGCGGCGTTCAACAACGAATTTGGCCGCCCGAACCTCTTGGGCTACTTCCGCACTTTTGAAGAAAAGTTTGACGGTCAGGTTCGCGGCTACCACAAACCGATTATGATTGCCGGCGGTTTGGGCAGCATTCAGGCGCAGCAGACACATAAAGACGAAATCCCCGAAGGCGCATTACTGATCCAACTGGGCGGGCCGGGCATGCTTATCGGCTTGGGCGGCGGCGCGGCTTCTTCGATGAATACCGGCACGAACGACGCCTCTTTGGACTTCAATTCCGTACAACGCGGCAACCCCGAAATCGAACGCCGCGCGCAGGAAGTGATCGACCGCTGCTGGCAGCTCGGCAACAAAAACCCGATTATCTCCATCCACGACGTCGGCGCGGGCGGCTTGTCCAACGCCTTCCCCGAACTGGTCAACGATGCCGGACGCGGCGCGGTATTCAAGCTGCGCGAAGTGCCGCTGGAAGAACACGGTCTCAACCCGCTGCAAATCTGGTGCAACGAATCGCAAGAGCGTTATGTGTTGTCGATTTTGGAAAAAGATTTGGACACCTTCCGCGCCATCTGCGAACGCGAACGCTGCCCGTTTGCCGTGGTCGGCACGGCGACCGACGACGGCCATTTGAAAGTGCGCGACGATTTGTTCTCCAACAATCCCGTCGATTTGCCGCTGAACGTCTTGCTCGGCAAACCGCCCAAAACCACGCGCAGCGACAAAACCGTGAGGTCGTCTGAAAAACCGTTTAACGCGGGCGATATCAACATTACCGAAGCCGCCTACCGCGTTCTGCGCCTGCCTACCGTAGCGGCTAAAAACTTCCTGATTACCATTGGCGACCGCAGCGTCGGCGGCATGACCCACCGCGACCAAATGGTCGGCAAATACCAAACCCCCGTAGCCGACTGCGCCGTTACCATGATGGGCTTCAATACCTATCGTGGCGAAGCGATGTCTATGGGAGAAAAACCGACTGTCGCCCTGTTTGACGCGCCTGCTTCGGGCAGAATGTGCGTCGGCGAAGCCATCACCAACATCGCGGCGGTCAACATCGGCGACATCGGCAACATCAAACTTTCCGCC
The DNA here is from genome assembly GCF_000193735.1 of Neisseria sicca 4320. Classification (GTDB taxonomy): domain Bacteria; phylum Pseudomonadota; class Gammaproteobacteria; order Burkholderiales; family Neisseriaceae; genus Neisseria; species Neisseria sicca_E. Next base: position 42,751 of record NZ_AEPF01000113.1, read on the forward strand.
AACTGGATGGCGGCGTGCGGCAACGAGGGTGAAGACGAAAAACTCTACCGCACCGTCGAAGCCGTTTCTAAAGCCTGTCAGGCATTGGATTTGAGCATTCCCGTGGGCAAAGACAGCCTGTCGATGAAAACCGTTTGGCAGGACGGCGAAGAGAAAAAATCCGTCGTTTCACCGTTGAGCCTGATTATCTCCGCGTTCGCGCCAGTTCAAGACGTGCGCAAAACCGTTACGCCCGTATTAAAAGACAATGCCAATTCGTTCACTATTCTGCTGATGATTGACTTAGGCAACAACAAGTGCCGTATGGGTGGGTCTGCACTGGCTCAAGTGTATAACCGAAGCGGCGGCGAAGCACCTGATATTGATGCAGGCCATCTGAAAGCGTTTTATCAGTTAATTCAGCAACTCGTTCAAGAAGATAAGTTGCTGGCCTACCACGACCGCAGCGACGGCGGTTTGTTTGTGACTCTGGCAGAAATGGCATTTGCTTCTCGCCGTGGCATGAATCTCGACCTGCTGACAATGGTAAGTAAAAATATTAACGTTCAAAACGAGTATTACTCGTCTCAAGAATGGCAAAAATTTGTCCTAACTACCCTGTTTAACGAAGAATTAGGAGCCGTTATTGCTGTTCACGCTGCCGACCACGAATATATTTTCAATTTGTGCGAGAAACTGAATCTCACGCTGCACTATTTGGGAGAGTTTGCCGACAGCGGCCATATGGTCATCAATGCAGGAGAAGAAATTTTCAATCAATCCCTTACCGACCTGCAACGCGCATGGCAGGAAACCAGCCACGCCATTCAACGTCTGCGCGACAACCCTGCCTGCGCCGACAGTGAGTTTGCCCTGATTGGCGACAACGACCGCAGCGCATTGTTTGCCGACGTGAAGTTCGACGTGAACGAAGACATCGCCGCGCCTTTCGTCAACAGCGGCGCGAAACCCAAAATCGCCATCCTGCGCGAACAGGGCGTGAACGGACAAATCGAAATGGCCGCCGCCTTCACCCGCGCCGGATTCGATGCTTACGACGTGCATATGTCCGACCTGATGGCAGGCCGCGTCCACCTTGCCGACTTCAAAATGCTGGCGGCGTGCGGCGGCTTCAGCTACGGCGACGTACTCGGCGCGGGCGAAGGCTGGGCGAAATCCATCCTGTTCCACCCCGCCTTGCGCGACCAGTTCGCCGCCTTCTTCGCCGACCCGAACACGCTGACATTGGGCGTGTGCAACGGCTGCCAAATGGTCAGCAACCTCGCCGAAATCATCCCCGGCACGGCAGGCTGGCCGAAGTTCAAACGCAACCTGAGCGAACAGTTCGAAGCGCGCCTGAGCATGGTTCACGTCCCCCAATCAGCCTCCTTGATCCTGAACGAAATGCAAGGCTCCAGCCTGCCTGTCGTGGTCAGCCACGGCGAAGGCCGTGCCGACTTCGCGCTTCACGGCGGTAAAATTTCAGACGACCTCGGCATCGCGCTGCAATACGTCGACGGACAAAACCAAGTTACCCAAACCTACCCGCTCAACCCCAACGGCTCGCCGCAAGGCATCGCCGGCGTGACCAATGCCGACGGCCGCGTTACCATCATGATGCCCCACCCCGAACGCGTGTACCGCGCCGTGCAAATGAGCTGGAAACCGGAAGACTGGACGGAACTGTCCGGCTGGTACCGCCTCTTCGCCGGAGCAAGGAAAGCTTTGGGTTAACCGGCAGGCTGATTTGATTCGGCTTTAAAGAAAAGGTCGTCTGAAAACGATTTAGCGAAACCTGCTCTATCTGTTTTCAGACGACCTTTATATGTTCTTATATGTTCTTATATGTTCTTATATGTTCTTATATGTTCTTATATGTTCTTATATGTTCTTATATGTTCTTATATGTTCTTATATGTTCTTATATGTTCTTATATGTTCTTTTGCGTATAAAGACCGAGCCGACCGCCGTCATTCCCGCGCAGGCGGGAATCCAGACCTCTGTATTTCAGAAATATTTAAAGATTACTGTAAATCCAAACTTCTGGATTCCCGCCTACGCGGGAATGACGACCTAGATTTTTTGTCCCGAACCTATATATACAAACAAACTTAATTGAATTTATAGAAAGATTTGGAGAAGCTTATGTCTGACATAGTAATTTTTGAAGATATGCCAAATGATGCTGCTTTTATTGAATGGCTTAAGAACAACCAAAATGGTTTTGTACTAAACATAAACAAAAAAGGTAAAGTCTCTCCTATATACCCTAAATTACACAAAGCTAGTTGTAGTAGCTTTCCAATTAAAAAAAAAGACAAAAATTGGACAACAAAAGCTTCAGACTATTTCAAAGTTTGCTCAAACTCAATCGAAGAACTTGAACAATGGAGCTGGTCCAAATATCAAAAAGGACTAACTCTATGCGGAACCTGTAAGAAAAAAGGATTACTAGTGGCATGGTGCGCAGAAATACCAAATTTTCAGGCCGCTTCTGCCCTATCCTTAAAATCTGATATAGACGAACTCGAAAAATGTTTAGCATCCAAGACTGACCCAGAAAAGCGAACCGAAATCGAAACTTTGATAAAAGCCCGTCTAGGGCAAGGTAGTTTCCGGCAAAACGTACTCGAACAGTATCCGAGCTGCCCTCTAATAGGCCTAGATATCCAGCCTTTACTCATTGCCAGCCATATCAAACCTTGGAGTGTGTGCAATAATAACGAACTTTTAGATCCCTTCAATGGTCTGATGCTCGCACCCAATATTGACGCATTATTTGATAAAGGACTGATTACGTTTGATACCGACGGGACGATAAAAATCCACCCGACAATCGATCCGGAAAATCAAAAGCGGCTTGGAATTTCTCCCGATATGCAATTAAAAATCGAACCTAAAAGCGAAAAATATTTCGAGTATCACCGCAACCACGTTTTCCAAAAAGAAGAATAAATAGTGTTGAATAGTCCGTTGATTTAAGGTCGTCTGAAAACGATTTAGCGAACCCTGCTCTATCTGTTTTCAGACGACCTTTTTGCGTCCTTTTGCGTATAAAGACCAAACCGACCGCCATCATTCCCGCGCAGGCGGGAATCCAGACCTCTGCATTTCAGAAATATTTAAAGATTTCTGTAAATCTAAACTTTTGGATTCTCACCTACACAGGAATGACGATGATTGAGTATTTTCCATTTGAATTCACCATAAAATCAAAATGCCTGCCCCTTTTCGGGCAGGCATTTTCATGCGGTCATGATGTGCGGCTCAATATTTGACTGTCCAACCTATCTCGCCGCCTGCGCGCATCGGGACGAGTTCTCCGTCGCCATATGGAACGCTTGCAGGGACGGTTTGGTTTTGTTTGACGAGGGTGATCGTATCGGTGTTTTCGGGAATGCCGTAGAACCTTGCGCCGTTTTTCGAGGCGAAGGCTTCGAGTTTGTCCAACGCGCCTGCTTTTTCAAACACTTCGGCGTAAAGCTCGATGGCAGTCATGGCACTGAACATACCGGCGCAGCCGCAGGCGTTTTCTTTGGCGGACTTGGCGTGCGGCGCGGAGTCGGTGCCGAGGAAGAATTTGTGCGCCTTCTCGCCGGTAACGGCGGCAACCAATGCCTGACGGTGGGTTTCGCGTTTGAGTACGGGCAGGCAGAAATGATGGGGGCGCACGCCGCCGACCAAGAGGTCGTTGCGGTTGAGCAGGAGGTGTTGCGGGGTCACGGAGGCGGCAACGTTGTCGCCTGCGTCCAAAACGAGGCGGGCGGCTTCGGCGGTGGTGATGTGTTCGAACACGACTTTGAGATTCGGTACTTGCGCCAAAACGGGTTTCATCACGCGCTCGATAAAGGCGGCTTCGCGGTCGAAAATGTCGATTTCGGGGTCGGTTACTTCGCCGTGAACGAGGAACAGGATGCCTTGTTTTGCCATTTCTTCCAAAACGGGAATGAGTTTGAACAGGTCGGTTACGCCGGAATCGGAATTGGTCGTTGCACCTGCGGGGTAGAGTTTGAAGGCGATGATGCCGGCGGCTTTGGCTTCGCGCACCAGCTCGGGTGTGGCTTGGTCGGTCAGGTAAAGCGTCATCAACGGCTCAAACGCGCTGCCTTCGGGCAATGCCGCCATGATGCGCGCTTTGTAGGCAAGCGCGTCGGCAACGCTGACGACGGGCGGTTTGAGGTTGGGCATGATGACGGCGCGCCCCATCTGGCGGGCGGTATAGGGGGCAACGGCTTGGAGCGCGTCGCCGTCGCGCAGGTGCAGGTGCATATCGTCGGGGCGGATGATGGTCAGGGTTTGCATGAGTGTTCCTTTTTAGATTTTTGGGTTTCAGACGACCCCTTGATGTTTCCTTAAAGCTCGTCTGAAAAGGCTATTGCACAAGGACAGGCTTGCCGTTGTAGGACTGATGCGTCAGGTAAAACACCGCCTGCACGGGCAACTGGTCGGACGGGGTAGTTTTGACGGTCAACAGGGTTTCTTCCGAGCTGCCCGACGCGCGCCACGCGTAGGACAACTGGCGGATCGGAATCGGCGATTCGGAGGCTTGGTCGGTGCGCAATTCGTTGTTCAAGCCACTCGGCGGGTTTTCCACCAATACCATAAACTGCTTGCGTATCAGGGTTTCGTCCGCACGCGCCGTCTTCACGCTGCAACTGTCGCCGGTCAGGCTCAAATAATAATCCGCGCCGTCCTGCGTTTTCTTCCAAACGGCAAGCGCATCCGGCTCAATGAAACCTGCGGGCAGCCTGCCGATTTCTTCCGCGTTCAAAGCCGTCAGTTTTTCATTATCGGCAAAAGAGCGCACTTTATCGGCAGCCCCGTCAAAGGCGACGCAGCCTTGACGGAACAATTCCGCCGCCGCGTTCGCACGATCCGCCATTTGCTCGGGCGGCACTTCCTCCCTGCCGCACGCCGTCAAGAAAAGGGAGAAAGCGGCAAGCGTCAAAAGCCTTGAAATCGGACGTTTCGCCATTTTCAGACGACCTTTATTTGTGTTTCACAACCAGCGTAAACACGCCGTCTTCTTCGCGCGATTCGAGCAAGACATGCCCGGTCTGGCGGCAGAACGTCTCAAAATCGCCGGGCGCGCCGCCGTCGGTCGCCAACACGGTCAGGACTTCGCCCGCCTCCATTTGCGCCAAGGCTTTTTTGGTTTTCAAAATCGGCAAAGGGCATCTGAGTCCCTTCAAGTCTAAGGTGTGTGCGTTCATATTTTCCGATGTTCCGTTAACAGGATTAACATGAATTATACCGTACTTACTTGCACCCCACCCCGACGAACCCATAAAATAAAGCCGTTTTTCACTTTGGAGCACACCATGCGCCGTCTCGCCCTCCTGACCCTCTGTCTTGCCACCACGGCAGTCAACGCCGCCGGATTCAGCGAAAAAGATACCCCCTTCAACACACGCTACAAAGAAAGCCCCGAAGAAGCCGCAGCCCGCGAGTTCGCCGAACAAAAAACCGCGCTCCCGCCGCTGCCCGACACTCAATCCGGCGACTGGTTCGACCTCTACGTCAGCGAAGACTACGGCAAACAGCCCAAAAATCCTCCTCAGCAGCCTGCAAATCATGCCCTCTCCCGACGGCAGCATCCGCTACATCCTGAATGTGCGTTCCGACAAAGGCCATGACAACCTGACCGTCGAAGGCCTCTTCTGCGCCCGCTCTTCCTTCACATACGGCAAAGACAAACGCTCGTCTTATAAAGTGTTCGGCTACGGCGACACCGTCAACCGCCGCTGGATCGAGCCGCGCAAAGCCGAATGGAAACCCATAGGCTCGACCTTCAACAAAAACGACGCGATGCGTGCCGTTCTCTACCAAGCATTCTGTACCGACGGCGTACCGACCACCACCGAGGGCCTGGTCAAACGCCTCAAAGAACGCGCCGGACGCTACGCGCCGAAAATGGTGCGCCACGACAAATAAGCCGTTTGACGGTTTCAAACATCAAAAAAGGTCGTCTGAAATATTTTCAGACGACCTTTGTTCCATTCGAATCAAACACGGATGTCAGGTACTTTATTGAATAAACGATAGAAATTGTCGCTGGTGTAAGCAGCAAGCGTTTCTACGGGTTCGCCGCGCAGTTTCGCCACAAACTCGGCGGTGTAACGGACATAGGAAGGTTCGTTAGGCTTACCGCGTTTGGGGACCGGGGCGAGGAAGGGGGAGTCGGTTTCGACCAGCATTCGATCCGCAGGGACGTATTGGGCAGCTTCTTGAATTTGCGGGGCATTTTTGAAGGTAACAATGCCGGAGAAGGAAATGTACAGCCCCAAATCCAAAGCGGCTTTGGCAAAAGCGGTATCTTCGGTGAAGCAGTGGATAACGCCGGAATTGGTTTGAGCTTCTTTCAGAATCGCCAAAGTATCGGCGGCGGCATCGCGGGTGTGGACAATCACAGGCAAACTGCTTTCGTTGGCGGCTTGGATGTGTTCGGCGAAGCGGCGGTGCTGCCATGCCAAATCGCCTTTGCACCAGTAATAATCCAAGCCCGTTTCGCCTATGCCGACGACTTTCGGGTGTTTTGCCGCTTCAACCATTTCAGCGACGGTAAATTCTTCGGCTTCTTGGCTGTCGGGGTGGACGCCTATGGTGCAGTAAACCTGTTCATTGGCTTGGGCGATGTCGAAGACTTCGGCGAAACTCTGTTTGCTTACGCTGATGGCAAGTGCCTGTTTGACGCTTTGTTCTTCCATATTGGCGAACACTTCAGGCAGGCGGTTGCTCAAACCTTCGAAATTGAGATGGCAGTGCGAATCGATTAAATGCATGATTTTAAAGCGTGAAGGTAACGCGGTCGCTGCGCAGTTTCGGGCCCAGCTCGCCTTCAATCAGGGTTTTCGCCTGAAGGCAGCTCTCGTGTTCGGAAAATGCCAGTCCGACACCTTTAGGACGGTGGGCGGAAGTACGGGCAGGGTTGATCCAGACGACTTTGGTAGGCAGGAAACGTTTGGGGTAATCGGCGATTTCAACGGCAAGCAGGATGTCTTCGCCCAATGAAAATACGTCTTCGGTCGGAACGAAAAGTCCGCCGTGTTCGAGAAACGGCATATAGCAGTTGTAGAGCAGAGTCGGGTCTTTAAGCTGCAACGCCATCATTTTCGCCGGAATGTCTTTATTGTTGTTTACCATTTTGTTTTACCTTATCTGATTATTTGTTTTGCCAAAATTCGAGATATTCAGTCAGCAGATACTCAAGCTGCATTTTAACACTCAAGGTGTGGTATCCGTAAGGGCTGAGTGCGTTCAGACGACCTGTCAATGCAAACAGGCGGCGCGGGTCGGTTTTGGAAGCCGTCTGCGACAATACCTGCGCGTAATCGGGGTAATAAAGCGGCGGCATTTGTTGTTGCGCCAAGCCGACATCCAACAGCCATTTCTGCATCCAATCAATGAAGACTGCCAACGGCTGTTTGTGTTTGTCGAACGCAGCGGCGTAGTCGAGTATCGTTAACAGGCGCGGCGCGGCAAGCAAAGTGAGCAGCTCTTCGCGCAAGTCATCCATTTCGGGCGCATGGGCAAACAACGGCGCACCACTGTGAAAAGCCAGCAACGATTCCGCATCGTCCACATCCTCTCCACGAAGATACGACAAAGCTTCGTCGCGCGAAGGTGCGGGCAAAACCATCTGGCGGCAACGGCTTTTAATGGTCGGAAGAAGCTTGTCGCGTGCATGAGTAACCATCAAAAAAACAACATGTTGCGGCGGTTCTTCCAAAGCTTTAAGCAAGCCGTTTGCCGCCTGCACGTTCATGCTTTCAGCGGGATGCACCAAAACCACCCGCAATCCTCCGCGCACAGCCGTCAGATAAATGTTTTCCACAATATCGCGTACGGCATCTATTTTAATCTGCAACAATTTTCGCCCGACCGCACTGTCTTCGGGAATTTCAGGAGTGAGTTCGTAAAAATCGGGATGGCTGTTTTGCAAAAACAAATGACACGAAGCACATACACCGCAAGGCTGATGATCTTCCCGAGGCGATTCGCACAGCAAAGCCTGTGCCACAAACCGCGCAAACGCTGTCTTGCCGGTGTTTTCCTTGCCGGTAAACAGCCAAGCGTTCGGACGGTTTTCCCAATGGTCAGCAAGCTGCCGCCACTGGTTTTGATGCCACGGATAAATCATGTCGAAAAGTACAAACGTTTGAACAAAAGCGTGATTATACAGGGAAATGTTAGAGGTCGTCTGAAAAGCGGCTTCCGTTTCAGACGACCTTACCGGATGTGCATCATTTTTAAGCAACATGATTTTTTGTTTGTATATCAATCGTCAAACCAATTTATACACAGGCTGTTCACACAGTTTGCCTGACAAAATGTGTATCACAACAAAACCCGCACAATACTTTTTTCAAATTTCAAACAACAGCCTGCGCTATAATCCGCCTCATTCACCTTCACCCTTCCAATCATGAATCAACAAAAAACCTACCTGCTGCTGACCGCCCTGTTCACCCTTATTTTCATCGCACTCATCATGCTCGGCGGCTACCTGCTTTCCATCCAAAGCAAACAGTTCGCCGTCGCCGCCTTCCTGTTCGCCTTCGGCGCCGTCTTCGCCCAAATCGGCAGCCTCGCCCTCTACATCCGCCACAAAGCCCGCGCACAAATCATGCGTGAGCAACAAACCGAATCCCATTAAGGCTGGGTATTGTTCGTTATCCGTTTGCCGGTTCTACAGGCTTTACATAGGTAAAGTTTTGTTTGCCGCATTGCTCCCCCCCCCTTGCAATTTACACTGACACCGCATACAACTAGTATGTTCTTAAATCTTTCAATCTACAGGAGTGGACTTATGAAACAAAACATCATCGTTGCCTTATTCAACATCTCCAGCGAAGCTTATCAAGCCTTTTCTGAATTGAAAGCTTACTCGCAGACAACAGATGCTTTGGTGGCACAAGCCGTTTTGGTTAAAAAGGAAAATGACCTGATTATCCCAGCAGAAAGCACCGACTTTACCGCCAATACGGTCGAAGGCACATGGACGGGCAGCCTCATTGGTTCACTGGTCGGCATTCTCGGCGGTCCTATCGGTGTTCTGTTGGGTGGAGCTACTGGCGCACTCATCGGCAGTGATGCAGGTACTGCCCAAACATTGGAAGAGGGGGCGTTGCTGGAAAATACAGCCAAAAAACTGGATAACGGCAGTACTGCAATCATTATTTTGGCGCAAGAATCCGACGAGGCTGTATTGGATGCTTTCTTCCACCGTTTCAAAACCGTTATTCTCCGGCAAGATGCAGTCGTTGCCCAACAGGACGTATTGGCAGCAATAGAAGCGCAGGAAGAAGTGGCACGTCAGGCACACGAAGCTTGGAAAAAACAGCGCAAAGCCGAACGCAAAGAACGCAAAGAGATAGTGGAAGCCTTCAAGGCCGACATCAAACAAAAATTCGACGAATTGGCAGCCAAGTTGAAATAACACTGCCACCAACCCAAGGTATGTAACCGCTCAAATTTTCCGTTTCGGATGCATGCCAAACCGGTTTGAGGCTACCTGAAAATCTATTTTTCAGGTAGCCTCTCCCTTTTTCATGCCCCGCCAAACCATCATGCTCACCCCGCAAAGCTGCGACCTATTCCAACGCCCATTTTTCCAGTTCGCCCAAATCCGCCAATACCAGCCCGAAACCGAAGCGCAAACCAAGCAAGGCCGACTACAAAGCCGCGTGGCAAGTGTGGCGCACGTTGGTTTTACAGGTAGCCTCACAACTGGGCGCGGGCTTTGCCCCGCCGCATATCGAACGCTGGTGCAACGGCTGGCAGCGCGACCTGGCTAGTCGAAACCCTGCACCGCCTGCTGCCAGTGTACGAAGCCTGCCACAATGTGCGGCTGTGAGCGGAAGCAAGCTTCCCCCATCTGCCGTTAAGGCTACCTGAAATCTAAAAGAAACAAACAAAACCAATGACCAAACGCCGAACCTTCCTCATTCTGACCATCCTCTTCACCCTGCTCTTCATCGCATTGGTAACGTTGGGCGCCTACCTGCTTTCCATCCAAAGCAAACAATTCGCCGTCGCCGCCTTCCTATTCGCCTTCGGCGCCGTCTTCGCCCAAATCGGCAGCCTCGCCCTCTACATCCGCCATAAAGCCCGCGCACAAATCATGCGCTCGCAACAAACCGAACCCCATTAAGGAAAACCCATGTTCGACAAAATCGTCCTCGCCAGCGGCAACGCAGGCAAACTCAAAGAATTTTCCCGCCTCTTCGCCGATTTGAACATCGAAGTCCTGCCGCAATCGCAGTTCGACACGCCCGAGTGCCCCGAGCCGTACCGCACCTTCGTCGAAAATGCGCTCGCCAAAGCCCGCCACGCCGCCAAACACAGCGGCCTGCCCGCGCTCGCCGACGACTCCGGTATCTGCGCCGCCGCATTAAACGGCGCACCCGGTATCCTCTCCGCCCGCTATGCCGGAGCAAACCCCAAATCCGATGCCGCCAACAACAAACGCCTTTCAGACGACCTCGCCGACAAAGCCGACAAAAGCTGTTATTATGCCTGCGTCCTTGTCCTCGTCCGCCACGAAAACGACCCGCAGCCCATCATCGCCGAAGGCATCTGGCACGGACAATGGCAGACAGAAGCCGCAGGCACCAACGGCTTCGGCTACGACCCGCATTTCTACCTGCCCGAACACAACTGCACCGCCGCCGAGCTTGCCCCCGAAATCAAAAACGCCGAAAGCCACAGGGGACAGGCGTTGCGGGAATTATTGAGAAAAATTGAAGCCCTATAAATCAATCGATAGGCCGTCTGAAAAAATTTCAGACGACCTCAATCCCCAAAACACACCATGACCCAAATCACCTTCCCCCAAGCCGGACATCTCACCGCCCTGCCGCCCTTGTCGCTCTACATCCACATCCCGTGGTGCATCAAAAAATGCCCGTATTGCGACTTCAATTCCCACAGTCTGAAAAACGGATTGCCCGAAGCCGCCTATATCGACGCGCTGCTGACCGATTTGCAGCTCGAATTGCCCAATATTTGGGGCAGGCCGGTGGAAACGATATTTTTCGGCGGCGGTACGCCCAGCCTGTTTCAGGCGGAATCGATTGACCGTTTGTTGAGCGGCGTGCGTTCGTTGTTGCGTTTGCAGCCCGAAGCGGAAATTACTTTGGAAGCCAATCCGGGCACGTTTGAAATCGAGAAGTTTCAAGGATTTAAAGACGCAGGCATCACGCGGCTTTCTATTGGCGTGCAGAGTTTCAACGACGATATGCTTACACGACTTGGGCGCGTCCACAACGGCAAGGAAGCCTTAACCGCCATAGCTACTGCCCTGAAATTATTTGATAAAGTGAATATCGACTTGATGTACGCCCTGCCGAACCAGACTGTTCAGACGGCATTGGATGACGTACAAACCGCCATCGCCACGGGCGCGACCCACATCAGCGCGTATCATCTGACGATGGAGCCGAACACGCCGTTCGGCCATACACCGCCGAAAGGTTTGCCGCAAGACGAAGCCGCCCTCGACATCGAAGACGCGGTACACGGCACGCTGGAAGGCGCGGGTTTTATCCACTACGAAACATCGGCTTTTGCGAAACCCGCCATGCAGTGCCGCCACAATTTGAACTACTGGCAGTTCGGCGATTATTTGGGCATAGGCGCGGGCGCGCACGGCAAAATTTCCTACCCCGACCGCATCGAGCGCACCGTCCGCCGCCGCCATCCCAACGACTACCTTGCCTTAATGCAAAGCCAACCGAGCGAAGCCGTCGAACGCAAAACCGTTGCCGCCGAAGATTTGCCGTTCGAGTTCATGATGAACGCCCTGCGCCTGACCGACGGCGTACCTGCCGCGATGTTGCAGGAACGCACAGGCATACCCGCCGCCAAAATCATGGCGCAAATCGAAACGGCTAGGCAAAAAGGCTTGCTGGAAACCGACCCGACCGTATTCCGCCCGACTGAGCAGGGACGGTTGTTTTTAAACGATTTATTGCAATGCTTTTTGTAGGATTAGATTTTTTCAGACACCTTGTTACGCCAAACCGTAACATCCGCAGGCTATTGCCCTAAGTCATAGCGGACATTTTTCATGTTGTTTGTTTTATCATAATAAAATACAATCTGATTAGCCGCCTATCATGATTAACTCTCGGCGGCACTACCCCTTACCAATTCCAATCAAGGACACAAACATGAAAAAAGTATTGACTGCACTGGTTGCGCTCTCTGTCTCTACTGTTGCGCTGGCAGATGACAGCCGTGGTTTCTACGTTCAAGGCGATGTAGGCCATTCAACCGTAAAAGCCAAAACAGGCGAAGACAGTGGTAAAGTAAAAGGCTTCAGCCCACGCCTGTCCGCAGGCTACGACTTCGGCGACTTCCGCGTAGCCGCCGACTACACCCACTATAAGAATTTTAAATTGCATGAAGAAAATTCTTTGTCATCTTCAGACTATAAAGTGAAATTCCAAAGCGTAGGCGTATCAGCAATTTATGATTTTGACTTAAATTCTCCTGTTAAGCCTTATGTTGGTGCGCGTGTTGGCGTTAACCGTGTTTCTTTTGATAATCATTTCAAAACTGCCACGTACAGCGAAACTGAAACTTACCGCAAAACCAAAACCGGTGTAGGCGCACTGGCAGGTGTAGGCTATGACATTACCGAAAACGTCGCTTTGGATGCCGGCTACCGCTACAACTACTGGGGCAAATTCGAAGGCGTAAAAGTACACTCTCACGAACTCTCCGCCGGTGTGCGCGTGAAATTCTAATTCCCGCATCCCTCATAATAAAACCGCCCGAAGCGTCCAAACTTCGGGCGGTTTTCGCAAATGAGTGAAGTACATGCGATATATAGTGGATTAAATTTAAATTAGGACAAGGCGACGAAGCCGCAGACAGTACAGATAGTACGGCAAGGCGAGACAACGCCGTACTGGTTTAAAGTTAATCCACTATAATTCTATTCCCATTCAAATTTATTTAACCAAAGGTCGTCTGAAACTATCTATACCCTACACAATCCCTCGGTTTTATACGATAATCACCACCGTTTTCATCAAAGTTTCCATCTTTCAGACGACCCCGACAACAGGAGAAAATCATGTCCAAAACCATCATTCACACTGACAAAGCCCCCGCCGCCATCGGTGCATACAGCCAAGCCGTCCGCGCGGGCGACACTGTTTACATGAGCGGTCAAATCCCTCTAGATCCCGTCACCATGACCGTTGCCGGCAACGGCGACTTCCGCGCCGAAGCACGCCAGGTCTTTCAGAACCTGCAAGCCGTTGCCGAAGCCGCAGGCGGCACACTGGCCGACATCGTCAAACTCAACGCCTACCTGACCGACCTTGCCAACTTTGCCGTCTTCAACGAAGTCATGGCAGAGTTCATCCAAGAACCCTTCCCCGCCCGCGCCGCCGTCGGTGTCGCCTCCCTGCCCAAAGGTGTACAGGTCGAAGCCGAAGCCGTGCTGGTACTGAACGCATAAGACACGCAACCCGTTTTCAGACGACCTCCCTCAAGCCAAAGGTCGTCTGAAACACCACACACAATCGGACAATAACAACAATGGCACACTACGCAATCGGCGATATTCAAGGCTGCTTCGACGAATTCACCCTTCTGCTCGACAAAATCAACTTCAACCACGGCACAGACACCCTCTGGCTCGTCGGCGACATCGTCAACCGCGGCCCCAAATCCCTCGAAGTCCTCCAATTCTGCATGGAACACGAAAGCAGCGTGCGCATGGTTCTCGGTAACCACGACCTGCACCTGCTCGCCGTCGGCTACGGTGAAGGCACGGTCAAACGCAGCGACACCATCACACCCATCCTCACACACCCCGCCAGCAAAAAAATGCTCGACTGGCTGCGTTTCCAACCCCTGCTGATCAAAGGCGTCCGCCACGTTATGGTTCACGCCGGCATCCTACCGCAGTGGACCATCGCCCGCGCCGAATTGCTCGCCAGCGAAACCGAAGCCGAACTGCGCGGCAAAAAATACAAAAAGTTTTTCTCCAAAATGTACGGCAACAAACCCGCCGAATGGAGCGAAGACCTGACCGGCTACGACCGCCTGCGCATGATTGTCAACGTCTTCACCCGAATGCGCGCGCTGACGCTGAAAAACGAACTCGACTACGACTACAAATCCACCCTCAAAAAAATGCCCTCGAACCTGCGCCCTTGGTTTAAAGCCCCAAACAGGCAAAACCTCAGCCACACCATCGTCTTCGGCCACTGGTCTTCGCTGGGCTTTATGAACACCGACAACATCCTCTCCCTCGACACCGGCGCACTTTGGGGCGGCGAACTGACCGCCATCAACCTCGCCGACCACAGCATCACTCAAGTCTCCTCCCTCGGCGGCTTGGACTGGAAAACGGCTTTGAAATAAGCCATAAAAATGAAAAAGGTCGTCTGAAAAACCGAGATTCAGGTTTTCAGACGACCTTTTATATCTGCAAACCGCAAGCCTTACCCGCGGTTTGACAATCAAGCCAGCGGGGCGAGCAGTTTGTCGAAGGCTTCTTCAAACTGTTTCAAACCGTCTTCCTGCAAGCGGTTGGCGAGGGTTTCTACGTCTATGCCGAGCGCAGCGGTTTCGGCAAGCTGCGCTTGCGCTTCGTCGATTCCTTCGGTCAGCGTGGCTTTGGCGGTGCCGTGGTCGATGAAGGCTTTGAGGGTGGCGTCGGGGACGGTGTTGACGGTGTGCGCGCCGATCAGGCTGTCAACGTAGAGCGTGTCGGGATAGGCGGGGTTTTTGACGCCTGTGGATGCCCATAAGAGCTGCACGCGGTTTGCGCCTTTGGCTTCCAGCGCGGCAAATTCGGGGCTGCCGAAGTATTGCGCCCAGTCTTGGTAGGCGGCTTTGGCAAGGGCGATGGCAATTTTGCCTTTGAGGTGGTCGGGCAGCGTTGCGTCCAGCGCGCCGTCCACGCGGGAGATGAAGAAGCTGGCGACGGCTTGGATATGGGCAACGCTTTGTCCGGCTGCCAAACGTTTGGCGATGCCGCGCGCGTAGGCTGCGTAGGCTTTGAGGGTTTGGGCGCGTGAGAACAGCAGGGTCAGGTTCACGCTGATGCCGTCAGCGATGAGGGTTTCGAGTGCTTCGATACCTGCATCGGTGGCGGGAACTTTAATCATGGCGTTTTTACGCGCGATGGCGGCATGGAGGCGGCGTGCTTCTTCTACCGTGCCTCGCGCGTCTTTGGCAAGCTCGGGGGAAACTTCGAGGCTGACGAAACCGGTTTTGCCGCCGGTGGATTCGTGTTCGGCAAGGCAAACGTCGCAGGCTGCCTGTACGTCGGCTATCGCCATGGTTTCGTAGCGTTGTTTGGGGCTGAGGTCTTGCTGCTTGAGGGCGGCGACTTCATCGGCGTAAAGCGCGTCGCCGGCAAAGGCTTTTTGAAAGATGGCGGGATTGGAAGTTACGCCGCACACGCCTTGTTTCAACATTTGCGCCAATTCGCCGCTTTGCACGAGCGAGCGGGAAAGGTTGTCCAGCCAGATTTGTTGTCCTAATGCTTTAACGTCCGATAAAATAGTCATCTCTGATTCCTTTAAATATAGGTTATTTGCAAAGCAGACGGTAATGCTACCCTTATTCGGCAAATTTGGATAGTTTATTAGGGCATTTCATCATGTCCAAAACGATATATAGTGGATTAACAAAAATCAGGACAAGGCGACGAAGCCGCAGACAGTACAGATAGTACGGCAAGGCGAGGCAACGCCGTACTGGTTTAAAGTTAATCCACTATAAGACGAACACAAAAAGGCATTCATTTATGGCAGGAAACGGTCAATATCTCGATTGGGCGCGCGAAGTGTTGCACACCGAAGCGGACGGCTTGCGCGAAATTGCGGCGGAATTGGACGAACAATTCGTCCACGCGGCAGACGCGCTGTTGCATTGCAAAGGCAGGGTCGTCATTACAGGCATGGGCAAGTCGGGACATATCGGGCGCAAAATAGCGGCGACCATGGCTTCGACCGGCACACCCGCGTTTTTCGTCCATCCTGCGGAAGCGGCACACGGCGACTTGGGCATGATTGTGGACAACGATGTCGTCGTCGCGATTTCCAATTCCGGCGAAAGCGACGAAATCGCCGCCATCATTCCCGCGCTCAAACGCAAAAACATCACCCTAATCTGCATCACCGCCCGCCCCGACTCGACCATGGCGCGTCATGCCGACATCCACATCACGGCGTCGGTTTCCAAAGAAGCCTGCCCGCTGGGACTTGCCCCGACCACCAGTACGACCGCCGTCATGGCTTTGGGCGATGCGCTGGCGGTCGTCCTTTTGCGTGCACGCGCGTTCACGCCCGACGACTTCGCCTTGAGCCACCCCGCCGGCAGCCTCGGCAAACGCCTGCTTTTACGCGTGGCAGACATTATGCACAAAGACGACGCCCTGCCCGCCGTCCGGCTCGGCACGCCCTTAAAAGAAGCCATCGTCAGCATGAGCGAAAAAGGCTTGGGCATGCTCGCGGTAACGGACAACGAAGGTCGTCTGAAAGGCGTGTTCACCGACGGCGATTTGCGCCGCCTGTTCCAACAGCGTGACCGCTTTGACGGGCTGACCGTCGATGAAATCATGCATCCTTCCCCCAAAACCATCCCCGCCGAACGCCTTGCCACCGAAGCCCTGAAAGTCATGCAGGCAAACCATGTCAACGGGCTTTTGGTAACCGACGCCGACGGCGTGCTGACCGGCGCGCTGAATATGCACGATTTACTGATGGCGCGGATTGTGTAGTCCGAGCAGGTCGTTTGAAACCCGATTCAACGTTTTCAGACGACCTTTCCAGTATAATCCAAGCCTTTCCCCCGATTGCGAACACACCATGACCCCGATCCAACTCGACCATACCGCCAAAGTGCTGGCTGAAATGCTGACCTTCAAACAGCCTGCCGATGCCGTTTTGTCCGGCTACTTCCACAAACACAAAAAACTCGGCAGGCAAGACCGCCACGAAATCGCCGAAACCGCCTTCGCCGCCCTGCGCCATTATCAAAAAATAAGTGCCGTCCTGCGCCGTCCGCACGCCCAGCCGCGCAAAGCCGCGCTTGCCGCACTCGTCCTCGGCAGAAGCACCAACATCAGCCAAATCAAAGACCTGCTCGACGAAGAAGAAACTGAGTTCCTCAGCAGCCTCAAAGCACGCAAAACCGAATTTTCAGACGACCTCCATACCGCCGCCGAATTGCCGCAATGGCTGGTGGCGCAACTGCAAAAACATTTTCATTTTAACGAGGAAGAAATCCTCGCATTCGGCCGCAGCATCAACCAAGCCGCGCCGCTCGACATCCGCGTCAACACGCTCAAAGGCAGACGCGACAAAGTGCTGCCCCTGCTTCAAGCCGAAAGCCCCGATGCAGAAGCCACGCCCTATTCCCCTTGGGGCATCCGCCTGAAAAACAAAATCGCCCTCAACAAACACGAATTGTTTTTAGACGGCACGCTTGAAGTTCAAGACGAAGGCAGCCAGCTCCTCGCCCTGCTTGTCGGTGCCAAACGCGGCGAAATCATCGTCGATTTCTGCGCCGGCGCAGGCGGCAAAACCCTCGCCGTCGGCGCGCAAATGGCAAACAAAGGCAGAATCTACGCCTTCGACATCGCCGAAAAACGCCTTGCCAACCTCAAGCCCCGCATGACCCGTGCCGGACTGACCAACATCCACCCCGAACGCATCAGCAGCGAACACGACAGCCGCATCGCCCGACTGACCTGCAAAGCCGACCGCGTTTTAGTCGATGCCCCCTGCTCAGGTTTAGGCACGCTGCGCCGCAACCCCGACCTCAAATACCGCCAGTCGCCCGAAACCGTCGCCAAACTTTTGGAGCAGCAACACAGCATCCTCGATGCCGCCTCCAAACTGGTCAAACCGCAAGGCAGGCTGGTTTACGCCACTTGCAGCGTGTTGCCCGAAGAAAACGAAATGCAGGTCGAACGCTTTTTGGAAGAACATCCGGAATACGAACTCCTCGACTGCGCCGAGCTGCTCGCCGGTTTGAAAATCGATTTGGACACCGGCAAATACCTGCGCCTCGATTCGGCAAAACACCAAACCGACGGATTCTTCGCCGCCGTTTTGCAGCGTAAGGAATAAGTGTTCAAATAAGGCGTAAACACATAAAAGGTCGTCTGAAAAACCGGATTCGGGTTTTTCAGACGACCTTTCTCAATCCCACCAAGCCGCAGCTTGAACTTTGCCTGCAAAATCAGCCAATCAGATTTGGAATCGGACAATCAGGTATTTTCGCGGGAAAACTACGCTACATTTTGCAGCTATTGCAAACATACTTAACTTTGAATGCAGCATGTCATCCAATTCCGTCATTCCCGCGCAGGCGGGAATCCATCGTAAAACTTGAGAAACCTTGATTTGAAGAACAGTTTCTGAATTTCAAAAATGGATTCCCGCCTGCGCGGGAATGACGGCTGATGACGATGACGGATGTCGTATTAAAAACCAATACACTAGGTCAACATTCATGCCCGACCTGCAAACGGCAAAGCAACGCTCAAAACACGAAAGGTCGTCTGAAAAACCGGATTCGGGTTTTTCAGACGACCTTTCGCAATCCCACCACGCCGCAGCTTGAACTTTGCCTGCAAAATCAGCCAAGCAAATTTGGAATCGGACAATCAAGTATTTTCGCGGGAAAACCTACGCTACATTTTGCGGCTATTGCAAACATACTTAACTTTGAATACAGCATGTCGCCCCATTCCGTCATTCCCGCGCAGGCGGGAATCCATCGTAAAACTTGAGAAACCTTGATTTGAAGAACAGTTTCTGAATTTCAAAAATGGATTCCCGCCTGCGCGGGAATGACGGCTGATGACGATGACGGATGTCGTATTATAGTGGATTAACTTTAAATCAGGACAAGGCGACAAAGCCGCAGACAGTACAAATAGTACGGCAAGGCGAGGCAACGCCGTATTGGTTTAAAGTTAATCCACTATAAAAACCAATACCTCAGGTCGGCATTCATGCCCGACCTGCAAATGGCAAAGCAGCACCCAAGACACGAAAGGTCGTCTGAAAACCCTTTCAGACGACCCCCTCTCAATTCAGTTGACCAACCTGCCCGCATTTTCAGACTCTTCCGCAGGCTCTTCCTCATCGCCCGTCGGCGGCGTTTCCACCAAATCGGGCAACACCAATTCGCCTAATTCCGTCAGTGGCGGCAGCTCTTCCAAGCTGTCCAACTGCAAATCGCTCAAAAATGTTTCCGTCGTCGCCCACAATGCAGGCCGCCCGATCGAATCACGATGCCCGATCACTTCAATCCAGCCCCTGTCCTGCAAGGTCTGCATCACGTTCTGCGACACCGCCACGCCGCGTATGCCCTCGATGTCGCCTCGCGTAACCGGCTGCTGGTAGGCAATAATCGCTAGCGTTTCCATCACAGCGCGGGAATAACGCGGTGCACGCTGTTCCTGAAGGCTGCCCAGCCGCTCGAAAGCCGCCTGCGCAATCTGAAACCGCCAGCCCTCGTGCGTATGCACCAGTTGCAACGCCCTATCCTGCCAACGCGTTTTCAACTGCGCCAATACATCAATTAATTTGTCCTGCGACAGCGGCGGCACACACAATTCGCGCATGGATTTTTCGTTTAGGGGTTCGGTTTGGGTCAAAAGCGCGGCTTCGATGAGCGCGTCGGGAGGGAGTTTTTCGTTCATGATTTAAGATTGTTGTTCGATATAACAAGTTTTCAGACGACCGCCAAGTGCTTAAAGGTCGTCTGAAAAACGGAAACAGCAGGATATGTTTGACAGGGCAAATTTAAATGAAGTACCTGTTTCGGCCTCTCATCGGAGCGGGAATGACGATGTGCGTTTTTCCTATTTTAACCTGCGGCACATTCGGACAGAAACCGTCTTTATCCCCCATGACAGGCTTCATAAAGCGGCAGCAAATCTTTCACCGTTTCGGCTATCCATTTTGCTACATCCTGTTTGCCCAAATCGTCGCGCTCGATGTGTTTGCCGATGCAGAAAAAGTCTTCGTCGTTTTGCAGTTTTCGGTCGGATTCGCTTTGCTGTGCGACGGTACGGTAGTCGTCATATTCGCTTTCCGCGCCGTGCCACATATCGAATGCGGCGTATTTTTCGGTATCGAAATCATCCAGCCAGCGGTTGTATTCGGGCAGCGCAATCGGCGATACGTCGGCTTTGTAGCAATGCCAGTCCAAGCTGACGCTCAGGCGGCGGCGGTTCAATAAAATCGATAAAATCGCGGCGGAGTTTTTGTATTGGGCGTATTTGAAGTAGGCGAAGAAATGGGCGCGAACCTGCCAGCCGTTACACCAGCGTTCGATATGCGGTGGGGCGAAAGGTTCGCCCAAATCTGCGGCGACCTGCTGTATCAGCTGCTGCCATATCTGCCAGTTTTCCTTGTAGTCGGCTTTGATTTGCGGAATGCTTTCGGGCTGGTATTTTTTGAGCTGGGCAAACTGGAAAAACGGGATATTGAACAAATCGCAGCTTTTGGGCGTCAGCATGGTTTGCTTCCTTTTCAGACGACGTGGTTGTGTTACGGGGGATACTGGGGTCGTCTGAAAATCTGTTTTCAAGTTTTCAGACGACCTTTGTTTGAAGAAACGGCAATCTGTAAACGACCTTATTTGCGCCGGCGCGCCGCCATGATTTCGCCGATTTCGGTCAGTTTTTCTTTGGGGATAAAGGTTTTGCCCATGTCGAACAAAGGCTCTTCAATCGCCAGATGCACATCGTAACCTGCCACAAAGCGTTTGAACGCTTCCGCATCGGGGATATAGGCGTTGTCTGCTTCGAGTTTGGCAAATTCGGCAGCCACGGCATCCCAGTTGCCATGTAGGCTCACATGTTGGCGCAAAAGCTCGCTCACGCTTTCTTGGGCTTGCGGCGCGTATTGCAGCAGCAGCGGGAAGAAGTTTTCTTCTTCGTCTTCATGGTGCAGCGGCGCGGCAACGTTGAAATACTGAGCGATTTGACGGATGGTTTGCAAAACAATCTGATTGCAGCCGTTTTCGGCGATGTAGTCCGACAGCATGTCGACTTGGCCGCAGAAACGGCGCACTTTGCCGTGGCAGGCATACAGCATTTCAATCGGTTCGGCAAAGGTAACGCTTTTAGTTTCAAACGGATTCATGGTTGTGTTCTCAATGAGTACTTTTCAGACGACCATTTTATAACAAAACAGCCTGCATAAAGCAGGCTGTCTGTATTCGGACGCTTAAGGCGGCTTAGTTCACCAAAGTAACGTCGCCTTTCATCAAAGCGCCGTGTCCTGGGAATGAGCAGTAGAATTTGTAGCTGCCGTCCGCCAGTTTTGCAGGATCAACGGTTACAGAAGTCTCTTCGCCGCCGCCGATCAATTTGGTATGACCCACGATACGGGCATCACCGGCTTTTACATAGTCGGCTTCGGCACCGGCAGAGGCGCCGTCTTTCAATACGCCATCCATGTCTTCTGCTTTGGAAATCACGATATTGTGACCCATGCCTGATTTAGGTTGGGTACCGGTGTGTTTCAGGGTGATGGTGAATTCTTTACAAGCTTTGCTGATTTGAATGTCTTTAGTGTTGAACTGCATATTGTCGTTGGATTCGACAGTAGTCGCGCAGTTGCCTGCGGCAGGTGCAGCAGCATTATCGGCAGGAGCCGCTTCGGAAGCAGGCGCATCGGCAGGCGGCGCGCTTTCTGCGGGGGCTGCTGGTGCGGCTTCAGAAGCAGCAGATGCAGTCGGAGCAGCGGGTTCGGCAGGTTTTGAAGCCTCTTGCGAACAAGCGGACAAGCCGATAACGGCAGCAGAAATCAGAGCCAAATAAGCTTTCATGTTTATCTCCTAATGATATGGTGAGAATATGTTAAGTTCCACAAAATAAAACCTGCGAATATATTAATAAACCGATATCGGTCTTGATATTTGCAAGTGGAAGAAGGATAGAAATGAAGCTGTATTCTGCTACAAGAAATCAAACAAATCCAAAGCTTGGCGGCTGTTTTACCTCAGTTTACACAATTAAGAATGCCTACTGTTTATGTCCTATTTCTTTAGTATTAGACCTTATCAGTCGGATGAAATATTTTTTAACTCTAATTAACAAACCTCGCAACTATTCCCAATCAGCGGCTGTGTTTGCGCACCAACTCCGCCAGCGCGGCAGCCAATTCAGGATGCTTGTCTTCCAATTTTGCCGCCGCCGCATCAAAACTCTCCAATGCCGCCCCGCTCAAATGCAGACTGTTGACCTTGGGTTGTGCCGGCGGCTTCGGCACGACTTTAACCGCCACATCTTGAATACCCGCGTTCAATTCCTGAAGCTGCGGCACAAGCGCGGGCAATATCATTTTCAGACGCGAGGCAGCCATACCGTTTGCCGCCAGCAACACCAGCCTGCCCTCTTCGATGCAGGCGGTTTGAAAGTGCGGATGCAGGTTTGCCGGAAGGATGCGTTTGACTGCCGCATCCAGCCTGCGCCATTGTTGCGACTGCTGCAACAATCCTGCCAACCGCGTATCCCGTTTGCCTAATTGTTCCAAATTCATATGTTTCAGACGACCTTTTCAAAATGTACGGTTGTATTATCAAGATTGAAATCCGGTAAAACTGCCTTTATTTCAAACGGCATGACTGCCTTGCCGCGAGGCTTGTGTTAAAATCCCCGTTTCGCCATTATTTTATATCAGGCGCAGGAACTATTTCATGCTAACAAACATTGCTAAGAAAATCTTCGGCAGCCGCAACGACCGGCTGTTGAAACAATACCGTAAATCCGTTGCCAAAATCAACGCACTCGAAGAACAAATGAAAGCCTTGAGCGATGCGGATTTACAGGCTAAAACAGCCGAATTCAAACAACGTCTTGCCGACGGTCAAACTCTGGACGACATCTTGGTCGAAGCCTTCGCCGTCTGCCGCGAAGCGTCCCGCCGCGTACTCGGTATGCGCCACTTCGACGTACAGCTTATCGGCGGTATGGTACTGCACGACGGCAAAATCGCCGAAATGCGTACCGGTGAAGGTAAAACCTTGGTCGCCACCCTTGCCGTCTACCTCAACGCCCTGTCCGGCAAAGGCGTGCACGTCGTTACCGTCAACGACTATCTTGCCTCGCGCGACGCGGGCATTATGGCGCCGCTCTACAACTTCCTCGGCTTAACCGTCGGCGTCATCATCGCCGATATGCAGCCGTTTGACCGTCAAAACGCCTACGGCTCCGACATCACCTACGGTACAAACAACGAATTCGGCTTCGACTACCTGCGCGACAATATGGTAACCGACCAATACGACAAAGTTCAGCGCGAATTGAATTTTGCCGTAGTGGACGAAGTGGACTCCATTTTGATTGACGAAGCGCGCACCCCGCTGATTATCTCCGGCCAGGCGGATGACAACATCCAGCTGTACCAAATCATGAACAGCCTTCCCGCGCACCTCATCCGCCAAGAAACCGAAGAAGGCGAAGGCGATTACTGGGTCGATGAAAAAGCACACCAAGTCATCTTGAGCGAAGCGGGTCATGAACACGCCGAGCAAATCCTGATTCAAATGGGGCTGCTGCAAGAAAACGACTCCCTCTACTCCGCCGCCAACATCGCCCTGATGCACCACCTCATGGCGGCCCTGCGCGCGCATACGTTGTTCCACAAAGACCAACACTACGTCATCCAAGACGGCGAAATCGTCATCGTGGACGAATTTACAGGTCGTCTGATGTCCGGCCGCCGCTGGTCCGAAGGTTTGCACCAAGCCGTCGAAGCCAAAGAAGGCGTGGAAATCAAACGCGAAAACCAAACCCTCGCCTCCATCACCTTCCAAAACTATTTCCGCCTGTACACCAAGCTCTCCGGCATGACCGGTACCGCCGATACCGAGGCTTTCGAGTTTCAAAGCATCTACAACCTCGAAACCGTCATCATCCCGACCAACCGCCCTGTACAGCGTAAAGACTTCAACGACCAGATTTTCCGTTCTGCCGAAGAAAAATTCGAAGCCGTCGTCAAAGACATCGAAGAATGCTACAAACGCGGACAACCCGTCCTCGTCGGTACCACCAGCATCGAAAACTCCGAGCTGGTCTCTCATCTTCTGCAAAAAGCCGGACTGCCGCACAACGTCCTTAACGCCAAAGAACACGAACGCGAAGCCCTGATTGTCGCCCAAGCCGGTAAAGTCGGCGCCATTACCGTCGCGACCAACATGGCGGGCCGCGGTACCGACATCGTTCTCGGCGGCAGCCTCAAACATCAAATCGAAGCCATCCAGTCCAATGAAAACCTGAGCGACGAAGAAAAAGCCGCACAAATCGCCGCCCTTGAAAACGGCTGGCAGGCAGAACACGACCAAGTGGTCGCAGCAGGCGGTCTGCATATCATCGGTACCGAACGCCACGAAAGCCGCCGTATCGACAACCAATTGCGCGGACGCGCAGGCCGTCAGGGCGACCCGGGCTCCAGCCGCTTCTACCTCTCGTTTGAAGACCCGCTGCTGCGCCTCTTCGCGCTCGACCGCGCCGCCGCCATCCTCAACCGCCTTGCGCCGGAACGCGGCGTCGCTATCGAACACGGCATGTTGACCCGTCAAATCGAAGGCGCGCAACGCAAAGTCGAAGGCCGCAACTTCGACATGCGTAAACAAGTATTGGAATACGACGACGTTGCCAACGACCAACGCAAAGTCATCTACCACCAACGCAACGAAATCCTCAACAGCAAAGACGTCAGCGATCTGACCAAACAAATCCGCGAAGAAGTCATCAGCGATTTGGTCGATCTGCACATTCCGCCCGACAGCATGGAAGAGCAATGGGACACCCCTGGGCTCGAAAGCCAGCTTGCCGCCGAGTTCCGCCTGCACGAAGACATCCAGTCGTGGCTCAAGGCAGACACCACCTTGGACAATCAGGACATCAAAGAGCGCCTGATTAAACGTGTTGAAGAAGAATACGCGGCAAAAGTCGAGTTGGTCGGTAAAAAACCGATGGCGGATTTCGAACGCAACGTCATGCTGCAAGTCATCGACCTGCAATGGCGCGAACACCTTGCCGCTATGGACTACCTGCGCCAAGGCATACACCTGCGCAGCTATGCCCAGAAAAATCCGAAACAGGAATACAAACGCGAAGCCTTCGCCATGTTTGAAAATCTGTGGCGCGGTATCAAGCATCAAACCGCTTCCCTCTTAGCCTCCGTCCAAATCGAGCGCAATACCGACGTAGAAGAAATTGCCGAACCCGCGCCTGTCGGCATCCAAACCATCCACTCCGAAGCACCCGACATGGAAGAACTGCTCGGCCAATCCCAAACCGATTTGGTTACCGAAGCGTTCGACCCCGACGGAACGGACTTCAGCCCCGAAGCGCTGACCGCCCAAGGCCGTATCGTTCACCGCAACGACCCCTGCCCTTGCGGCAGCGGTCTGAAATACAAACAATGCCACGGCAAACTAAGCTGATGACAGCTTAAACAAAAGGTCGTCTGAAACTTTTCAGACGACCTTTTCATTTTGGCAGGTTAATTTATAGTGGATTAACAAAAATCAGGACAAGGCGACGAAGCCGCAGACAGTACAAATAGTACGGAACCGATTCACTTGGTGCTTCAGCACCTTAGAGAATCGTTCTCTTTGAGCTAAGGCGAGGCAACGCCGTACTGGTTTAAATTTAATCCACTATATATCAAGACAAAACAATGAAATCTCAGACAGTACGAATAGAACTAAATCCATTTACTTTATGCTTTCAAACATTATAAAAATCACCCGCCTTGATTTCAGGTAAAGCGACAGAATACTGGTTTCTCCATACATACCGCCCACTCTGAGAACCGATGACTTCAACCATCTCATCTAAAGAGACACTGTCCACCGCAGCAGCTTTGCCTCTCCGATGGCATTCTGAACCATAAACACCTATGGCAAACTGGTCTGCCCCCTAAGCCAAAAGTCGTCTGAAAACCAAATTTCAAGTTTTCAGACGACCTTCCAATATCGCTGTTGCAAACAGATTACTTGGGCTGCCAAGAGTCTTTCAGCGTGACCGTACGGTTGAACACGGGATGCTCGGGGCTGTGGTCTTTGCGGTCGGTCACGAAATAGCCCAGACGCTCAAACTGCCAACGGCTCTCAGCAGGCAGGTTTTTGGCTGCGGGTTCGGCGTAGGCGGTGATTTCTTTGACGGACTCAGGGTTGAGGAAATCGGTGAACGGCAGATAGTTGCCGTCTTCGCCGCGCACGGCATCGGGACGCTCGACGGTAAAAAGTCGGTCGTACAGGCGGACTTTGATTTCGGCGGCGTGTTCGGCGGAAACCCAGTGAATCACGCCTTTGACTTTTCTGCCTTCGGGATTTTTGCCCAAGGTGTCGTGGTCGATGCTGCATTTGAGTTCGACAACGTTGCCCGCTGCGTCTTTCACGACTTCGTCGCACTTGATCACATAGCCGTGGCGCAGTCGTACTTCGCCGCCCGGTGTCAGGCGTTTGAAGCCTTTGGGCGGATTTTCGGCAAAGTCGTCTGCTTCGATGTAAATGGTTTGGGACACGGGGATTTCGCGCTCGCCCATTTCTTCGTGATTGGGGTGGAACGCGGCGCGGCGGCTTTGGGTTTTGCCGGCTTCAAAGTTGGTCAGTGTTACTTTGAGCGGGTTCAAGACCGCCATCAGGCGCGGGGCGGAGTTTTCCAGCTCTTCGCGAATCGCGCCTTCCAATACGCTCATATCGACGATGTTTTCAGATTTGGAAATACCGGCGCGTTTGGCAAACAGGCGCAGACCTTCGGGCGTGTAGCCGCGGCGGCGCATACCGGAAATGGTCGGCATGCGCGGGTCGTCCCAGCCGGAAACATGACCTTCTGAAACCAGTTGGTTCAGTTTGCGTTTGGAGGTGATGGAATACAAAAGCTCCAAACGGGAAAACTCGTATTGGCGCGGGCGGGTGGCGTGCGGCGCGGGGATGTTGTCCAACACCCAGTCGTACAGCGGGCGGTGGGCTTCAAATTCGAGCGTACACAAGGAATGCGTGATGCCTTCGATGGCATCGGAAATGCAGTGCGTGTAGTCGTACATCGGGTAGATGCACCATTTGTCGCCGGTGTTGTGGTGATGGGCGCGGCGGATGCGGTAGATGACGGGGTCGCGCATATTGATGTTGCCTGCCGCCATGTCGATTTTCAGGCGCAGGGTTTTGCTGCCGTCGGGGAACTCGCCGTTTTTCATGCGTGTGAACAGGTCGAGGTTTTCTTCGATACTGCGGTCGCGGTAAGGACTGTTTTTACCCGCTTCGGTCAGCGTGCCGCGGTATTCGCGCATTTCTTCGGGCGTCAAATCATCGACATACGCCTTGCCGTCTTTGATCAAACCGACGGCGTAGTCGTAAAGCTGGTCGAAATAATTGGAAGCGAAACGCGGCTCGCCTGCCCAATGGAAACCGAGCCATTCGACGTCTTCTTTAATGGAGTTGACGTATTCGTCGTTTTCTTTTTCGGGGTTGGTATCGTCGAAACGCAGGTTGCACAAGCCGTCGTAAATGTACGCCAAACCGAAGTTCAGGCAGATGGATTTGGCGTGGCCGATGTGCAGGTAGCCGTTGGGTTCGGGCGGGAAGCGGGTTTGGATGGCTTCGTGTTTGCCGCTTTTGAGGTCTTCTTCGATGATGGTGCGGATGAAATGGTTGTCCGCGAATTGGTCTTTATTGAGCATAATGGTTCTTTATTGGGAAGGGATTGGGTTTCATACGACGTATCTATAAAGGGTCGTCTGAAAAGGACTTTATTGTACCCGACTTGACTCTATCGTTATAGTGGCGCACTCAAAGCGGCACAGGTTCGGCAACCAGCCATTCTACGCCCGCATCGCCCAAAACCTTCTGCATGACGGCTTCAGGTACGCGGTCGGTAAATACTTTGTCAAACGAGCCGATATCGCCCAGTCTGACCAAGGCATTGCTGTTGAACTTGCTGTGGTCCACACCCAAATACCTGACCCGCGCATTGGTCATCATCGCCTGCATGACGCTGACTTCTTTATAGTCGTAGTCCAACAGCGAGCCGTCGCTTTCCACACCGTGCGTACTCATGACGGCATAATCGACTTTAAACTGATTGATAAAATCAACCGTCGCCACGCCCGTAATCCCGCCATCCAATGGGCGCACAACGCCGGAGGTGATGATGACGGTGTAGTCGGTGCGCGCGGACGTGATGGAGGCAACGTAAATATTGTTGGTGATAATCCGCAGGTTTTTGCGCTGCTTGACCAACTCGGCAGCAACAGCTTCCATCGTCGTGCCTATGCTGATAAACAGCGACGAATTGTCGGGAATGTGGGCGGCAATCAGGCGGGCGATGGCGTTTTTTTCATTTTGACAGTGGGTTCGCTTGCCCTGCGCCGCGCTGCCGGAAATATCGCCGACAGACGCCCCGCCGTGGTAACGCTTCAACTGACCGCTTTCGCTCAACTCCTGTATATCGCGGCGTATGGTCTGCGGGGTAACGTCCAAGGCTTCCGCAAGCTGCTCGACCGTCATGAAATGTTGCTCGCGCACGAGCGTGAGGATATGTTCGTGTCTCTGTATTTTCGGTTTCATCTGGATTCGTTTCCATTCGTTCCGGTTCGTTTGAATTCGGATTGTACGCCTTTTACCCAAAGCCGGAAAAGGCAGCCGTCGATTTGGCTTTTGCCAAAACCAAAGGTCGTCTGAAAACCTGAATCCCGGTTTTCAGACGACCTGTTTATATTGCAAACCGTTTACCAAGTCGTTACGAATTGTTCCAAATCGGTATTTTTCGCACCGCCCCCTTCTTCCACAGGAGAGCCGATCATCATCAGCCCGATAATCTTGTCTTTGTCCGAACAACCGAATGCTTCGCGCAAGAGCGGGCTGTTGACCCACATTCCCGTAATCCACACATTGTCGAAGCCCTGCGCGGAAGCGGCAAGCTGCAACCCGTAGGCGGCACAGCCCGCGCTCAACATCTGTTCCCATTCGGGTTTGGGCTTCGCCACTTCGCGATTAGGCGCAAAAGTTACGCCGATAACCATCGGAGCCATATTGCCCACCCGCTCGGCCTTTCTCATAACATCGTCGCCAAAATTCAACTCGGTAACGGTCTGGCACAAAATTTCGCGAAAACGTTGCAATCCTTCCGCGCTTTGAATGACGGTGAAGCGGAACGGACGCATATTGCCGTGATCGGGAACCTGCGTAGCGGCTTGCAGCATTGCTTCCAGTTGCTCTGCGTTCGGCGCGGGAGCAGTCAGTTTTTTAGATGAACGACGTGTGGTGAGAAGGTGTAAAGCGTCCATTTTTTTCTTTCGAATCAGTTAAAACAGCGGATTTTATAGCACAAAGCGAATTGAAACACCATGTTTGAAAATGCGGCTGAAAGGCAGAGCAATGCGACAGGTGCCAAAATCGTTACATAAATAGAGGCCGTTAATCTGCCGCCTCCAATATAAAGGTCGTCTGAAAACAAGCGCGGCAAATTTTCAGACGACCTTTATATATAGAAATAAAATCCTTAGCCGTAACGCCGTTGGAAATCGCACATAAAGTCTGCCAACGCCTGTATGCCTTCGAGCGGCATGGCGTTGTAGATGCTGGCGCGCATGCCGCCGACAGTTTTATAGCCTTTGAGCAGGCACAGACCCTGCAGTTCGGCTTCGAGGACGAAGCGGCGGTCGAGTTCGGCTGAGGTGGTTTGGAAAACGACGTTCATTTTCGAGCGGGCATCGGGGCGGATTCGGTTGACGTAGAAGCCGCCGCTGCCGTCGATGGCGTCGTAAAGCGTTTGGGCTTTGATGTTGTTGACGGCTTCGATTTTCTTCACGCCGCCTTGTGTCAGCAGCCAGCGGAAGACTAAACCTGACATATAAATGGCGTAGGTTGACGGGGTGTTGTACATGCCGTCGCGGTTGATGTGGGAACGGTAGTTGAAGACGTCGGGAATGCTGTCGGGGCAGCGGTCGAGCAGGTCTTCACGGATGATGACGACGGTTGCGCCGGCAGGGCCGATGTTTTTCTGTGCGCCCGCGTAAATCAGCCCGTAGTCAGAAACGTCAAATTCGCGCGAGAGGATTTCGCTGGACATATCGCAAACGAGCGGCGGCAGGTCGTCTGAAAGTTTGGGAACGGTTTGGTATTGCAGGCCGTTGACGGTCTCGTTGATGACGAAGTGGACGAAGGCGGAGTTTTTGTCTATGTCCCAAGTTTCGACGGGCGGCAGGGCGGTATAGTCGAATTGTTCGCCGCCGTGCGCAGCCAGCCGGATTTCGGCATCGGTCAGGCGGCTCATTTGTTCGTAGGCGATGCGGCTCCAGTTGCCCGTTACCACTGCGTCGGCGGACGGGAAGCCATGTGCCAAGTTCATGGCAACCATGTTGAATTGCGTGGTTGCGCCGCCTTGCAGGAACAGGATTTTGTAGTTTGAGGGAATGTTCAGCAGCGTGCGCAGGTCTTGTTCGGCGTGATGGAGGATGCTGAGGAACATTTCCGAGCGGTGGCTCATCGCCATGACGGGGAAGCCTGTGCCGTTGTAGTCGAGCATTTCTTGTTGTGCGGTACGCAATACGGCTTCGGGCAGGACGGCGGGACCTGCGGAAAAGTTGTAGATGGGGCGGGCGGACATGGCGAGGCCTTTTTGTTTCGATGATAACAGCTTTGGATTTTAGAATGACGGCGTGCTTCGTGCAAGCCGTATGGAAGGGAAATGGGGTCGTCTGAAAAAGAAAGGTTGGAAATAAAATGATGATTATCAATGGGTAAGGTTTAATGGTAATTTTTCAGACGACCGTTTTTGTCAACAATTTTAAGCTTGGTTTTATGCCGTTAGACGTATTCATTCTATGAGGTCGTCTGAAAAAAGCCGCGATAAATCAACGCTTTTCTTTTGAGTGGAAAGCGGTTATAATAAGTCAATTTTTCAATTTTGACGAAAAATGGCCACGGGGCCATTTTTTGTTTATGTACTCCGGGAGATTCATGGATATTCAAACAATTCTCGAAAAAACCCTGCCGGGTTTGGGCTACGAACTGGTCGATTTCGAGCTGACTGCGCAAGGCACGCTGCGCGTGTTCATCGATAAAGAAGGCGGGATTACCGTCGAAGACTGCGCGACTGTCAGCAATCATTTGAGCCGCGTGTTCATGGTGGAAGACATCGATTATAAAAATCTGGAAATTTCCAGCCCCGGCCTTGACCGGCCTCTGAAAAAAGCCGCCGATTTCGTGCGCTTTGCAGGACAACAGGCAAAAATCAAAACCCGCCTGCCGGTTGACGGACAAAAGAATTTTATCGGCTGCATCGAGGGTTGTGAAAACGATACCGTAACGCTCTCTTTCGACGGCAAAACCGCGCAAATCGGCTTGGATAATATCGATAAAGCCCGCCTGCGCCCCGAATTTAAATTTTAAAACTTGATATTGGAGATTCTAAAAAATGAGTCGCGAAATGTTGCAACTTGCCGAAGCGTTGGCAAGCGAGAAAAACGTTGAAGCGGAAGTGGTGTTCCAAGCATTGGAATTTGCCCTTTCTACCGCAGCCAAGAAAAAAGCCGACCGCGAGCATATGGACGTGCGCGTCGAAATCGACCGCGATACCGGCGAATACCATACTTACCGCCGCTGGCTGATTGTTGCCGACGAGGATTACACCTATCCCGACCTGGAAAAAACCATCGAAGAAATCCAAGAAGAAATTCCGGGTACCGACATTCAAATCGGCGACTACTACGAAGAAACGCTGCCGAACGAAGGCTTTGGCCGCCAAGCCGCGCAAACTGCCAAACAAATCATCCTGCAACGCATCCGCGATGCCGAGCGCGAGCAAAATCTGAACGAGTTTCTTGCCGTTAAGGAAGACATCGTTTCAGGTACGGTAAAACGCGTAGAGCGCCACGGCATCATCGTCGAAGTTGTTCCGGGCAAGCTGGACGCGCTAATTCCGCGCGAACAAATGATTCCGCGCGAAAACTTCCGCGGCGGCGACCGTATCCGCGCGCTGTTTTTGCGTGTGGACGAAATCGGCAACACCGGCCGCAAACAAGTTATCCTCAGCCGTACTTCGGGCGATTTCCTCGCAAAACTGTACGAAATGGAAGTGCCTGAAATTGCAGACGGCTTGTTGGAAATCCGCGAAGTGGCGCGCGATCCGGGCCAACGTGCGAAAGTGGCGGTCAAAGCCAACGACCAACGCATCGATCCGCAAGGCACCTGTATCGGTGTGCGCGGCTCTCGTGTGAACGCCGTCAGCAACGAATTGGCAGGCGAGCGCATTGATGTGGTGCTGTGGTCGTCTGAAACTGCTGAGTTCGTGATGAACGCGCTGTCTCCTGCCGAAGTCAGCCGCATCGTGATTGACGATGACAAACACGCGGTTGACGTGATCGTTGCCGAAGACCAGCTTGCTCTTGCTATTGGTCGCGGCGGTCAAAACGTGCGCTTGGCATCCGATTTGACAGGTTGGCAGTTGAACATCATGACTGTCGAAGAAGCGGACGAACGCACTGCTGCCGAAGACGCAGCCATCCGCGACCTCTTCACTGCGCATCTGAACATCGACGACGAAACCGCCGATATTTTGGTGGAAGAAGGTTTCGCTACGCTGGAAGAAGTCGCTTACGTCCCTGCTGCCGAATTGCTCGCCATCGAAGGCTTTGACGAAGAAATTGTCGAAACCCTGCGCAACCGCGCCCGCGATGCGATTCTGACCATGGCGATTGCGTCCGAAGAGAAGCTGGAAGAAGTTTCAGACGACATGCGCAATTTGGACGGCGTAGATTCCGATATGCTCCGCAAACTGGCGGAAGCCGGCCTGACCACCCGCGACGATTTGGCGGAACTGGCCGTTGACGAACTGATTGAAATAACCGGTATAGATGAAGAAGCGGCGAAAAAAGTTATTCTTGCCGCTCGTGAACACTGGTTTACCGAAGAAAACTAATGGGGGTACAGATGAGTAACACAACCGTAGAACAATTTGCCGCCGAACTGAAACGCCCCGTCGAGGATTTGTTGAAACAACTGAAAGAAGCCGGCGTCAATAAAAAAAGCGGCAGCGATTCCTTGACACTGGACGACAAGCAACTGCTGAACGCCTATCTGAAAAAGAAAAACGGCAATGACGGGGGAACCATCAGCATCCGCCGCAAAAAAACCGAAGTCAGCACCGTAGGCGGCGTAAAAGTCGAACGCAAACGCGGCCGCGCCGTAACGATTCCTTCACCGGAAGAGCTTGCCGCCGAAGCTAAAGCCAAAGCAGTAGCTGAGGCGCAAAAGGCCGAGCAGGCAGAAGCGAAAGACCAAGCTGAAGAACAGGCAAAAGCCGAAGCAAAAGCCGCCGCCCGTGCCGAAGCGCGCGCGAAAGCCGAAGCAGAAGTTGCGAAACTGAAAGCTGCCAAAGCTGCTAAATCAGAGCCTAAGGCTAAAGCGGAAGAAGCGAAACCTGTTGAAGCAGCTGAAAAAACTGCCGAAGCCCAAGCCGTTGAAAACAAAGCTGACGACAAACCGGCAGAACCTGCTACACAAGCAGTTCAGGCTGAAGACAAACCTGCTCAAAGGTCGTCTGAAAAACCTGCCGAAGGCAAAAAACCTAAACAAGACAGAGGCAATAAAGGCAAAGACGCGAAAAAAGCGGCAAAACCCGCTGCTCCAGCCGCTCCGCAACCTGTGGTCAGCGCGGAAGAGCAAGCGCAACGCGACGAAGAAGCACGCCGCGCCGCCGCTTTGCGTGCCCATCAGGAAGCCTTGTTGAAAGAAAAACAAGAGCGTCAGGCGCGCCGAGAAGCCATGAAACAACAGGCAGACCAACAAGCCAAACCCGCAGCCGAAGCCAAAGCTAAAGCCGGTGAGCAACGCAAACCTGCCGAAAAAGCCAAAGCCGCACCTGCCGACAATAAAGCCGCCAATCCAGCGCGCGCGAAAAAAGAAGACCGCCACAACCGCGACGATGACAGTCAAAGCCGCAATGCCAAAGGCAAAGGCGGTAAAGGCGGTCGCGACCGTAATGCGGCACGCGGCGGTGATGAGGAACGCGTACGCGGCGGCAAGAAAGGTAAGAAACTCAAACTCGAGCCGAACCAACACGCCTTCCAAGCGCCGACCGAACCCGTCGTACACGAAGTCTTGGTTCCTGAAACCATTACCGTTGCCGATTTGGCGCACAAAATGGCCGTCAAAGGCGTGGAAGTGGTCAAAGCCCTGATGAAAATGGGTATGATGGTGACCATCAACCAATCCATCGACCAAGACACCGCCCTGATTGTGGTGGAAGAGCTCGGCCACATCGGCAAACCTGCCGCTGCCGACGATCCCGAAGCATTCTTGGATGAAGGCGTAGAAGCAGCTGAAGCCGAAGCATTGCCGCGTCCGCCGGTGGTTACCGTCATGGGTCACGTCGACCACGGTAAAACCTCGCTGCTGGACTACATCCGCCGCGCCAAAGTGGTACAAGGCGAAGCGGGCGGCATTACCCAGCACATCGGTGCATACCACGTTGAAACCCCGCGCGGTGTGATTACCTTCTTGGATACTCCGGGTCACGAAGCGTTTACCGCCATGCGTGCGCGCGGTGCGAAAGCAACCGACATCGTGATTCTCGTGGTCGCAGCCGACGACGGCGTGATGCCGCAAACCATCGAGGCCATTGCCCACGCTAAAGCAGCGGGCGTGCCTATGGTGGTTGCCGTGAACAAAATCGATAAAGAAGCCGCCAACCCTGAGCGTATCCGCCAAGAATTGACCGCACACGAAGTCGTACCTGACGAATGGGGCGGCGATGTGCAATTTATCGACGTTTCCGCCAAAAAAGGCATCAATATCGACGCATTGCTCGAAGCTGTATTGCTCGAAGCCGAGGTATTGGAACTGACTGCTCCTGTCGATGCGCCTGCCAAAGGTATCATCGTCGAAGCCCGTCTGGACAAAGGACGCGGCGCGGTCGCCACCCTCTTGGTGCAAAGCGGTACGCTGAAAAAAGGCGATATGCTGCTTGCCGGTACCGCGTTCGGTAAAATCCGTGCGATGGTTGATGAAAACGGCAAAGCCGTCAACGAAGCCGGTCCGTCTATTCCGGTCGAAATCCTCGGCTT
The DNA here is from genome assembly GCF_000193735.1 of Neisseria sicca 4320. Classification (GTDB taxonomy): domain Bacteria; phylum Pseudomonadota; class Gammaproteobacteria; order Burkholderiales; family Neisseriaceae; genus Neisseria; species Neisseria sicca_E. The sequence goes on from NZ_AEPF01000113.1 coordinate 77,809, forward strand.
GTCCGACGTGCCGAATGCCGGTGAAGACGCGATGGTGTTGGCAGACGAGAAAAAAGCCCGTGAAATCGCGCTCTTCCGTCAAGGCAAATACCGCGACGTGCGTCTTGCCAAACAGCAGGCGGCGAAGCTGGAAAACATGTTCAACAACATGGGCGAAAACCAAGCCCAATCCTTGTCAGTCATTATCAAAGCGGACGTACAAGGTTCTTACGAAGCTTTGGCGGGCAGCCTGAAAAAACTGTCCACCGACGAAGTGAAAGTGAACGTATTGCACAGCGGCGTCGGCGGCATTACCGAATCGGACGTCAACCTTGCCATCGCTTCAGGCGCGTTCATCATCGGCTTTAACGTGCGTGCAGATGCCTCTTCGCGCAAACTTGCCGAAACTGAAAACGTGGAAATCCGCTACTACAACATCATTTACGATGCCATCGACGACGTCAAAGCAGCCATGAGCGGCATGCTGGCGCCGGAAGAGAAAGAGCAGATTACCGGTATGGTTGAAATCCGTCAGGTTATCAGCGTATCCAAAGTTGGCAACATCGCAGGCTGTATGGTTACCGACGGTGTGGTCAAACGCGATTCGCATATTCGCCTTATCCGCAACAACGTGGTCATCCACACCGGCGAACTGTCTTCTTTGAAACGCTATAAAGACGACGTCAAAGAAGTCCGCATGGGCTTCGAGTGCGGCTTGATGATTAAAGGCTACAACGAAATTATGGAAGGCGACCAATTGGAATGCTTTGACATCGTCGAAGTTGCCCGCTCGCTGTAATTTCCCGTTGTAAATAAGTTGTAAATAAAAGGTCGTCTGAAAACCATGAAAAGTGGTTTTCAGACGACCTTTTCCATATCTGCCGCATCAGAAGACAAGAAAGACAAATTGAGACCTTTGCAATAACATAGGTTACTAAAATTTTATGCTCAATCTCATTTTCAAAATGCAAAACCTTTCTGATTTTTCCTACTTTTTGCTCAATATTAGGAAGGTTTTAGTCAATTGAAGATTTTTTGGCGCATTTTTATGCGTCAAATTTCGTTAACAGACTATTTTTGCAAAGGTCTCAAATTAAGTGGAAAAGCCTAACCATGTTTTGAAATTAAGAGATTTCATTTATAGTGGATTAAATTTAAATCAGGACAAGGCGACGAAGCCGCAGACAGTACAGATAGTACGGCAAGGCGAGGCAACACCGTACTGGTTTAAAGTTAATCCACTATAGATACAACCCTAACCCGAGATTACTTTATTGACGGACATTCAGGGGCATTTTTAGGGATATATTTTCGGGGTTATTTCAGAAACCCCAAATCATACCCCTGAAAACGGTTACTTCAATTAGGATGGATTAGGCGGGATTAGATGATAAATGGACACCGAAACCAGCGGAAAACCTTATCTGTCTTGGCTTTGGTTTACGGCGTTAGACTACGATAGACAAAAAAATAACCGCTCTAAAAGCTGTTGTGGTGCCCAGGGTCGGACTCGAACCGACACACCTTGCGGCGGGGGATTTTGAGTCCCCTGCGTCTACCAATTTCGCCACCTGGGCTGGTGAAGAAGTCGCTATTATAGCGGCGTATTCGGGCTTGTAAAGCAAAATCTTGCTTTGTTTGCAGATATATCGCTTATATTTTTGATTTTTAAAAACATTAAATTTATTTTATTTTGTTCCCGACGCATCCTACTCTTTCCACTTATATCAAACATCATTCATTTTCAGCCGAAAAACGGCATAAACCGCTATATTAAATGTTGCAAACGCGCTAAGATGACGGCGTTCGTTTCATTTTTTATTTTCAGACGACGTTTACACACCATATTTGCATTGGAGAATTTTTATGATGCCTACTGCAATCCGTACCGCCATTTTGGGCGCATTCGCCCTTACCGCACTTGCTGCCTGCAAACCTGAAGCCAAAGCGCCGGAACAAAATCCCACGACTGCTTCAGCCGCTTCTTCTACAGCGTCCGCCCCAGCCGCAACGCCTGCTTCTTCCCCTGAAACGACCTCGCTTAATGCTGCTGCCGCTCCCAAACCGCAAGGTCCGGGAACGGATATGCGTAAAGAAGACATCGGCGGCGATTTCACGCTGACCGACGGCGACGGCAAGCCGTTCAGCTTAAGCGACCTGAAAGGCAAAGTCGTGATCCTGTCCTTCGGCTATACACACTGCCCCGACGTTTGCCCGACCGAATTGCTGACTTACAGCGACACATTGAAACAGTTGGGCGATCAGGCGAAAGATGTGAAAGTAGTGTTCGTCAGCATCGACCCCGAGCGCGACACGCCTGAAGTCATCGGCAAATACGTCAAACAGTTCAATCCTGAATTTATCGGCTTGACTCCGACAGGCGACCAAAGCCTGCCGATTATCAAACAGCAATACCGCGTAGTTTCCGCCAAAGTCAATCAGAAGGAAGACAGCGAAAACTATCTGGTTGACCACTCTTCCGGCGCGTATCTGATCGACAAAAACGGCGAAGTGGCGATTTTCTCGCCTTACGGCAGCGAGCCGGCGACCATTGCCGCCGACATCAAAAAACTGCTTTGATCCACATGGGGTCGTCTGAATGCCGTTCGCGGTTTTCAGACGACCTTTTTCCCATCTGAAACATATAGTGGATTAACTAAATCAGGACAAGGCGAGGCAACGCCGTACTGGTTTAAAGTTAATCCACTATACAATGGAGAAAGTCAGATCGCCTGCTTGATACAGGTTCAAAGTCTGACGGCACACAACAACAATGACTGAAAACACACTGACCATCGCCCTGTCCAAAGGACGCATCTTTGAAGAAACTCTGCCGCTTTTGGCGGCGGCGGGCATTGTTCCCGCCGAAGCGCCCGAAAAATCGCGCAAGCTGATTATCGGCACCAACCATGAAAACATCCGCCTCGTCATCGTCCGCGCCACCGACGTGCCGACTTACGTCCAATACGGCGCGGCAGACTTCGGCATTGCAGGCAAAGACGTTTTAATCGAACACGGCGGCAGCGGGCTTTACCAGCCGCTGGATTTGCACATTGCCGAATGCCGCATGATGGTTGCCGTGCGCAAAGGTTTCGACTACGCCGCCGCATCGCAGCCCGGCAGCCGCCTGCGCATCGCGACAAAATATCCCAACATCGCCGCCGAGCATTTCGCCGGCAAAGGCGTACACGTTGACATCATCAAACTCTACGGCTCGATGGAGCTTGCGCCGCTGGTCGGCTTGAGCGACGCTATCGTCGATTTGGTCTCCACCGGCAACACGCTTAAGGCAAACGGTTTGGAAGCGGTCGAACATGTTGTCGATATTTCCAGCCGTCTGGTGGTCAACAAAGCCGCATTGAAAACCAAACACGCACTGCTGGAGCCGATTATTCAAGCGTTCGGCAGCGCAGTGAAGGCGGGGTGAATGTTCCTTTGAATGAAGATGCGTTTTCAGACGACCCTATCCATTCCCGCCGACAGGTCGTCTGAAAATATAGTGGATTAACTTTAAACCAGTACGGCGTTGCCTCGCCTTGTCGTACTATCTGTACTGTCTGCGGCTTCGTCGCCTTGTCCTGATTTAAATTTAATCCACTATATCACCAGCAGTAAACTGTATAGGAGAAGTTAAAATGGTTGCAAAAATAAAAAAATTTTCAGATTCAACCCTTTCCGTTTTGAATAACGGCGAGCGTCGGTTTTACGTCTATTGTCTGACCGACCTGAAAAAAGACAAAATCCTCTACATCGGCAAAGGCTGCGACAACCGCATCTTCGAGCATGAACAAGCCGCCCGTTCGCAAGACGGCGAATTCGGCGATATTGACGTACCGGAACGCAAAGCCATCGCCAAATGCAAGAAACTCGGCCGCCATATCATCAGCTACCATTTGACCGAAGCCGAAGCACAAGCCGCCGAATCTGCCCTGATTCATTTCGTCAAATCCGTTGTCGATAAAAAGTTCAAAAACAAATCTGCCGGATGCGGCGCAGGCGGCATCAGCGCGGAAGAACTCGACGAACGCTTCAAATTCACGCCCTGCCCGCTCGACGAATTCAACCCCGACGGACTCATTCTCGCCGTCAAAATCCAAGACGCTTTGGACTTGGATACCGACGAAGAAGCGGACTACCAATTTGACAACCAAGACGATGCCAACCTCAAATCGCGTACGTTGGGCAACTGGGTTATCGGTAAAGATGTCGCTTCAAAAGTGAAATACGTTATCGGCGTTCACACCGGACTGCAAAACGCTGTTGTCAGCGCGTATGAAGTGGACGGTTTTGAAACAATGGTTGAGGAAACCAAAAACGGTAGAAAACAAACCCGTTACCGTTTCCGCACTACCTCTCGTAGCGAAGAGGTATTAGCCAAACTCGGTCTGCACCAAAAATGCCTGCCCGGATTGAAGTTCGGCGGAGCAGGTGAAAAAGCGTATATCCGACCTAAACCAGAGACCGAACAAGAGGATATTCAGACGACCCCCAGTCCAAAAATAAAAAAGGAGAAAACCAAGTCATGAAAAAACTCAATACCCAATCGCCCGATTTCCAAGCTGAACTCAAAGCCCTGCTGGCTTTTGAGACCGCGCAGAATCCCGAAATCGACCGCGTCGTTGCCGACATCTGCACCGACGTGCAAAAGCGCGGCGATGCGGCACTCATCGAATACACCAACCGCTTCGATGGCACGTCCGCCCAAACCATAGCCGACCTCATCCTGACGCAAGACGATTTGCAGGCCGCATTTGAGCGTGTGCAGCCGGAAATTCAAACCGCCTTGAAAACCGCCGCCGCACGGGTCGAAAGCTATCACCAACGCCAAAAAATGGAATCGTGGACCTACGAAGACGAAGACGGCACGCTGTTGGGACAACAGATTACACCGCTTGACCGCGTCGGCATTTACGTCCCCGGCGGCAAAGCGGCGTATCCAAGTTCCGTCATCATGAACGCCATGCCTGCCCATGTCGCCGGCGTGAAAGAAATCATCATGGTCGTCCCCACGCCCAAAGGCGAACGCAACGACATCGTACTTGCCGCCGCCTTCGTCGCGGGCGTCACCAAAGTCTTCACCGTCGGCGGCGCGCAGGCGGTTGCCGCCCTCGCCTACGGCACTGAGTCCGTACCGCAGGTCGATAAAATCACCGGTCCGGGCAACGCCTTCGTCGCAGCCGCCAAACGCCGCGTGTTCGGCGTCGTCGGCATTGACATGGTGGCAGGGCCGTCTGAAATCCTCGTCATCGCCGACGGCACCACGCCCGCCGACTGGGTGGCGATGGATTTGTTCAGCCAAGCAGAACACGACGAAATCGCCCAAGCCATCCTCATCGGCACGTCGCAGCCCTATCTCGACGAAGTCCAAGCCGCCATGAACCGCCTCATCGAAACCATTCCCCGCTGCGACATCATCGAAGCCTCGCTCGGCAACAGGGGCGCGATGATACTCGCCAAAGACTTGGACGAAGCCTGCGAAATCTCCAACTACATTTCCCCCGAACACTTGGAATTGTCGGTAGAAAACCCGCAGGAATGGGCGAAAAAAATCCGCCACGCTGGCGCGATTTTCATGGGACGCTACACCAGCGAAAGCCTCGGCGACTACTGCGCCGGCCCCAACCACGTCCTACCCACCAGCCGCACCGCCCGCTTCTCCTCGCCGCTGGGTACTTACGACTTCCAAAAACGCTCCAGCCTGATCCAAGTCTCCGAACAAGGCGCGCAGAAACTGGGTAAAATCGCCAGCGTGTTGGCACACGGCGAAAGCCTGACCGCCCACGCTCGCGCGGCGGAATTCAGGTTGAAAGACTGATTCGGTCGAACCCGCCATCCATCAAAAAGCAAAGGTCGTCTGAAAACCTGTTTTTAGACGACCTTTCGTTATTCCCTCCATCAAATCGAATATTCAATCAACTCGTTTTGCGAAAACACATAAACCTGTTTCGGCACCAATGCCAATTCCCGTCCTGCGGACAAATCCAGCCTTGACGCGTCGCTGCCTGCCAGCGTGATGTGTACGTCCTGTTTGCCGTGTTTCACCAAAACATGTGTCAGTGCGCCGACGGCGTGGATTTTCTCGATTTCGGCGCGGATCATCGGGGTTTCGTGTTCGGCGGCGATTTGCCATTCGTGCGGGCGGATGTAGCCGGTGGCGGTTTGTTCCTGCCATTTGTAGTGTGCATCCAATTTCCACGCGAAGCCGTTGTAGTGCCAGATGCCTTTTTCGATTCTGCCTTCGAAGGCGTCGGTTTCGCCGAGAAATTCGGTAACGAAGGCGTTTTCGGGTTTGCGGTAAATGGCTTCGGCGCTGCCGGTTTGTTCGATTTTGCCGTGGTTCATGACGACGATTTCGTCGGAAACTTCAAGGGCTTCTTCTTGGTCGTGTGTCACCAGAATGCTAGTTACGCCTAGGTTGTGATGGATGTCGCGCAGCCAGGTACGCAATTCTTTACGCACTTTGGCATCCAGCGCGCCGAAGGGTTCGTCCAGGAGTAGGAGTTTGGGTTCGACGGCGAGGGCGCGGGCGAGGGCGATGCGCTGGCGTTGGCCGCCGGAGAGCTGGTGTGGATAGGATTTGGCGAGGTGGGAGAGCTGCACGAGTTTGAGCAATTCTTCGACTTTGGTGCGGATTTGTTCTTTGGACGGGCGTTCGGACTTGGGCAATACGATCAAACCGAAGGCGACGTTGTCAAACACGTTCATGTGGCGGAAGAGGGCGTAGTGTTGGAACACAAAACCGACTTTGCGTTCGCGGACGTGTTTGGCGGTTACGTCTTGCCCGTCAAAGAGAATTTGGCCGCCGTCGGCGTTTTCCAGTCCGGCGATGATGCGCAGGAGCGTGGTTTTGCCGCAGCCGGAAGGGCCGAGCAGGGAAACGAGTTTGCCGGTGGGGACGTTGAGGTTGATATTTTTCAGCGCGTGGAAATTGCCGAAGTGTTTGTTTAAGTTTTGGATGGTGATGCTCATGCTGCGTTCCTTTCGGCAGCGGCGAGTTTTTTATCTTGTAATTTTGTGATGATGTTCTGCACCGCCAACGTCGCCAGTGCTAAAAGTGCCAATACGCCGGAGAGGGCGAATGCGCCGGTGAAGTTGTATTCGTTGTAGAAGATTTCGACCAAAAGCGGGATGGTGTTGGTCTCGCCGCGTATGTGTCCCGATACTACGCTGACCGCGCCGAACTCGCCCATTGCGCGGGCGTTGGTGAGGATGATGCCGTAGAGCAACGCCCATTTGATGTTGGGCAGGGTAACGCGCCAGAACATTTGCCAGCCGCTTGCGCCGAGTATCAGCGCGGCCTGTTCTTCGCTGTCGCCCTGCGCCTGCATCAGCGGGATGATTTCGCGCGCGACAAAGGGAAAGGTAACGAACAGCGTCGCCAGAATAATGCCGGGAATGGCGAAGATAATCTGTATGCCTTGCGCTTCCAGCCAGCCGCCCAACGCCGTGTGTGCGCCGAACAATAAGACGAACATCAAACCGGCAACCACGGGCGATACGGAAAATGGCAAATCGAGCAGGGTGGTCAGCAACTGCTTGCCGCGAAAGTCGAAACGGGTCAACAGCCACGCCATCGCCACGCCCAAGACGGCATTGATGGGAACGACCACCGCAGCGGTAATCAGGGTGAGCTTGATCGCCGCCCACGCTTCGTGGTCGGTAACGGATTGCAGATACAAATCCCAACCGCCTTTCAGCGCTTCGTAAAACACGGCGACAAGCGGTACGACCAGCATCAGCAGCAGGAACCCCAGCGCGATGGCGGTCAGCAGCACGCGCAGCCAGCGCGGTTCGGTCAGGTTGGGATTGATGGAATAAGGTTTCATGGCGGTGGTGTTCTCTGGTTGGTTTTAAGATGTTTGGGGGTCGTCTGAAAAACCGTTTTTGTGGATCGGATTTGTTTTCATCTTTCGTAGGTCGGATTCTTGAATCCGACAAGGTTGCTGAATCGCAAATGTTTGTCGGATACAAGTATCCGACCTACAAATTTTGTGTTTTGGGGAGCGGATTCGTTTTCAGACGACCTTTAATTGATTAAGGGAATAAAAACATATAGCTGCCGTCATTCCCGCGCAGGCGGGAATCCATTGGTGAAGTTCGGCTGCCTTGATTGATTTTCTGTTTTCCTGTTGCCGTACGGTGGATTCCCGCCTGCGCGGGAATGACGGAAACTGGGATTCCAGATGACCTTTTTAAGGCAGGTCGGATTCTTGAATCCGACAAAATATCCGGTGTTTCCGTTTTTCTGGTTTCGGGTGTCAAAGCATAAGTCTCAAGAATCAGCCCGACATTTTCAGACGACCTCAACCCTTCGCTCCCAAACGCCTGCTCAACGCCCACTGCATCACGTTCAACGCAAACAAAATCACAAACGAAACCAGCAGCATAAACAACGCCACCGCCGACGCGCCCTGTACGTCGAACTGTTCCAACTTGCCCGTAATAATCAGCGGCAGGATTTCGGAAACCATCGGAATGTTGCCCGCGATAAAAATCACCGAGCCGTATTCCCCCGTTGCCCGTGCGAACATCATGCCCGCGCCGGTTAAGAGTGCCGGCGTGATTTCCGGCAGCAGCACGCGGCGGAACGTCGTGAAGCGGTTTGCGCCCAAAGTCGCCGCCGCTTCCTCATATTTGCCCGACAATTCCTCCAATACCGGCTGCACGGCGCGGACGATAAAAGGCAGGCTGACGACGACCAGCGCAATCCAAATGCCGATGGGCGTAAACGCAATTTTGATGCCCAAAGGCTCAAAAAAACGGCCTATCCAACCGTTGGGCGCATACAGGGTCGCCAACGCGATGCCCGTAACCGCCGTCGGCAGCGCAAACGGCAAATCGACCAGCGCGTTCACCAGCCCCTTGCCCGGAAATTCATAGCGCACCAACACCCACGCCACCAGCGTGCCGAACACGACATTGGTCAGCATCGCATAAAACGACATCCGCAAACTCAGCCACACCGCCGCCAACACGTTCGGCTCGGCAATCGTGTTCCAAAAGCCGCCCCAGCCGATTTCCGCCGCCTTCGCCGCCATCATCGCAAACGGCAAAACCACCAGAAGCGACAGGCACAATACGGTCAGGCCGAGGCTGATTTTGAAGCCGGGCAGTACGCTGGGCGTTTTGAGTAATAACATGGTCGCTCGGAAGGGAAAAAGAAGATGCTGCCACTTTAACGGGGTCGTCTGAAAAACGGAAAGAATGGTTTGTTTCCGGCAAAGAAAAATTGGTTATAAGTATTGCGTGAAACAAGGCCGAAAACTGTACATCCGCCCGCGCGGGGTGTATGCTTCGAATACATTCATACAATATCAATCTTTACCACAAACCTTAAACGTCGTCTGAAAACGATTAAATTCAGGAATACCGCCATGACCGATTTGACCGTTTGGGAAGTTTCCCACGTAAATACCGTGATAGACCATGTCATCAGCCGCTATCACAATACCCACCGCGCACAACTTGAAGAGCTTGTCCCTTTGGCGCACAAAATCGCCTCAACCTCGCCCGACGGCTTCCCCGCCGAACTGCCGGAACTGCTCGAATACATCCAAAACGAGCTGCTGATGCACATGATGAAGGAAGAACGTATGTTGTTCCCGATGGCAAAACAAGGCTTGGGCAGCCGTGCCGCCATGCCGGTCAATGTCATGATGCACGAACACGAAGAACACGACCGTGCACTGGCGCAGTTGAAAAACCTGACCAATCATTTCACTCCGCCGCAAAACGCCGACAAAGACCAGCAAAGGTTGTACGCGTTGGCACAAGAACTGTCGGACGATTTGGAAGAACATATCCACTTGGAAAACGAAATCCTTTTCCCACGCATCTTGGCTTCATAAAAAATATCGGCGGCTGTCTAGCCGCCGATATTTTCTACCTATGCCACTCTATAATATATAATTGTTTTATATGGATATTCAACCCATGAGGATTATTTTATGAAACCTATTGCCACCGCGTTATCGCTATCCGCCTTCATCCTGACCGCCTGCACTGCAGACTCGCCCCGCATGTCGGTAGGCCTGGGTTTGGGAACAGGTATAGGCAGCCATATCGGATTAGGTACCTCTGTCAATATCCCCGTCGGCATCAGCAAAAGGGAAAACCGTATCCCTAAAAACAACGGCGGCATCGATATTATCGAGGAACAAATCGTTACTTACTTTGACGCGCAGGGCATCCCTGCCGACAGCCCCGTCAAAGGTGGTTACTATCGGCAATTAATCAGCAGGCACAATAAGGAATATCTGGTACAGGATTTCTACAGCGACAACAGCAGGAAACGCACCGATCCCTATCCCCTGCCCCGCGAACGACTGCTACAATTCCGCGCCACGCCGTATGACGGTTCATTAACCGTATATGCCTACAACGGCAACGTCATGCAGCAGCAGGTATTTAAAAACGGAAAATTGATCAGCGCAAAATATTAATGGAATAAAGTCAAAATAATATACTTACCATTCAAATATTTGAAATGCTGCCGTTTCGTCAGTTGAAATTTTAGTTGACACTTTTTTTCAGGGCTATATAATACGCCCCATTCCCCGATAGCTCAGTCGGTAGAGCGACGGACTGTTAATCCGCAGGTCCCTGGTTCGAGCCCAGGTCGGGGAGCCAAATTTAAAAAGCCTGAACAATTTGTTCAGGCTTTTTTGCATATATATTGTGTTCAATCGGTGGAAAATAAAAGTCCTCCTATCGTATAAAGCATCAAGATTTTCCTGATTGCTCCTTTCAGACGACCTTCCTATAATCTGTTTTTCTTTTTTTATAAAGAGGCAATAAATCATGAATATTACCGAAATCGTCCGCCAACGATACAGCACCAAGTCTTTCGACCCGTCCAAAAAAATCGCAGCCGAAGACTTCGCCCATATCGAAGCCGCCCTGCGCAACAGCCCCTCCAGCGTCAATATGCAGCCGTGGCACTTCATCATCGCCGATGACGAAGCCGGCAAAGCGCGCATTGCCAAAGCTACTGAAAAACTCCCTTACAACGCCCCAAAAATTACCCATGCTTCTCACGTCGTCATCTTCGCCGCCCGCGTTTGCGCTGACGATGATTATGTCGCCACCGTCTTGACGCAAGAAGACAAAGACGGGCGTTTCGCTACGGAAGAAGCCAAACAGGCAGGCGACTCTACCCGCCGCCTGTTCTTGGGCATCCACCGCAACCAAATCCAAGATGAAGAGCAATGGCTCGCCAGACAAGTCTATCTCAACATGGGCTTCACCCTGCTCGCTGCAGCCGCATCAGACATCGACGCCGTGCCGATGGAAGGCGTGGATTTGCAGGTTTTAAACGAGGAATTCGGCTTGACCGAAAAAGGCTACAAAGCTGTCGCTGTCGTCTCCTTCGGCTACCGTGCCGCAGACGATTTCAACGCCGCGCTGCCCAAATCGCGTTTTGAAAACGAAGTCATCTTCACCAAAATCTGAAAAAACTGATGAAACGGCAAAAGGTCGTCTGAAACCTTCAAATAGAGGGTTTCAGACGACCTTTTTGCGTCATCACATCTTGTTTCGGTATAATTCCCGTTCCAATATCCGGCTAAAAGCCGTTCAGACCTGCCCGTGAATACATCATCGAAACTTTCCCTACCTTATCTTGCCTCATGCGCCAGCCTGATTTTTCTGATCCTGCTTTCCCTGTCTTGGGAATTGTGGATTGCGCCTTTGCGCGACGGCGGTTCATGGCTTGCCCTCAAAGCCCTGCCTTTATGCCTGCCGCTGGGCGGCATACTCAAGGGCCGTATTTATACTTATCAATACAGCTCCATGCTGATTCTGATTTATTTTGCCGAGGCAGTCATGCGCTTGTTTGACGCTTCGCCTGCCGAACGTCTGTGCGCCGCATTGTCGCTTATCTCCTGCATAATTTTCTTTATCGCCTGCCTCGCATTTATCAAACAACACAAAAAAGAGGGGAAATGATGTTTGCCCGTACCGCATATCATCTTAAAAATGAATGGAATGTCCGCCTGCTGCCTTTATGGATTTGTTTTATCTGGGTTTGCGCCGTCCCTTTCCTGTCGATTTACCGCGTAGGCCCGCTGCCGAGCTTCTACCTTGAAGCCGGTTCCCTCTTGGGTGCGACAATTTTAGTTTTGGCTTCGGCATATAAAGGCCTGCTCAATATCCGCCTGCCTTATGTATCTGTCGGACTGTTGCTGATGGCGGCATATTGGGCGATACAGCCACGGGCAATGGGTTTGCTGTATCCGGGGATGAGCGACTTGGCGGCATGGACTTTCGTCATCCTCGCCCTTTCTGCCTGGGCCTGCCGCGGCTGGATTTCCGCTTACGGGCAGGACCGGGTTGTTACCGTATTCGCATGGTCGTTGTTTTTTGGTGCAGCTGCGCAGGCTGTCGTGGCGTTTATGCAGTTCAAAGGATGGTCGGACATTTCCCTGTTTCAAGGCATATTGGCTCACGGCGGCGGAACGGTAAACGGCCAACTCGGACAACGGAACCATCTGGGCCATTATCTGATGTGGGGCGTACTTGCCGCATCTTATTTGTGGGCAACGCGGAAAATGCCCGACTGGCTGGGATTGGTTTGCGTATTTCTGCTGACTGCCGTCTTGGGTTTGGTCAACTCGCGCACTATCTTGGGCTATATCATCGCCATCGTATTGATTCTGCCTTTTTGGTACTGGCGGGCAGGCCGCGAATCGGCACGCTTAATCAAAATCTTCTTTTTCGCAGCGGTATTGGCTGCGGTTTTCCAGTTCGGCATGGGGACGCTACTTGAGTTACTGGGCAACAGCCGTTACGAAACCGCGGTAGAACGCGCCGGCCATAGCGATTTTGAAGGTTCTGCGCGCCAAATCGAATGGCGCAATGCCTGGACCGCCTTTACCCGCTCCCCAATTCTCGGACACGGCTGGAACAGCTTCGGCAGCCTGAGTTTCCTGTTAAATGCCGAAAAACAATACTTTGCCAATAACATCCTCGGCGTTTTGTTCACCCACTGCCACAACCTTATCCTGCAAATCCTTGCCGAAATGGGGCTGACAGGCGCATTATTGAGCGCGGGAACCATGCTGGCGGGCGTTTGGCGTTTGATTACCCGTCCGTCCAATCCCGCCAACCTGTTCCTGCTGACCGCCGCAAGCGTAACCATGTGCCACAGCATGCTCGAATACCCGCTTTGGTACATCTACTTCCTGACCCCGTTCGCCTTGATGCTTTCGCTCTCAAGCGTGCATTATGAAGATGTATCCGACGGCATCAAACAAGCCCGCCGCCGAAATTTGGCAGGCGGTATCGCCGCATTGGCCATTATCGGCGGCATGCTGCACCTTGGATGGAACTATACCGACCTGACCGCTTACAGCCGCCAATCTAAAACCGACGACCCGTCTCAAATCAATGCCAAAATTTCCGGACTGCGCCGCATTTCGGAAACCAGCCCCATGCTGGCCTATTATGCCGACCTGAGCCTGACCCGACGTACCGACCCTACCGATGAAAAAGTCCAACCTTGGGCGCAAAAAGCGGCATCCGACGCACTCACCTACCGCCCTTACAGCAATGCCTACCAAGTCGGCCTCTACCTCTACCGTCAAGGTAAAACCAAAGAAGGCGCACAATGGATGCAAGACATGTATTATTACTATCCTTATATGATGCCGTTTTACACCGGCAAAATCCGCAGTAGAAAGGAATTCGAACCGCTTCTACCCAAAATCTTGGAAGACTGCCGCAATTTCCTGAAATCTCCGAAACATAAAACCGCCAAACCCTGCGCGGCGGAGATACCGGCATCGTAAACAACCAAGGTCGTCTGAAATATTTTCAGACGACCTTAAACCCATCTCTCTCCGTTACTATTCCATCTCTAAAACAAATGCGGTAAAACAGCTGTCATCAGCCGATAAGCCCATATCCTGTCAATCCAAAAAAAATACCTGTACCGATATTCACGCGCAGGTATTTTCTATTTCAATCCACTATATAATCCCGTTTATTATCCACCGCCCTACTCCCGCCATGTTCTACCTCTACCAGTCCAACCGCCTTGAATCGCTAGCCTCCCTGTTTGCCGGAATCCAAAGGGTCAGGCCGCTTGAGTCTGCTTTGGCGGCGGAACAGATTGTGGTGCAGAGTCAGGGGATGCGGCGTTATTTGAGTGTGTATCTGGCGCGCGAACTGGGGGTGGCGGCGAATTTGCAATTCAGCCTGCCGGCGGGTTTGACGTGGCAGTTGATGCAGAAGCTGATTCCCGATATTCCCGCGCTCAGTCCGTTTTCGCCGGAGGTGATGCGCTGGCGGCTTTTGGATTTGTTCCGCAGCGAGCGCTTTCAGACGACCTCTGAATTTGAAAATGTCCGTGCCGTTTTGCAAAGCTATTTGGGCAGCGGCGAGTCGGCGGATTATCAGTTGGCGGGACAGTTGGCGGATATTTTCGACCAGTATCTGGTGTACCGACCGCAGTGGATTGATGCCTGGCAGGAAGGCAAACTTCTGGAACTGGGCGAGGACGAGGTCTGGCAGGCGCAGCTTTGGCGGTATTTGGACGACGGCAACCAATCCGCGCCGCACCGTGTGGCGCTGTGGGAAAAACTGCTGTCGTCTTTGGATAAGGCGCACCTACCCGAGCGGTTTTTCGTGTTCGGCATTTCGACGATGGCGCCGATGTATTTGCAGCTTTTGCAGAAAATTTCGGAACATTGCGATGTGTTTGTGTTCGCGCTCAATCCGAGCGGCCAGTATTGGGGCAATGTGATTGAGGCGGCGCAGCTTTTGAAGGGCGGCGACGATGCGGATTTGTCGCAGACGGGGCATCCGCTGTTGGCATCGCTCGGCAAGCAGGGGCGTGATTTTTTTGATTTTCTGACGGAAATCGGCTTGGAGGAGCAGCCTGTGTTTGAAGAGGTTTCAGACGACACGCTCCTGCACTGCCTGCAAAACGACATTCAAAACCTGCGGATGCCGTCTGAACACAGCCGCGCGGATTTGTTGGATGACGGCTCCGTCCGTATCGTGTCGGCACACAGCCCCTTGCGCGAATTACAGATTTTGAAAGACAAGCTGTTGCGGATTCTGCACGAACATCCCGACTGGCAGCCGCACGATATTGCCGTTTTGACGCCGAACATCGAACCGTACAGCCCGTTTATCGAAGCGGTGTTCGGGCAGGCGCAGGGTGGGGCGCAGGCTTTGCCGTATTCGGTGTCGGACGTGAAACTCAGCCGCCGCCAGCCGCTGCTTTACGCGCTGGAGCAGACGCTGGATTTGCTGGAAAGCCGGTTTGAAGTCGATAAAGTGCTGCCGCTGTTGGAAAGCGGCTTGGTGCTGCGCCGTTTCGGGCTGACGGCGGACGATTTGCCGCTGCTGCACGACACCATTGCCGAGTTGAACGTGCATTGGGGGTTGGACGGAACGATGCGCGGCGCGGCGGACAATCTGTTCACTTGGCAGCAGGCGTTGGAACGCATCGTATTGGGTTGGATGCTGCCCGACGACGGCAGCCCGCTCTGGCAAAACGTTAGCGCGTGGCACGGCGATGTCAACCGCCTCGATGAGTTCGGCCGCTTTGCCGCCTTCATCCGCACGCTGTCGCGTCTCGCCGCCGAGTGGCGCAAACCCGCAGCGGCGGAGGAATGGACGGAACGCTGCCGCGATTTGGTGCAGTCGTTATTCCTGCCCGACGCCGACGACCAATACGCCTTGCAGCAGTTTGAGCAGGCGTTGGCAAAATGGCAGGAAGAAACCGCGTTGGCAGGCTTTCGCGGCACTTTGCCGCAACACACGGTCATCCGCCACATCCGCCGCTTCTTAGGCAGCGAAAGCCAAGCGGGCTTCCTGCGCGGCGGCATCACCTTTTGCAGCATGGTGCCGATGAGGAGCCTGCCGTTTAAAGTCATCTGCCTGTTGGGGCTGAACGACGGCGATTTCCCGCGCAATACCAAAGCCGCAGTATTCGACCTGATTGCCAAACACCCGCAAAAAGGCGACCGCGCCCGCCGCGACGACGACCGCTACCTCTTCCTCGAAGCCATCATCAGTGCGCGCGACATCCTTTATCTCTCCTACGTTGGCCGCAGCATCCGCAACGACGACGAACTCGCCCCGTCCGCCCTCGTCAGCGAACTCATCGACACCATCGCCGCCATGATCGGACGGCGCAGCAAAGAACTGGCGGAACACTGGGTCGAGCAACATCCCCTGCAACCGTTCTCCCACCGCTATTTCATCGCAGATAACATTTCAGACGACCTCTTCAGTACGCGGCAAGACTACGCCGAAGCCCTCAACCGCCCGCGCGAACAGGCGCGTCCGTTTTTCAGCGAGGCCCTCGAAGAAAACAGCCCCGCACTGACCGTCTGGCAGGACGACTTTATCCGCTTCTGGAAAAATCCCGTCAAAGCATGGCTGCAACAAACCCTCGGCTGGCGCGAACCCTACCGCGACGAAGCATGGGAATCCGCCGAACCCTTCGAGCCGCAACGCGCCGACAAAATCGCCGCCGCCTACCTCGACGCCCGCCGCCACAACCAAGACTTTCAAGAAACCGCCGTCCGCCTCGACGCCGAAAGCCTGTTGCCCGCCGGTGAATTGGGTAAATTGTGGCAGCAGAATTTCCAAGCCGCCGCCAAACGCATAGACGGCGAATTGCTGCAAAGCCCCAAACTGCCGCCCTTCGCCTACGAAATCCGGTTCGACGGGCAAATCCTGCAAGGCAGCTTCGGCAACCTGTACCAATGCGGTCAAGTGTTCTACCTCGACCGCAAACCCAACGCCCCGCAACGTATCGCCCTCCTGCTCGAACATTTAATCTTTTGCGCGGTAGGGTCTGCGGTAGGGTCGTCTGAAACCGAAACCCGTCAAACTTATATCGTTCAGCCTGAAGAAACAACGCCTTATCCCGAAATTCCTAGCAGCCAAGCGCAAGAAATGCTGCAAAAATGGTTGACGTTCTTCAACCTCGGACAAACGCGCCCGCTGCCTTTCTTCGCCAAAACCAGCCTCGCCGCCGCCGAAGCCTACGACAAAAAACAGAACTGGGAAGATGCCTTGAACAAAGCCAAGGAAAGCTATCACGGCAACAAAGTCAGCAAAGGGCAAAAAGACTATACCGAAGTCGCCCTAGTGTTCTGCAACGAAGACACCGAGCCGGTGGAAGGGGCGTTGTTCCAAAGATTGGTGGAAGAGTTGTTGATACCGCTGCTGGGCGCGGTCAAGGAAGAATCGTCCGATGCGGCATAGAGGCCGCAAATCGGAAGAGGTCGTCTGAAAACGTGAATTAATCGTTTCAGACGACCTCTTCCCTGGTAAACCTGTTTTTAAAACCCTCACTTCCGCCGTCATTCACCAAACTGGAATCCATTGGAAATTCGAAAAGGCAGATGTTTCAAAAACAGTTGCCGAAATACAACCGAAACCTTTGCAAAAAATCCCTTTTCCCCAGCAACCGAAAACCCATGTTTGGATTCGGCTGTCAGCGAAAGAAGAATTTTGCAAAGATCGGCCTTTGCTTCAACTGAATTCAAACCTTTCTATATTGACTTTATATTTTGCATTTCACGTTTTTTGCCGGTTTCATTTTAAACCGACGGCCCAATTCACATATTACAATCAAATTTTCTTCTTTCATCTGTTTAAATCCAATTAAATCTTCCCTCTTCCCTGCTAATCAAATTCAAATTCAGACCCGCTTTATCTTTTCAGCCATATTCATCATATGCGTTTGAGTTATCTCCTAAAACAAGAATCTGCTTTATTCTTTAATAAATGAAATTCATTATCAAAATATTTGTAAAGTTTAATAATATGTTATAAAGTAACGTACTTCGTTTCTGAGGTAACTATTATGAATCCGAATTTCAAATTAAACCTACTGACATTATCTTTACTGGCTATAACAAGTATCGCACACGCAGAAGACGAGGTTTCAACTCAAGAGCTTGATGAAATTCAAGTCAAAGGTAAATACATTGCCAAAGAGAAAAAAGTTTTTACCGAAGGCCAAGCCAAAAGTTCGCGTGAACGCGTTTATCAATCCAGCGAAAACATCGATGCCATCGTGCGGAGTATGCCCGGCGTCTTCACCCAACAAGACAAGGGATCGGGGGTATTGGCGGTCAATATCCGTGGCGATAGCGGTTTGGGACGCGTCAATACGATGGTTGACGGCGTAACCCAAACCTTCTATTCCACTTCCGCCGATGCCGGACGCAGCGGCAGCTCTTCGCAATTCGGTACGGCACTGGATCCCAATTTTATTGCCGGTGTGGATGTAACCAAAGGCAGTTTCTCGGGTGCCAGCGGCATCAATACCTTATCCGGTACAGCCAATTTCCGTACTTTACGGGTGGACGATGTGGTACACGGAAACCATACCTTCGGCCTTTTAACCAAAGGATTGACCGGCACAAACAGCACCAAAAGCAATTTTATGGCAACCGGAGCGGTACAAAAATGGTTTGACAGCGGTGCACGCCTTGGCGCGTTATATGGTTACAGCCACCGTAATGTCGAGCAAAACTATAAAGTAGGCGGCGGCGGTCAGCGTATCGGCAATTTTGGCGAAGAATATTTGGACCGTAAAAAACAAGAATATTTTGAAAGCAACTTATTAAAATTCGACCAAGGGCAAAATCGTTGGGTTCGCGACTTTTCCAAGCGCAACGCAGTCGGTAAAAGCTATTGGGAATACCCTTTCTCCAAAAAATATAACGATCCTGAGGTTTTGCAAAGAGATTATGTAGATGATTTGGAAAGAAGCTGGAAAGAGAATTTGGCACCGCAATGGGATCTGACACCTATCGACCCTACCAGCCTGCAACAACGCTCAAACAGTCATTTGGTCAAAGTAGAATACGAAAACGACAACAACAAGCTGGATCTTCAGCTTCGTACCATGAACAACCGTATCGGCAGCCGCAAAGTAGAAAATCGCAACTACCAAGCCAATTACAATTTAAACATTGGCGATTATGTCGATTTAAACGTATTGGCCGCCCATAATCTGGGAAAACAAAAATATCCGAAAAATTCACGTTTTTCAGGATGGGGACTGCTGGATTATTTGGAAACCAAAAACACAGCCAATCTTTTGGATATCAACAACCGCTTCTCTTTCAACCTTCCCAACAAAACAGATTTAAATGCCACCGTCGGTTTCAATTTCTTTAAAAACCAATACAGTAAAAACCGCTTTCCGGAAGAGCTGAGCCTGTTTTACGACGGTCCCGATCAAGATGCCGGCCTGTACAGCTTTTTAGGCCGCTTCAAAGGCGACAAAGGAATATTTCCTCAAAAATCAACCATATTACAACCTTCAGGCCAGCAAAAATTCAATACGTTCTATTTTGATACTTCCTTGAAAAAGGCATTTATCAATTGAATTACAGCACCAATATGGTCAACTACCGCTACAAAGGCGAATATACCGACTACTTCAATACCCAAGAAGACTTTAAAAAAGCATTTGGAGAAGATTCTGAAATTTATAAACAGCATTGCACGCCAAGCTGCGACCTTTACGAACCGGTTTATACCAAATCCGGTAAAAAGCATGCGGTAAACCATTCGGTGGCATTAAACATCAATGCCAACGACTACTTTATGCCGTTTATCAGCTATTCGCGCATACATAGAATGCCAAATATTCAAGAAATGTATTTTTCACAAATCGGCGACTCGGGCGTCAATACCGCCCTTAAGCCGGAACAGGCCAATACTTACCAAATAGGCTTCAATACCTTCAAAAAAGGGATTTTCAAGCCGGATGATGTATTGGGTTTCAAACTGGTCGCCTATCGCAGCAGAATAAACAACTATATTCACAATGTTTATGGCAAATGGTGGGATTTGGATAAAGCACCCAGCTGGGTAACCAGTACCGGCCTGCAATACTCTCTCCAGCATCGAAACTATGCCAAACCTGTCCATAAAAATGGTTTGGAAGTGGAAATGAACTATGATTTCGGCCGCTTTTTTTCAACCCTGTCTTACGCATATCAAAAAACCAACCAGCCGACCAATTATAGCGATGCCAGCGAATCGCCCCGTAATTCTTCTAAAGAAGACCAAATCAAACAAGGTTACGGCTTAAGCAAAATTTCCCGCTTGCCCCGAGATTACGGGCGGTTTGAATTGGGTTCCCGCTGGTTAGGCAACAAATTGACCATCGGCGGCATTATGCGCTATTACGGCAAAAGTACACGTGCGACGACTGAGGAAGAATTTGTTGACGGTACAACCGGTGCCAACACCTACTCTTCACACCAAATGGGCAGAAGGGCGATCAAAAAAACAGAAAGCATCAACAGACAGCCGCTGATTTTTGATTTCTATGCCAATTACGAACCGAAGAAAAACCTTATCCTTCGTTTCGACATTCAAAATGCGTTCAATAAGCGCTATATCGATCTTTTGGATGCCGCAAACGATGCCGCAACTCAGCGCTATTTCAGCGTATTTGAAAGAAAAGGCGGTTTAGATGACGAAGAAGTCGAATGTGATGCCAACGGTTTATGCAATGGCAAATATGGCGGCACGACACGCTCCGTTCTGAATAACTATGCGCGTGGCAGGACTTTGCTCTTTACCATCAGTTATAAGTTCTAAACCTATCCATCAGCATTCTTAGTACTGTGCTGACTAAAAAGGTCGTCTGAAAAAATGTGTTTCAGACGACCTTTTTAACTCTTGTAACTTATTTGTTGTGTTGACGGAAATACGCCCACTCTTCCACAACGGTACCGTCAGGCAGATGGCACATTCCATACTCTCCGCCATCCTTGTCTTTTTTGATTTCCAACTTACCGCCCTGCTTCACACAAAATTCTGAAGCCGGATTGGACATACCGGTCATCGGTACACTTTCTGTCTCAAGAGTATTGCAAGCTGCCAAAGTAGTTGCAGCCGCGAGGCTCAAAATAATCGGCTTAATCATATGTTTTCCTTTTACTATCCAAATATCTCTATTGATTGGATACTCGG
>NZ_AEPF01000112.1 GCF_000193735.1 Neisseria sicca 4320
TCCAACTTCAATAGTGGGAAGCGGTCGATGTGTTTGGCAATCATGGCTTGTGCGGTTTGCCGGAAGAAGGTACTCATGAGAAATCCCCTAAATGTCTTGGTGGGAATTTAGGGGATTTTGGGG
>NZ_AEPF01000111.1 GCF_000193735.1 Neisseria sicca 4320
GGTTTTGGATTGGGGATGTTCGAGTGCGCCGATGCCGCCTTCCTGATAGGCGCGTATCCATCGCCGCAGGCGGGTTCGGGAGATGCCGTAGTGGTCTGCGGTACGCTGTTGGCTGCGTATGTGCAGGTAGCGGAGTACGGCTTGGTATTTGAAGTGTAATGTATATTTGCTCATAAAAAAACTGCACCTTGTGAGTTGGAGGGG
>NZ_AEPF01000110.1 GCF_000193735.1 Neisseria sicca 4320
TTTTGAGTTTTTCCTGAATGCCGCGTTCTACCTTGGCCGGGCGTTTCATTCCGTACTTTGCCTGTTTGAAACGGTTGTTGGTACTGGTTTGGGGTTTGAGCAGTCTGCCCCTTGCGGCTTTAAGTGCGCGGTAAATGGTGACGCGGCTGACTTGGTAGCGGCGTGCCAGGAGGTGACGCTTTCCTTCCCCTGCGTGTAGGCCGGCCAAATGGCTTGGCGGTGGTGCGGGGTGAGACGGGTGTTTTTGTGCATGTTCATGTTTCAGTATTCTCCTGGAAATACTGTAAACAACGCTAC
>NZ_AEPF01000109.1 GCF_000193735.1 Neisseria sicca 4320
TCGAGGCCAGCCGACCTAGTCGCCGTTATTGTATTACCCAAGCCGCACTTGACGTTTTTCTGATGCGAAAAGAAAATGAACTGGTGCAGGCTTCGCTCGAACACAGGAGTAAAGCAAAATGCCGATCTACTTACGAAACGGTGTATATTACGTCGATATCAGGACAGAAAGCGGCCGCAGAATTAGACAGTCTGCTGGAACCAAAAACAAAAAGGAAGCGCAAAAGCTTCATGATAAATTAACATACGAGTTATGGCAGCACGAAAATTTTGACGAAAAACCGAAACGGCTGTGGGAGGAGGCCGCAGTCAGGTGGATTAAAGAAAAATCCGATAAAAAAAGTATCAAAGACGACATCTGCCGCTTGCGGATGTTGCCGAAATTGCGCGGAGTCTATCTACATCATTTGAGCCGTGATTTCATTATGGATGTGGTGGACAGACTGCCTTGCAGTAACAGTACCAAAAACCGTTATATTGCTTTGATACGATCTATTTTGTACAAGGCTCAAAACGAATGGGGTTGGATTGACAAAGTTCCGAAGCTGAAACTGAAAAAAGAGGCAGAAAAGCGTATTCGTTGGTTGAAACCTGAAGAAGCGGAGCAGCTAATCAACGCATTGCCGGACGATCATTGGCGTGCAATTGCCAAATTCAGTTTCTGTACAGGGCTACGGCAACGTAACGTGTTTGGTTTACGATGGGAACAAGTCGATTTAAACCGTAAGACGGCTTGGATCTACCCCGATGAAGCCAAAGCAGGCAGACCGATTGGTGTGCCGCTAAACGATGTCGCGATACGGGTCTTATCGGAACGGATGGGGATACACAAAACTTATGTATTCACCAATCGAGAAAACAAACCCATAACGGCATTGTCGAGCAGAATGTGGAAACGCACGTTGGAAAGGGCGGGCATTTCTAATTTCAGATGGCACGACATCCGGCACACGTGGGCAAGCTGGCTAGTTCAGCGCGGAGTACCTCTGGTTGCTCTAAAAGAAATGGGAGGGTGGGAACGGTTAGATATGGTTATGCGTTACGCACATTTAGCGACCGACCATCTGATAGCTCATGCCGAAGTTTTGGATGACCTTGAAAATTTTGGACACAAATTGGGCACAAAGCAAAAAGACAGCCTGAATTATAAGCTGTCTTTTGGTACTGTAGAGTCTTAGACTATTCAATAAATTCATAGATTTATTGGTGCCCGGAGCCGGAATCGAACCGGCACGGCCGGTTTAGGGCCGACGGATTTTAAGTCCGTTGTGTCTACCTATTTCACCACCCGGGCGCAGACTGTTTTATATTGAAATTTATATTGAAATTTGGAGGCGGGGGCGCGGATTTGAACCGGCCTGTATAAGGGTTGCACCCCTTATAGCATAAACACTCTGCCACCCCGCCATGAAATGAGTGGAGGCGAGAGTCGGAATCGAACCGGCGTAGACGGATTTGCAATCCGCTGCATAACCACTTTGCTATCTCGCCAAACAAACTACCAGGTAGTGTTCAAACTGGAGCGGGAAACGAGTCTCGAACTCGCGACCTCAACCTTGGCAAGGTTGCGCTCTACCAACTGAGCTATTCCCGCGTATCCAAATGTGCCTGAAGGAT
>NZ_AEPF01000108.1 GCF_000193735.1 Neisseria sicca 4320
TGGTTTTTACACCTTACTTTGCAAATGTCCATCCTGCATGGTCATTACTCTTTCAAACCGCGTAGCAAGCTCATCATCGTGAGTGACAACAATCAGGCTCGTATTTAATTCTGTTTTCAGATCCATCATCATGTCCAAAATGTTTTGGGCATTTTTTCTATCTAAATTACCTGTCGGTTCATCAGCCAGGAGGCATTTGGGGCGTGTAACTAAGGCTCTTGCAATGGCAGCGCGCTGTCTTTCACCTCCTGACAGTTCGCTTGGACGATGTAATATCCTTTGTTTCAATCCAACTTTTTCAAGCATATCGGCAGCTTGCGTTTCTGCTTCCGCTTTGTTTTTTTTGCCGATTAAAAGCGGCATCATTACGTTTTCAAGTGCAGAAAATTCAGGCAGCAAATGATGGAACTGGTAAACAAAACCCAGATAAATATTGCGCAATTCTCCCAGTTTTCTTTGAGACATATCGCTTATATCTTGATTCATCAAGGTAATTTTCCCCTCTGATGGTTTATCTAAGCCTCCTAAAATATGTAAAAGGGTTGATTTACCGCTACCTGACGAACCGATAATACTGATACCTTCTCCTTCTTTTACTTCAAGATTCAGGTTTTTCAATACTTGTACGTTTAATGAACCGTCTCGGTAACTTTTTCCGATATTTGTGCATTTCAATACTATATTGTTATTCATATCGTAAGGCCTCCGCCGGTTGTGTTTTGGCTGCACGCCAACTTGGATAGAGTGTGGCAAGGAATGCCAATCCTAAAGAAATACAGGAAATAACCGCCACATCTCGCATGTTTACGTCGCTGGGCAAATAGTCGATAAAATAGATTTGTGAGTTGATAAGGTGGACGCCGAAAAGTTTTTCAAAGAATGCAACGATTTTGCCGACGTTCCAACCGAGTAATACGCCGCATACCACGCCGATAAGCGTTCCAAAAAAGCCTGCAAAAGCCCCTTGCACCATGAAAATTTTCATAACTCCTGATGGCGCAAGACCCAATGTGCGCAAAATGGCAATATCGGCTTGTTTCTCCGTTACCGCCATCACTAAGGACGATACCAAATTGAAGGCTGCAACGGCAATAATCAACGTCAGGATGATGAACATCATGCGTTTTTCCAACTCTACTGCTTCAAAGTAGCTGCGGTTATTGAACGTCCAGTCTCTGACCCAAATTGAGTCTTTTTTAGCAGGTGGGATTAAATTTGCAGTAAACGAGGGAGCATTTTGCGGGTCAGCCAGTTTCAGGCGCAGCCCACCGAAATTTTCACCCAATCTATACAATACTTGGGCATCTTGGATATGCGTCATCGCCAGGGAATTGTCTACTTCATATACGCCTGTTTTGACTAAACCTACAACGTTGAACTGTTTCAGACGAGGTACGACGCCTGCGGGGGTAACATTGCCTTCGGGGGTGATAACGGTAACTTTTCCTCCGACTTCCGCGCCTAAAGCTTGAGCCAATCCTTCTCCTAAAATAATATCGAAGTTACCGGGTTTCAGACTATCGAAACTGCCCGCAAGCATATCTTTTCCATAATCTACAACATTCTTTTCTTCGGATGGTAAGATACCGCGGATTTGAACCCCTCTAACTTCTCCCGCATTGGCAAGCAAGGCTTGATCGGATATGTAAGGCGCGCTTGCCAATACTTCTTTCTTATCTTTGACGATTTCACGAAGGTTTTGCCACCCTAACCCATTGCCATTATCGTAATAACCGATTTCAGCATGAGGGGCGACATTCAGTAACTGCCCTCTGATTTCCTTTTGAAAACCGTTCATTACAGACAGTACGGTAATCAGCGCGGTAACGCCTAATGCAATACCGATAATTGAAATCATGGTGATAAACGACATGAATCCATTGCGTTTTTTCGCCCTGAGATAGCGAAGTCCGATCCATGTTTCCAAAGAAACCATCCGAATGCTCCAGTGTATGTTGAGAATCGAATATTGTACCGTAAAATACCGTCCTAGTCCGAGTCATTCCGATAAGCCGACATCCGTATGTAAATGCCGACGGTCAAACTGCCAAATACCGTAAATTTCGCTCTGAGGCTTGCATAATCCGTCATGTGGCCTTATTCTGAGCAAACGGTACACACTACCGATATTAAAAAAGGAAACAACCTCATGAAAATCAGTAAAATTTTGGTTTTGCCCATCATTGCTGCCGGCTTGGCTTTGAGTGCCAATTCATACGCAAAAGAAATCAAAATTAGTTCAAATAACACATCTTACTCTGATGCAGACGTCCAAAAACTGGCTGCGACTGCAGTCGGGATGGGTGTTAAAGAGCCTGTCAGCCTGAATGCGGGTAGCGGGATTGTTACCGTATCCGGCAACAGCGCGACAACCTGTACATTTAAAGTCGGCAGCGGTTCGTCTCCGCAAATTCAAGGCGTAAGCTGTAAATAATTTATCCGATTGATTTCGTTACATCATGTTTTCATAACAAAGGTCGTCTGAACATTTTCAGACGACCTTTGTCATTGTTAGCGTTGATTGCCCTACTCTTCCGTCGAATCGGTTTTCAACATACGCCGTTCATATACTGCCTGTGCCAAAGTGCCCGCATCGATGTATTCAAGCTCTCCGCCTAAAGGAATGCCTCGTGCAAGGCGGCTGACTTTATAGTGCAAAGGTTTGAATAATTCCGCCAACACATAGGCTGTCGCATCACCTTCGGCGGTAAAGTTGGTTGCGATAATAATTTCTTCCACTTCGCTGTTTTGCAGGCGTGCAACCAGTTTGTCTAAAGAAATATGAGAAATATCCATGCCTTGGGCAGGACTGACCTGCCCCATTAAAACGAAATAAAGTCCGTCATGGCAATTGGCTGTTTCCATATTAGAAACATCAGCAGGCATATGGACTATCATCAGCCTGCGGGGATCACGGTTGGCATCGGAACAAATTTCGCATAAATCACTTTCGCAAAAATTGTTGCACATCCGGCAATGCTGAACTTGCAACAAAGCGTATTGCAAAGCCTCAACCAAATTTTCGGCTTCCTGCCGTTTATGCTGCAAAAGTTGATGTGCCATCCTTTGTGCAGACTTGGGACCGACATTGGGCAGAACTTTCAAAGCGTTAATCAGGCGTGTCAACGCATCGGGTGATTTACTCATTTTTTCAGACGACCTTTGAGGGCTTTGTAAACGAAACGGTCGGGAATATCCGACCGTTTGCTTAAAATGTGCCGTTTTATTCGGCAGAATTATCCAGTTTTTGCGAACCTTGAACTTGCTCAATCTGCTTACTCAGATATTGCAGAAACCGGCTGAATATATTGGCAGATTGATTTTGTACCAAAGCCTGTTTGGCAGCGGGAATTTGTGCCGAAACATTTTCCGGTGCGGAAATGCTTTGAACTTCCATAATAACCGGCGAAGGCAACCCTTCCAACAAAGCAAAAGCCGGTTTGCCATTCGCAGGGCGGGCTTTGACCAATTCGTTGTAGGCTTCGGGCGGCATGGATTTTCGAGCATCCTGTGCTGACAACTGCTCAACGGGCGACCATTGTAAATCTACGTTCTTTCCTGCTTTCAAGTCCGCCAAAGTTTCTTGTGCTTTCTTCTCGGCAAGTTTAACCGATTCGCTACGGACATAGGCAGCCTGAACTTTATCTCCCGCTTCGGTAAATCCGGCTGTTTTTTCTTCACGGACTTCTTTGGCGCGAACGACCCAAACAGTATTGTTGTCAATATTGATAATGTCTGAATTGTGTTTTTTCTTTAAGACATCTTCGCTGAATGCCGCGCTAATCAACGCATCGGGCATACCTGCCGCTTTGGCATCTGCCTGCGTCAGCCATTGATCGGAAGTTTCGATTTTCAAACCTAGTTTTTTCTCCGCCTCATCTAAGGAATTCGGATGATTAAACGCTTCTTCAGCAAGTTTTTCTTTGGCGGCATTAAAATCTGCGGAGGCTTTTTTAAGTTTCAAAGCAGCCTCAATGCGTGCTTTTTCTTTGTCAAACTCAGGCTTAGGAGCATTTTGTGGCAATGCGGCAACTTCTTCGTCAAATACTTTTTTGACTTCATCCGCACTGACGCTTTGCTTCTCCGCCAAATGGGCTGCATTCAGGGTAACGTATTCAAGCTTCACGGCTTGGGGAATCAGATAATCTTTTTTATGCGATTCATAATAACGTTGCAAAGTGGCATCATCCGTTTTGACTTGTGCCGCAAATGTTTCCGGGCTGAATGTAAATGAACGGACGGTACGGTTTGACTGAGTCAGCTTAATCAGCTGCTCTGCTTGAGAATCGCTGATAATTGCCCCGTTCTGAACCAAGTTAATCAAATTTTGTAAGGCAAACTGCTCGCGTAAATCATCGATAAATTGGTCTTCGGACATATGGCGTTGGCTCAGATATTGCGTAAACAATGCTTGACTGAATTTACCGTTGGCATCATGAAATGCCGGATCATCGACAATAGCCTGTTTAACCTGATCCATAGACACATCTATGCCCATCATCTTTGCGCCCTCTTTCAGATAGGCACGCTGAACCAGCCCGCTAAATATGGCTTCGCGGCTTTGCCCGCCGCCTGCGGCCTGATCCGCCTGTACGGCATTATTCAAGGTATAGTCGCTTATTTTTTCGCTGCCGACCTTGACGATATAGTCGGAGCCGGAGTTTCTCGCAGTTTCAACACCAAAGCCGATAAAGGTCAACGCAATCAGACCCAGTAGGATTTGGGCGGGAGTTTTATATTTTTCAACGGTATGGAACATATTGGTTTGAGGGCGTAATGGTTAATGGCAAACGCGCATTGTAGCGTTTTTTCAGAGACTCCGCATCTTTCAGACGACGTTTTATTCCGAAAAAATCTTCTGATAGTTTTCGACAGAAAATCCGACGTAAACCCTGTCCTCTTTACGCAAAACCGGACGTTTGATCAAAC
Organism: Neisseria sicca 4320; assembly: GCF_000193735.1. Taxonomy (GTDB): domain Bacteria; phylum Pseudomonadota; class Gammaproteobacteria; order Burkholderiales; family Neisseriaceae; genus Neisseria; species Neisseria sicca_E. The sequence goes on from NZ_AEPF01000108.1 coordinate 4,930, forward strand.
TTGGATTTTCCGCCATCAGTCGAATCGCCCCGTCCGGATTATTTTCGGCTGCTTGACGGTCGGCATCGTCAAGTTTGCGCCATGTCGTACCACGTTTGTTGAGCAGGGTTTCCAAAGGAACCTGTTCCAACCATTGGCGGATAACTGCCTCGCTTGGGGCGTTTTTCTTAAAATCGGAAAATTCGTACACAATATTATTTTCAGCCAACCAGTTGCGTGCCTTTTTAACAGTGTCGCAATTTGTGATTCCGTATAATTCAATCATGCTGTTTCTTTCTTGCTGATGCTTGGTAAGCTCTCATTTTACTATATTCCCCAAGTGAAATAAGCTAGAATACCTGTCCGCAATCCCTTAATCGGGAAACAGGTTATAGAAGGATTCCCTATGCAAAGCCGTTTACCTTTTTTCAGCGTCATCCGTGTCGGCGGAGAAGATCGCGCTTCATTTCTCCATGGCCAACTATCCAATGACATTAATCACTTACCTGTAAATCATGCCTGCTACGCGACTTACAACACACCTAAGGGGCGTGTTTTGGCGAATATGGTTGTATTAAACCGAGGGGAAGATTTATTGCTGGTTATGGCGGCGGATTTGGCTGAATCTATCGTGAAACGGCTACGTATGTTCGTATTGCGCGCTAAAGTCGAATTTACCCCCCTACCCGATTTTGCCGTTGCAGGCATGCTCGATAAAAGCTGCCCTGCTACCCCGCCCGACTCACCCAGCCTTTCTTTCGAGGCATCACTGGAAAACGGTGTATATACCATTCCCCTGCCCCATAAAGGTCGTCTGAAAATCGGCGAGGCGGCGCAGCTCCCCGAATATGATGCCCAAGCCGAAAATGCGTGGAATCTGCACGAAATCCGCAGCGGCTATCCATGGATTTCTGCTGCGACCAAAGAAACCGCTGTTGCACAAATGATCAACCAACACATCATCGGCGGCGTACATTTCAAAAAAGGCTGCTACCCCGGTCAAGAAATTATTGCGCGCGCCCAGTATCGCGGCCAAGTAAAACGCGGGCTGGCGGTATTGAGCGGAGATTCATTGGAAGCAGCAGGTGTAGGCGTGGTTTCCGAAGGTGCGGAAGCCGGACAAATCATCAACACTGCGCTAACTGAAAATGGCAGCTTAAGCCTTGCCGTCATCAAGTTTTCCGCAGCGCAATCTCCTCTTACGGATGCAGACGGCAACGTATTGAAACAGGAAAAACTTTTCTTTTCCATTTCTGAAGAATAGCCCGTCCGCGATAACAAGGTCGTCTGAAATCTTTCGGAATAAGGTTTCAGACGACCTTTTATCTCCTCCTTACATCCCGTTTCGACGGCTGTTATATAATTCTCCCACACACACTCCCCTACTCTTTCCCCATGAAACTCAACCCCCAACAGCAAGCCGCCGTCAAATACCTCGGCGGGCCTTTGCTCGTGCTTGCCGGTGCCGGTAGCGGCAAAACCGGCGTAATTACGCAAAAAATCAAACATTTGATTGTCAATGTCGGCTATCTGCCGCATACCGTTGCCGCGATTACCTTTACCAACAAAGCCGCCACGGAAATGCAGGAGCGCGTTGCCAAAATGCTGCCCAAGTCGCAAACGCGCGGGCTGACGATTTGCACGTTCCACTCTTTGGGCATGAAGATTTTGCGTGAAGAGGCGAACCATATCGGTTACAAAAAAAACTTCTCCATCCTCGATTCCACCGACAGCGCGAAAATCATCGGCGAACTCTTGGGCGGCACGGGAAAAGAAGCCTTATTCAAAGCGCAGCATCAGATTTCCCTGTGGAAAAACGATTTGAAAACACCCGAAGACGTACTTCAGACGACCTCCAACGCATGGGAAGAACAAATCTCGCGCGTGTATGCGAGCTATCAGGAAACCCTACAAAGCTATCAGGCGGTGGACTTCGACGACTTAATCCGCCTGCCCGCCGTGTTGTTGCAGCAAAACAGCGAAGTGCGCAACAAATGGCAACGGCGGCTGCGTTATCTGTTGGTTGACGAATGTCAGGACACGAATACCTGCCAATTTACGCTGATGAAGCTCTTGACCGGCGCGGAAGGCATGTTTACCGCCGTCGGCGACGACGACCAGTCCATCTACGCATGGCGCGGCGCGAACATGGAAAACCTGCGCAAAATGCAGGAAGACTATCCGCAGATGAAAGTCATCAAATTGGAGCAAAACTACCGCTCCACCGCGCGGATTCTCAAAATCGCCAACAAAGTCATCGAAAACAACCCCAAGCTGTTCACCAAAAAACTTTGGTCGCAGTTCGGCGAAGGCGAAATCGTCAAAGTCGTTGCCTGCCAAAACGAGCAACACGAAGCCGACTGGGTCGTCAGCCAAATCGTCAAACAGAAGCTGGTCGGTGGCGACAAAACCCAATACGCCGATTTCGCCGTGTTATACCGCGGCAACCACCAGGCGCGGATTTTTGAAGAAGCCTTGCGCAGCGCGCGCGTTCCTTACCAACTCTCCGGCGGGCAAAGTTTTTTTGACAAAGCCGAAATTAAAGACGTGTTGTCCTATTTGCGCCTGCTCGCCAATCCCAACGACGATCCCGCCTTTCTGCGCGCTGTCACCACGCCCAAACGCGGCATCGGCGACGTAACGCTCGGCAAACTCAATACCTACGCGCACGAACACGAATGCAGCCTGTATGAAGCCGCGCAAACCGAAGAAGCTCTAGCATTACTGAACAATACGAACAGCCAACACCTGCAAGCCTTTATGGATATGTTCGGCAGCTACCGCGCCAAAGCAGAAACCAGCGAAGCGGGCGAACTCATCAACAGCCTGCTCAAAGAAATCGACTACGAAAACCACCTGCTTGCCAGTGAAGAAGGCAACGCCGGCGAAATCAAATGGCGCAACGTCAGCGACCTGACCGGCTGGCTAGAGCGCAAAGGCGAGCAAGACGGCAAAAACATCATCGAACTTGCCCAAACCGTCGCCTTAATGACGCTCTTGGAAGGCAAAAGCGAAGAAGAAGTCGATGCCGTCAAACTCTCGACCCTGCACGCCTCCAAAGGCTTGGAATACCCCTACGTCTTCCTCGTCGGCTGCGAAGAGGGCATCCTGCCGCACAACGACAGCATCGAAGAAGAAAACGTCGAAGAAGAACGCCGCCTGATGTACGTCGGCATCACCCGCGCCAAGCGCCAGCTTACGCTGACCCACTGCGTCAAACGCAAAAAACAAGGCACATGGCAGTTCCCCGAACCCAGCCGCTTCATAGACGAAATGCCGCAGGAAGACATCAAGATTTTAGGGCGCAAAGGCGGCGAGCCGATTGTGAGTAAGGAAGAGGGCAGAAGCCATCTGGCGGGGATGTTGGATATGTTGGCGGCGAAAGGGAAGGGCTGAAACGAGAGAGGGCAGGTAAAAGGTCGTCTGAAAGCATCATTTGCGTGTTCAGACGACCTTTGTTATGTCCGTTCTGCTTGGCAAAACAGCCTGGTATACGTATAATCGGTCTTTCCTATCTGGGGGCGATCTTGGTTTCGACGAGGGTTGCAAAGCAGATGCGGGCATACCGGGGTCTCAGATTTCCCGTAAAACACTGAATCTAAATAGTCGCAAACGACGAAACTTACGCACTGGCCGCTTAAGGCCTGCCGTTGCAGCAGTCGGTCAATGGGCTGTGTAGCGCAAGCTACAGCAACGTCATTCTACATTGACTGGTTTTCCGCCGGGTTACTTGACGGGAAATAAGATTTAAGGTAACTGGTTCCTAGAAGGCCTGTCGGTCGGCATGATAGGAACAAGATTTTAAATAGACACGACTAAGTATGTAGAACGCTCTGTAGAGGACTTTCGGACGGGGGTTCAATTCCCCCCGCCTCCACCAAGATATCCGATAAGTATCCGATACTTATCTTCATTTCTTTGTTTTTGGGCACACTATTGGCACATTTCCCATCAAAAAGCTGATCGATTTTAGACTTTTCACGCTGCCTGTCGGCTAAGTTAATCCAGCGAGAATAGTTTTCAAGTAGCATCTTCATGGTGCCGTGTCCCATCTACCGAGCTACCCACATGGGGTTGGCTCCGGCCATGAGGTTGATATGGCAAATGTATTGCGGGTGTTGTAGGGTTTCCTGTACCTTACCCCCGCTATTTTTATGGCGCGCTGCCACGGTCTTCAAGGTACTTTGACATTCTCAAACGGGCTGCCGGTTTTTGGATTGATGAAAACGTATCCGCTTGCTAGTCCTGTTCTTTGCCATTGGCTGCGTAAGGCTTCCAAGGCGCGGCTATTGAGTTCGATGTCTCGGTGACTGTGGGTTTTAGTGCTTTTCAACTTGCCGGCCACGGATGCTTTGTTACGCGCACGCACTGCCTCTGGAAGTCGATGTTTTGCCAAGTGATGAGAGCGATGAGCTCGCTGACGCATACCGCTGATAAAAGGCCAGTTCGAAGTAATTGTGAAACACAGGTTTATTTTTCAGGTAACCTAGGATGGCTTCGGCTTCTTCAAGCGTGAACGGGTCAGGCGGCTCTTTCTGCACTTTGGCGTTGGTCAGATGCTGGGCGGGGTTGTCTTTTATCCTACCGTTGCGGAGCGCAAGAACAAACGGCTGCCGAATAACAGTGGCGATGTTGTTGCGAGTATTTGCGCTACAGTCTAAGGTAGCCAGCAGCCCGGCTAGGGTACTGTACTGGATACGGTCTATCGGTATGTCGCCAATTTTGGGCAGAACGTGGCTGTTGGGCATGCCGCGATAGCGGGATAGGGTGGAGTGGGATAGCTGGTTTAACGGTGGCCAGCCAGGCTTCGGCCATCTCACGGAAAGTGGGGCTGCTTTCCGTTCCTTCCGCACGTTTGGAGTGGGGGAAGAATTCAGCGTAGTCGAATACGCCGATGGCGATTTGTCGGGTACATATTTCTTCCCTGAGTTTGGTGGCGTGTAGGCATTGCTGAAACCACGCTTCAAAAAAGACTCCGGTCATCGTATTTTGATAAACCGAGACCTTTGCAAAATATCTCTCTTCACCTTTTTGTTAACATCCGAAAACCTGTGTTTGGGTTTCGGATGTCGAAGGAAGGGCTTTTTTGCAAAGGTCTCGGTTGATGTGTTTGGCAATCATGGCTTGTGCGGTTTGCTAGAAGAAAGTGCTCATGAGAAATCCCCTAAATGTCTTGATGGGAATTTAGGGGATTTTTGCAAAGGTCTCGGGTTAACTTTTTGGGTAAGTTTTCAGGAATTTCATCAAAACGTTTTTCAAATGTACCGTTTGTCTATTCGAAGTTTTGTACCCATTCTGCTAAAGCGGTTATGCTAAAAAACACAGTTTTATTGTAACGTTTCAAACATTTTCTCTCGGGCTGCTTTTCCATCAATCGGACAGAGGTCGTCTGAACCCTCAATTTGCGTTTTCAGACGACCTTTTGTTTGGCTACCAACATCCGGTCAATAAGAATCCGGGATGTGTTTGAAATACAGCATGACCAGATACCAAAACAGCGTCGCGGCGGCGGCGCCGAGCAGCACCCATGCGCTGATTTTGGCGACATCGCGCAGGGCGCGTTTTTGCTTGCGGCTGAAGAGGCGGTTGATAATCAGCGCGGCAAGTGCGAAAAAGAAAAAAATACGGAAAAGTCTGCCTATCATGTCGGGAAGCGGGGGAGGTCGTCTGAAAAAGTATGGTTTGGGCGTGGCGGCATGGGGACGGATGTTTCAGCGCATCGGGCTGCTTGTCCGACCGTGTCAAAAAGTCATGCCGTTTGCTATATAATAACGCTTTCGCCGCATTTGTTGGAACAGGATATGAGTCAAAATGCCTCGGTGGGCATTGTAACGCCCCAAAAAATTCCGTTTGAGATGCCGCTGGTTTTGGAAAACGGTAAAACTTTGCCGCGTTTCGATCTGATGATTGAAACCTACGGCGAGTTGAATGCCGAAAAAAACAATGCGGTTTTAATCTGCCATGCGCTGTCGGGCAACCATCATGTTGCGGGCAGGCATTCGGCGGAGGATAAATATACGGGCTGGTGGGACAATATGGTCGGACCCGGCAAACCGATTGATACGGAACGTTTTTTCGTGGTCGGTTTGAACAATCTGGGCGGCTGCGACGGCAGCAGCGGGCCTTTGTCGATCAATCCTGAAACAGGCAGGGAATACGGCGCGGATTTTCCGGTGGTTACGGTGAAGGACTGGGTAAAATCCCAAGCCGCGCTTGCCGATTATCTCGGCATCGAACAATGGGCGGCGATTGTCGGCGGCAGCTTGGGCGGTATGCAGGCTTTGCAGTGGACGATTTCCTACCCCGAGCGCGTGCGTCATGCGTTGGTGATTGCATCTGCGCCGAAGCTGTCCACGCAAAATATCGCGTTTAACGATGTAGCGCGTCAGGCGATTTTGACCGACCCTGATTTCAATGAAGGACATTACCGCAGCCACAATACCGTTCCTGCACGGGGCTTACGGATTGCCCGCATGATGGGACACATCACTTATCTTGCCGAAGACGGTTTGGGCAAAAAATTCGGACGTGATTTGCGTTCCAACGGCTATCAATACGGCTTTGGCGTTGAATTTGAAGTGGAATCCTATCTGCGCTATCAGGGCGACAAATTCGTCGGACGGTTCGACGCCAACACCTACCTGCTCATGACCAAGGCTTTGGACTATTTCGATCCGGCGGCGGATTTCGGCGACAGCCTGACCCGCGCCCTGCAAAATGTGAAAGCGAAATTCTTTGTCGCCAGCTTCAGTACCGACTGGCGTTTTTCGCCCGAACGTTCCAAAGAGCTGGTTAAAGCGTTGATTGCCGCGCACAAGCCGGTGCAGTATATCGAAGTCAAATCCAACCACGGCCATGATGCCTTTTTGATGGAAGACGAGGCTTATATGCGCGCCGTAACGGCTTATATGAACAATGTGGATAAGGATTGCCGATCATGAACTTGCGCGACGATTTGCAATTGATTTACGACTGGATTCCCGAAGGCAGCCGCGTATTGGACTTGGGCTGCGGCGACGGCGAATTGCTGGCGGCTTTGGTGGAATACAAAAAATGCAGCGGCTACGGTATCGAAATCGACACCGACAGCGTCATCGCCGCCATGTCGCGCGGCGTGAACGTCATCCAAGCCGATTTGGAGCAGGGTTTGGCGGAATTTGGCGACCAGACGTTTGACGTTATCGTTTTGAGCCAAACCATCCAAGCCATGCAAAATACCGAAAAAATCCTGCGCTGCCTCATGCGCGTGGCGAAACAGGCGATTGTCAGCTTCCCGAATTTCGGCTACTGGCGCAACCGCTTCCAAATCGCCATCGGCGGGCATATGCCCGTCTCCGAACGCATGCCCTACCATTGGTACGACACGCCGAACATCCATTGGTGTACGCTCAAAGACTTTGATTTATTGTGCGCCAAAAACAAAATCCGCGTCCTCGAACGCGCCGTCATGGCGGGCAACAAACAGGTCAAACATTTCCCCAACCTTTTGGGCAGCTTGGCGTTTTACCGCGTCGGGTAAGATAGGCTGAGAACCTTGTTGGCAATAACGAGGTTCTTCAGTTGTACTAACAAGAGGTCGTCTGAAAAATGAAAGGACAGATTTTCAGACGACCTTTTTATGTCTATAAACCTTATTTGGAAATTGTGTTTGATGAAGTGGGAAAATATTTGATTACCGTATATGAAAATGCCTCCAATCCGGTAAGCGGGATTGATTTGATGTGATGGATTTGGAGCGTAAAAGGAGAGGGTGGAAATCCCCGGACTTATTGTGCATTCGTTGAGAATTTGATGCGATAGCAGCTTGATTTGACGCACTCGAATCTGTCTTGTTTTACGCTTAATTCAATATCAAAAAAGATTTGGAAAACACTCATGACGCCAAACGGACTTGATGGGACAACCATCAAGGCCGTTTGATTTTAATCCCCGATAGGTAGGGCTAGTCTTCCGAATGCAATCAGTTAAAAAATTTTGTTATTTTCAGACTTCTATGTAGATGAGAAAGGTTGGTATTTTGCCTAATTAACAAAGACATTATTTAACAAAGTCTTAACTGAAAAGAGCAGCCGATTAAAGAAGAGTACCACGTGCAACCTATTTCAGATTACCTTTTTCCTTATTCGATTATTGCTGGTAAGTCTGCAAAAAGCGTTCGAGTTTACCCATGGCTTCTTCGATTTGGTGGGTGTACGGCAGGGTAACGATGCGGAAGTGGTCGGGGCGTATCCAGTTGAAGCCCGTTCCTTGTACGAACAAGACTTTTTCGCGCACGAGCAGGTCGTAGATAAATTTCATGTCGTCATGGATGCCGTACATTTCGGTATCGATTTTCGGGAACATATACATCGCGCCCATCGGTTTGACACAGGAAAGTCCGGGGATTTGGTTAATCAGTTCCCACGCTTTATTGCGTTGCTCCAGCAGGCGGCCGCCGGGCAGGATGAATTCGTTAATGCTTTGATAGCCGCCCAAAGCGGTTTGGATGGCGTGTTGCATGGGCGTGTTGGCACACAGGCGCATGGAGGCGAGCATATCGAGACCTTCGATATAGCCTTTGGCATGTTCTTTCGGGCCGTTGAGCACCATCCAGCCTTGGCGGAATCCGGCAACGCGGTAGGCTTTGGAAAGACCATTGAAGGTAATGGTCAACAGGTCGGGCGCGAGTGCGGCGATGTGGTGGTGTACCGCGCCGTCGTAGAGGATTTTGTCGTAGATTTCGTCGGCGAAGATGATCAGGCCGTGTTTTCGCGCCAACTCGGCGATTTCGAGCAGGATTTCTTTGCTGTACACCGCGCCGGTGGGGTTGTTGGGGTTGATGACGACGATGGCTTTGGTTTTCGGTGTGATTTTGGCTTCCATATCGGCAAGGTTGGGAAACCAATCGTTTTCTTCGTCACACAAATAATGGCGCACCGTACCGCCCGCCAAAGTGGCGGCAGCCGTCCACAACGGATAGTCGGGCGCGGGAATCAGGATTTCGTCGCCGTCGTTCAAAAGCGCCTGCATAGACATGGTAATCAGCTCGGACACGCCGTTGCCGATATAAACGTCGTTGACCGTAATGTCGCGCAAGCCTTTGGTCTGATAGTAATGAACGATGGCCTTGCGGGCGGAATACAGCCCTTTGGAATCGCAATACCCCTGCGCGGTCGGCAGGTTGCGGATTACGTCCACCAAAATTTCATCGGGCGCTTCAAAGCCGAACGGGGCAGGATTGCCGATATTGAGCTTGAGGATTTTATGGCCTTCTTCTTCGAGTTGCAGGGCTTTTTTGTGTACCGGGCCGCGGATGTCGTAGCAAACATGGTCCAGCTTGGACGATTTGGGAAATTTCTCCATGATGTGTGTTCCGTAAAATTGTTAACAATGGGGGTAAATGTACTCCGTTTGCAGGCGGAAAGAAAGTATTTTATGCGGGCGAAAAAAAGGTCGTCTGAAACCGAGTTCCAAATTTCAGACGACCGACGATTCGGGTTTGAAGTGCAACTCTCCATAACGCAAAAAGGCCGGTATGCGGCAGCATACGGCCTTTTCTGTAAGAAAGATTGCCAAGGGCCACACACAACTTACCCAAGACGAACTATACCTATCCGATACAATATCTGCCCCCTACTGCACCATCACCGAAATCGCTACATAGCTTAACCGCCACGAAAAAATACCATAAGAATCTGTTGCAACTACCGGTGTCTAAATGTTGCACTTGAAATCCGAATGCAAGGCTATCTTGATTATCAGACGGCCTTTTTTGTTGATATGGATATCTTAGAATTTTATTCCCTAGAATTTCACGCCTTTATGCAATGCCACAATCCCTGCGCTCATATTATGATAGTCCACGCTGTCGAACCCCGCGTCCAGCATCATCAGTTTCAAAGTTTCTTGGTCGGGATGCATACGGATGGATTCGGCGAGATATTGATAGCTGTCAGCGTCTTTTGCAATCAGTTTGCCCATAACCGGCAGCAGCTTGAAGGAATAAAGGTCGTACGCGCCTTCCAGCGGTTTGTAGACTTTGGAAAACTCCAATACCAGCAGCGTGCCGCCCGGTTTCAACACGCGGTACATCTCTTTCAGCGCGGCCTCTTTGTGCGTCATGTTGCGCAGACCGAAGGCGACAGAAACCAGATTGAAATAGTTGTCGGGAAACGGTAGTTTTTCAGCATCAGCCAGCGATACGGGCAGAATCAGCCCTTCGTTGAGCAATCGGTCGCGTCCGACGGTCAGCATCGAAGAATTGATGTCAGTCAGCCAAACTTCGCCCTCTTTACCCACGCGTTTGGCCCAGCCTCGAGACAGATCGCCCGTACCGCCGGCAATGTCCAATACTTTGTCGCCTTTTTTCAACCGTGCGGTATTGATGGTGAAATGCTTCCAAACACGGTGCAGGCCGCCGGACATTACATCGTTCATAATGTCATAGTTTTTCGCTACCGAATGGAATACTTCGGCTACTTTGCCTGCCTTTTCGTTCTCATCTACGGTACTGAAACCAAAATGGGTTTTGTGGTCGCTCATGTTGCCTGCCTTTTATAAATCTAAAATTAAAATAATGTGAATTCAGATATTAAATACGTCGAAATCACCAATCGCTTTCGACGCAGGAAATATATTTTTCGCCTGTTCCATCTTAAAACGTTGTGCGCAGCCTGCTTTGGTACCTAAAAATTGCAGCTCCATATTTTCAGACGACCTTTTCGTCAATGTCTTCCGCCGCAACCTCCGCTGCCGCAGGTATGGCCGGATTTCGGTTCGGCATTCAAATCGTCAGGAGAAGGAATACGGGACGCACCAGCCAGCTCCATACGGCGCAGGTAGTCCGCCCACAGCGCGTCGTAATTGTGCGCCAGTTTGTGCAGATAGGCCCAGTCGTATAAACCGCTGTTGTGGCCGTCTGAAAAAGTGATTTTCAAGGCGTAATTACCGACCGGCTCCAAATCAGCAACGGTAACGCTTGCCTTTCCGGTTTGTAAAACCTCCTGCCCTACGCCGTGTCCGCGCACTTCCGCACTGGGCGAATAAACACGCAAAAACTCTGCGGAAAGTGGTTTTTCATCGGCATCGTAACGCAGCGTCAGCGATGCACGGTCTTTCGACAGACGGATTTCAGTCGGAATGAGGTTGTTTTCGTTCACGGTCATACTCCGGATTTTTTACGCAGCCACGCAACTCTGATGGAAAAAACGCCACCGGCCGCGGCAAACAGCAAAATTAAATAAAGGGACAGGCGTATCAAATTTATCCTCGTCTGCCCGATTAAGCCCAAAGGTAACATCATCAGTCCTGCAAATATTAAAAACTCCGAAACCATTAAAGCGACAGAAATGAGGGCATAGCGGGTATCTGCATTGATTTTGTGATGACGGCTCATGGCTGCGCAAGGGTTGCTGAACTTGAAGTCGGGTCATTCTATCAGTTTTGCAGGCTAATTTCGATAAAAGGTCGTCTGAAACGGAAACGCCTGTTTCAGACGACCTTTTGGCTTTTGCTTTATCAGGCTTACTCGATAAGCAGGACAACTGCTTTTTCGGTTTCCTCATTCGGCATCAGGCGCACGGCTGTGCCGGTTTTTCCTTTGAGGCGCACGAGGAAGCCTCCGGGTTTGCGTTCCAAAACCTCAAGCTTTGCATCACCTCGCGGGCGGAATGTGATTTTTTCGCATTCGCGAAGACACCAGTGGTTTTTCCAATGAATGAAATAAATGTTATCCGGTTTGACGGCAAGCGTTTCTCCGCCATTGACGACAAAATAAGGATAATCGGGCTTTTTGGTTTTGAATGTCCATTCTGCTTTCTGTTTCTTACCGTTTTGACTGTATTCGAATACGGCGCGGTAGGCAGTGTCGTATTCGAGCGGCGATAGCGGGAAAAGCGCGAATTGTTTGTCAGTCAACTGTCCGTTTGGATCTGTGTATTTATCCAAAATTTTGGTTTTGTCGATTTCGTTTTTGCCTTGATAAAGTTTGAACGACAGCATCTTGACTTCACTCCCATCGTCTGAAAATGCAATGCTGACGGGATTTCCGGTAAATTCATAACCGGGCATGGGATCAGGATGTTCGCCGTAAAAATCCGGCGCGGCAAAATTTCCCTTCGGATAAGCGATATACGCTAATTTTGTTTGATTTTTAATTTCGTCGGCGTAAACGATAGAGCCATTGAAACAAGAATTTTTATAGAAACGGCGGCCTGCTTCCGGATAAGATCGCCCTAACGAACACCAATGATTGAATTCCCGGTTGCCCTGATTGAAGACGACGGCGGTTTTTCCGTTGCCATGCTCAACAGCTACGCCCGCCTCGTCAATATTTTGATCAAGCAAAGAAAAACGGTGGTAAATGGCTGTCATCAGGGCATCAGTTTGCTCGTGCAGGACAAGCGTGCTTTTAAATCCATCCTGATGGCGGTACTCGCCCGTGCTGATGTTTTCATGAACCCCATCGAAATAATAGCCTGCCTTGCGGGCGCGGTCGGAGGGCTTGTATCCCGTGTAAAATTGATTATTCCGATGTTTTTCGTCATGGCCGTCTTCAGGATTGATCAGCAGATATTTGGCGTGCCTGCGGGCTGAGCGTTCCAATACCGGGGAATTCGACAGAGAATTCAAACCGGCAGCAGCACGCAAAAAATTAAGGTAACCCAAACCGCTTAAAGTTTCTACGGACGAATGGTCTTGACCGGCTTGAGGGTGGATAAGGTCGTCTGAAAAGAAATAGCGATTTTGCTGGTAATAAAACAGACCAAGCGCGCCTGCTAATATTACCAGCCAAATGGAGATGGATTTCATATTGTCATTTTATAGAGTGAAGTGAGTTTAACGTACTGATGAAAGAACTTGGCGAATCATACAGCATAATATCCGTAAGCGTCGTCTGAAAAGCGCCGGCCAAATGAAATAAATGTATTTTTATTACAGTAAAATATTGTTAAGCGAATTTGCCTGATTTATAATTCCTGCCATATTGAAAGATGAAGTTTTTGTATTTTATGGGCAAATGACTTCATCCTCTTTTTTGTCTGTTGAAAATATTGAATATTTGCTCCATCGGTATTGGTTTGGCCAGCCCGAATCTGATATTTGCTTTATATCCTCGAATTAGGAAGTGTCCATGTCCACAATGTTTTTTATCCAGTTCGCCATCGTACTGGTGTGTATCTTAATCGGCGCACGGGTCGGCGGTATCGGCTTGGGCGTACTCGGCGGTGTCGGGTTGGCGGTTTTGGCTTTTGGTTTTCATCTTGAGCCGACCAGTCCGCCGATTGACGTGATGCTGATGATTATGGCGGTTGTTTCCGCCGCCGCATCGATGCAGGCAAGCGGCGGCTTGGACTACATGATTAAAATCGCCACCCGCGTTTTACACCGCAATCCGAAATACATCACCTTCATCGCGCCTGCGGTTACATACCTGTTTACCGTATTGGCAGGCACGGGACACGTCGCTTATTCGGTATTGCCCGTTATTGCCGAAGTCAGCCGCCGCAACGGCATCCGCCCGTCGCGTCCGTTGACGATGGCGGTTATCGCATCGCAATTTGCCATTGTTGCCAGCCCGATTGCGGCCGCGGTCGTTGCCTGCGTTACCTACCTTGAGCCGCAACACATCACCATGGCTGATGTACTGAAAGTGACTGTTCCTTCAACCATTCTCGGTATCGGTCTCGCCTGCGTATTCGTCAACAAGCTCGGCAAAGAGTTGAAAGATGACCCGCATTATCAGGCGTTGCTGAAAGACCCGGAATATGTAAAAGCCAACGAAAAAGATTCGGTTGAAGTTTCCAACGCGCCCGTCAGCAAAGAGGCGAAACTCTCGGTCGGTATTTTCCTCGCCGCCGCATTACTGGTGGTCGTGATGGGTGCCGTCCCCGAGTTGCGTCCGACCTTCCAAACGGAAGAAGGCCCGAAACTGATGGGCATGGCGCACGCTATCGAAATCGTCATGCTTTCTGCCGCCGCGCTGATTATCCTACTGTGTAAACCGGATGGTAACGCGATTACAAAAGGCTCGGTGTTCCACGCGGGGATGCGTGCCGTTATCGCCGTATTCGGTGTGGCATGGCTGGGCGATACGCTGATGCACGGTCATCTGGCAGAAGTCAAAGAAACCGTATCGCATCTGGTCGAAACCGCGCCGTGGACTTTTGCGTTTGCCCTGTTCGTTTTGTCCGTCTTGGTCAACAGCCAGGGGGCGACCGTCGCAACGCTGTTCCCCATCGGTATTTCGCTGGGCATTCCCGCTCCGATTATCATCGGCACGTTTGTCGCGGTGAACGGCTATTTCTTCATTCCGAACTACGGTCCGATTATCGCGGCGATTGATTTTGACAGCACAGGTTCAACCAAAATCGGCAAATTTATTTTCAACCACAGCTTTATGATCCCCGGCCTCTTAAGCATGGCGTTTAGCTTGGCATTCGGTTTGTTGCTGGCGAATTATTTCTTTTAAGGTCGTCTGAAAAAAAGGTCGTCTGAAAACCAAAATGCGTTTTCAGACGACCTTTGCATTAGGATTATCCGCTATAATATCACCGCATAACAAAACCCGTCTTTTACGACCCTATCCCCACGGAGCGTACAAAAATGTACCACTACAAATCCGAAGCCACCCAGTTTCTCGACAAACTTATCGAAGACAATCCGCAACTGGAAACGCAACGCCTAGAAAACCGCCACCTGCTTTGGGATGTCGAATTAAATCCGCAAGAGCAGGCAGAGTTTGAGGCTGCCAAAGTCGCCAAAAAACCTTACACATACTATCAAGACTGATCGTGCCGAAATGACTGTCCGCACATCCAACACCCCTGCCGGACTACAGGACTACCTCAATACCATCGGACAAGCGGAGCATCCCGTCCTTGCCGCATTGCGCGAGCGCACGCTTTCACACCGATTGGGCAATATGGCCATTGCCCGCGAACAAGCCGCCCTGCTTTCTTGGTTGACGCAGCTTATCCGTGCCGAAAAATATTTGGAAATCGGCGTGTTTACAGGATACAGCAGCACCGCCGTCGCGCTTGCATTGCCCGAGCATGGCAAAGTTACCGCCTGCGACATCAACGTAACATTTACCGACATAGCGCGCGAAACTTGGCGGGCGGCAGGGGTGGAACACAAAATTTCGCTGTACCTGCAACCTGCCCTTTTGACTTTGGACGACCTGATAGCGCAAGGCGAAGCGGAAAGTTACGACCTGGCCCTGATAGATGCGGATAAGCCCCCTACCCCGCAATATTTCGAACGTTGCCTGAAGCTTGTGCGTAAGGGCGGCATTATCGCCATCGACAATGTTTTGCTGAATGGCCGGGTCTTGCATGAGGGCGACGAACACTCCCCGCCCAGCTTGAAAATACTGCAAACATTCAACCGCAGCCTACCCGAAGATGAACGTATCGTTCCCATTACCCTACCCGTCGGCGACGGATTGACCCTTCTATTGAAAAAATAAACCGATGAAAACAAACCTGCTTATCCGACTGCTTCCCATTGCCGTTACCGCCGCCTGTACTTCCGTTTCATCCCCGTCTTCAGACGACACTTTTTCGCTGCCGGATATTCCCGATAGCCCGCAGAAAGTATCCATCCCCTATCCCAAGCTCGACGAACAGACACAAATCGACCATTTGGGCGTACAGGTTGCACGCATTGAGCGGGAAATGGAGGCGGTAAACCTTCGTTTGCAGCAAATCGAGCAGCAAAACAAAATCCACTCCCGTCCTGCTAAGAAAACCGTGTCGCAACGCTTGGACGACCAGAAGCTCAAAAAACATTATCTGGAGAACGGCGGTACCGCGCCGACCGAAACAGATTCCCTTACCCTAAACGAAACCCGTCTTTACGAGCGTGCATCCAAATACTACCGCAGCGGGAATTATCGGGCGGCGGCAGCCATTCTGAAGGAAGCCGACGGCGGTAACGGCAGCGATATTGCGCGCCGCAATATGTATCTGTTGCTGCAAAGCCAGCAGCGCATGGGCCACTGCGAATCCGTCATCGAAATCGGCGGACGCTACGCCAACCGCTTCCGCAGCAGCCCGCAAGCCCCCGACGCGCTCTTCAGCATCGGACAATGCCAATACAAACTGCAACAGAAAGACATCGCCCTCAACACATGGCGCAAGCTGATACAGAGCTATCCCGATAGCGAAGCTGCCAAACGCGCCGCTATCAGTATCAAGCAACGATAACTTTTCAGACGATCTCCCCCCTATTCGAAGGTCGTCTGAAATCATTCATTGAATAATGTTTTATACAATAGGAGCAAATATGGCCAAAATCGGCATTATCATGGGCAGCAACAGCGACTGGCCCGTCATGCAGCAGGCAGCGCAGTTTCTCAAAGAGTTCGGCGTCGAATACGAAGCCCGCGTCGTGTCCGCACACCGCACCCCCGATTTAATGTTCGAATACGCTGAAACCGCCCGCGAACGCGGCATCAAAGCCATCATCGCCGGTGCGGGCGGCGCGGCACACCTGCCCGGCATGGTTGCCGCCAAAACCACCGTCCCCGTATTGGGCGTTCCCGTACCCAGCAAATACCTGCGAGGCGAAGACTCCCTGCTCTCCATCGTGCAAATGCCCAAAGGCGTTCCCGTTGCCACTTTTGCCATCGGCGAAGCAGGAGCCGCCAACGCCGCCCTGTTCGCTATCTCGCTGCTTGCCAACGAAGATCTCAAGCTGGCGCAAAAACTTGCCGATTTCCGCGCCAAGCAGGAGCAAACCGTTTTAGACATGGAATTACCCGAAGCCTGATATAAAAAAGGTCGTCTGAAAACGGATTTTCGTTTTTCAGACGACCTTTTTGCCTGATTTCAAAGAAACCTTCAAAATCGTTTAAAATCCATACCCTTTCATCTTTCTCAATCTGCCTTATGAACATCTTATCCGTAGAAAACGCTTCCTTTGCCGTCGGCCATGTCGCCCTGCTCGACAAAACTTCCTTCCAACTCGACAGCGGCGAAAAAATCGGCTTAATCGGCCGCAACGGCGCGGGTAAATCTTCGTTTCTAAAAATCCTCGCCGGCGTGCAGAAGCTCGACGACGGGCAGATTATCGTTCAAAACAACCTCAAAATCGTTTATGTGCCGCAGGAATCGTTTTTCGACAAAGAAGCCACCGTATTCGACACCGTCGCCGAAGGCTTGGGCGAAATCCGCGACCTGCTGCGCCGTTACCACCGCGTCAGCCATGACTTGGAAAATGGTTCAAGTGAAACCTTATTGAAAGAACTCAACGAATTACAGCTTGAAATCGAAGCGAAGGACGGCTGGAAGCTGGATGCCGCGGTGAAGCAGACTTTGGGCGAACTCGGTTTGCCGGAAAACGAAAAAATCGGCAACCTCTCCGGCGGGCAGAAAAAGCGCGTCGCCCTGGCGCAGGCTTGGGTGCAGAAGCCCGACGTATTGCTGCTGGACGAGCCGACCAACCATTTGGACATAGACGCGATTATCTGGCTGGAAAACCTGCTCAAAGCGTTTGAAGGCAGCCTGGTCGTGATTACCCATGACCGCCGTTTTTTGGACAACATCGCTACGCGAATCGTCGAACTCGATCGCGGTATATTGCGCTCCTATCCCGGCTCGTTCTCCAAATACAGCGAAAAAAAAGCGCAAGAGTTGGCAGTAGAAGCGGAACATAACCGCCTCTTCGACAAATTCCACGCTCAGGAAGAAGCGTGGATACGCAAAGGCATCGAAGCGCGCCGTACCCGCAACGAAGGCCGCGTGCGCCGTTTGGAAGAACTGCGCCGCCAGCGCGCCGAACGCCGCAACGTACAAGGGCAGGTCAACTTCAAACTCGACAGCGGCGAGAAAAGCGGCAAAATCATCGCCGAGCTGGAACACGCCTCGTTTGCCTATGGCGACAAAGTCATCATGGACAAATTTTCCGCCATCTTGCAGCGCGGTGACAAAATCGGCTTAATCGGCCCCAACGGTATCGGCAAAACCACCTTCCTCAAGCTGATTCTGGGCGAATTGCAGCCGACCTACGGCAGAATCCGCATCGGCAGCAAGCAGGAAGTCGCCTATTTTGACCAGTTCCGCAACGCGTTGAACGAAAACGACACCGTGTTTTACACGCTCGGACAAGGCAACGATTACGTCGAAATCGGCGGCAAGAAAAAACACGTCATGAGCTATCTGGAAGATTTCCTGTTCCACCCTGCCCGCGCGCAAAGCCCTGTTTCATCGCTCTCCGGCGGCGAACGCAACCGCCTCCTGCTGGCAAAACTCTTTACCCGCCCTGCCAATATCCTGGTCTTGGACGAACCGACCAACGACTTGGACATCGACACCCAAGAGCTGCTCGAAGACCTGCTGCGCGATTACCAGGGCACGGTATTCCTCGTCTCACACGACCGTATGTTCCTTGATAACGTAATTACCCAAAGCATTGTTTTCGAAGGACAAGGCCGTCTGAAAGAATACATCGGCGGCTATCAGGACTACATCGACGCAAAATCACGCGAAGAGAAAATTCAGACGACCTCCGCGCCCAAAGCAGCCGCTGAACCGGAAAAAGCCAAACCCAAAGCCAACCGCACGGTCAAACTTTCCTACAAAGAACAACGCGAACTCGACGCCCTGCCCGACGAAATCGCCGCCTTGGAAACCGAACAGGCGGAAATCAACGCGCAACTTTCCGATCCTGAAATTTTCAAAGATTACGAAAAAGCCGGCGCATTGCAAAACCGCGCCGAAGAAATCGAAACACTGCTCTTGGAAAAATTGGAACGCTGGGAGCTTCTGGAAGCTAAGCAGAACGGTGAAGCAATCTGATTTTTAGGGCATTATTCAAACAATAGAAAAAGGTCGTCTGAAACTTTCAGACGACCTTTTTTTACTTTACCTTAGCGGTGATAGTTCGGCGCTTCTTTGGTAATTTGAACATCGTGAACGTGGGATTCGCTCATACCGGCGGAGGTAATTTCTACAAATTCCGCTTTTTCGTGCATTTCTGCGATATTGGCGCAGCCCAAATAGCCCATGCTGGAACGCAGTCCGCCGGTCAGTTGGTGAATAATGTTCACAATCGGGCCTTTGTAGGGGACGCGGCCTTCGATACCTTCGGGGACGTATTTGTCGGTGCTGTCGGTTTTATCTTGAAAGTAGCGGTCGGCGGAGCCTTGGCTCATTGCCCCCAAGGAACCCATGCCGCGGTAGGATTTGTACGAGCGGCCTTGGTAGAGTTCGATTTCGCCCGGTGCTTCTTCCGTACCGGCAAACATACCGCCCAGCATAACGCTGTATGCGCCCGCTGCCAGAGCTTTGGCGATGTCGCCTGAGAAGCGGATGCCGCCGTCTGCAATAAGCGGAACGCCTGTGCCTTTGAGGGCTTCGGCAACGTTGTGGATGGCGGTCAGTTGCGGCACGCCTACGCCTGCAACGATACGGGTGGTACAAATCGAACCCGGACCGATACCGACTTTGACGGCATCTGCGCCTGCTGCAACCAAATCCAAAGCGGCTTTGGCGGTTGCGATATTGCCGCCGATGACTTGGATGTGCGGATAGGTTTCTTTCACCCATTTCACGCGTTCGATAACGCCTTGGCTATGGCCGTGTGCAGTATCGACGACGATCACGTCGACTCCTGCTCCGACTAAGGCTTTGACGCGTTCTTCGGTGTCGCCACCGGTGCCGACTGCCGCGCCTACGCGCAAACGACCCTCAGAGTCTTTGTTGGCATTCGGAAACTCGGTGGTTTTCAAAATATCTTTTACGGTAATCAAGCCTTTCAGCTCGTCTTTTTCGTTCAAGACCAAAACGCGCTCGACTTTGTGTTCGTGCATCAGTTCGCGTGCTTCGTCGATGCTTGTGCCTTCGGGGACGGTAACCAAGCGTTCGCGCGGGGTCATGATGGCGGAAACGGGCAGGTCGAGACGGTTTTCAAAACGCAGGTCGCGGTTGGTAACGATACCGACCACTTTGCCGTTTTCTACGACGGGCAGACCGGACATTTTGCGTTTGCGTTGCGCACGCATTTCCAATACTTCGCGGATAAGCGTCGTCGGCGCAACCGTAATAGGGTCTTTCACTACGCCGCTCTCATGGCGTTTCACTTTGGAAACGGCACGCGCCTGCATTTCGGGCGTCATGTTTTTATGGATAATGCCGATACCGCCTTCTTGTGCCATGGAAATAGCGAGGCGTGCTTCGGTAACGGTGTCCATTGCGGCGGAAAGTAAGGGGAGGTTGAGCGTGATTTCGCGGGTGAGCTTGGTTTGAAGTTTAACGTCTCGTGGCAGCACGGTTGAATGTGCAGGAACCAACAAAACATCGTCGAAAGTATAGGCTTTTTCTACGATACGCATGATGCTCAGTCTTTCAGTTTGTGCAAGATGCACGGCATTATAGCATTTAAACGCCAACCTTGACAAAATTTTGCAGGGCCTTTGTTATTTTTTTACACGATGATAAATGCCCGGAAATTTTGATACCGATTTTGCTTTTCCAACAAAGTTGTCAATATACCTGCTCCCAAATATCCTGTTTATTTCCTAGAAAATGGAGAGAAAGGACAAGTCATTCTCGGCGTAAGGACTTTAAATAATCTCTCAAATATGGTTCGCATTATTGAAAGCAGCGGCTATCACAGATTAGACAATGCTGCTCTCCAACCCCTTAAAAACATCCTCATTTATCCCAAAATTCGAAAAGATATTGAATATTATCGGCTGGTTAAATGCTCATTCGAATCGTTTTTCAGACGACCTCCCTGCCTAAAACAAAGTATTCTCAGCAAGCTCCCCTGCCCTGAAACCTCAAAAACTGTTAAAATGCGGGGCTGCTTGAGCAGATATTATTTCTTGTGCAAACCGATGTTGACGTGAAACAAACTTACAGTCGGTTTCATCGTAATTCCAATACCACCCCATCGGTATAATCGCCGTTGATGTGTTTTCAGCGACACTTACAGGTCGTCTGAAATGTAACAAAGCTACTTTTCTTTTTTCATCCTCATTTGGAGAATATTTATGAGCGCAATCGTTGATATTTTTGCCCGCGAGATTTTGGATTCACGCGGCAACCCTACCGTAGAATGCGATGTATTGCTGGAGTCCGGCGTAATGGGCCGTGCCGCTGTACCGAGCGGTGCATCTACCGGTCAAAAAGAAGCTTTGGAACTTCGCGACGGCGACAAATCCCGTTACTTGGGTAAAGGCGTATTGAAAGCAGTCGAACACGTCAACAACCAAATCGCCCAAGCCCTGATCGGTATCGATGCCAACGAACAATCCTACATCGACAAAATCATGATCGAGCTGGACGGCACTGAAAACAAAGGTAATTTGGGTGCGAACGCTACTTTAGCGGTTTCTATGGCTGTTGCCCGCGCGGCTGCCGAAGATTCAGGTCTGCCTCTTTACCGTTACTTGGGCGGCGCTGGTCCTATGGCTTTGCCTGTTCCGATGATGAACGTTATCAACGGTGGCGAACATGCCAATAACAGCTTGAACATTCAAGAATTTATGATTATGCCTGTCGGCGCGAAATCTTTCCGCGAAGCCCTGCGCTGCGGTGCCGAAATTTTCCACGCGCTGAAAAAACTGTGCGACGGTAAAGGCTTCCCGACTACTGTCGGCGATGAAGGCGGTTTCGCCCCTAACCTGAACAGCCACAAAGAAGCTCTGCAACTGATGGTTGAAGCAACCGAAGCCGCCGGCTACAAAGCGGGTGATGACGTATTGTTTGCTCTGGACTGCGCATCCAGCGAGTTCTACAAAGACGGCAAATACCACTTGGAAGCCGAAGGCCGTTCTTACACCAGCGCTGAATTTGCCGAATACCTTGAAGGCTTGGTTAACGAATTCCCGATTATCTCCATCGAAGACGGTATGGATGAAAACGACTGGGAAGGCTGGAAACTCCTTACCGAAAAACTCGGCAGCAAAGTACAACTGGTCGGCGACGACTTGTTTGTAACCAATCCGAAAATCCTTGCCCAAGGCATCGAAAAAGGCGTGGCAAACGCATTGCTGGTCAAAGTTAACCAAATCGGTACTTTGAGCGAAACCTTGCAAGCGGTTGACTTGGCAAAACGCAGCCGTTACGCCAGCGTAATGAGCCACCGTTCCGGCGAAACCGAAGACAGCACCATTGCCGACTTGGCTGTTGCGACCAACTGTATGCAGATCAAAACCGGTTCATTGAGCCGCTCCGACCGCATGGCGAAATACAACCAACTGCTGCGTATCGAGGAAGAATTGGCAGAAGCTGCCTACTACCCGGGCAAAGCCGCATTCTATCAACTGGGCAAATAAGAAAAGGTATTGATGTATGAAGTGGGTAACTGTTGTTTTATCCATCGCGCTCGCTTACTGCCAATATAGCCTTTGGTTTGGAAAAGGCAGTATCGGGCATACGGAAGAATTGCAGGAACAACTTTCCGTGCAGGAGGAGAAAAACCAGACGCTCACTTTGCGCAACCAGTTCCTTGCTGCGGAAGTCGATGATTTGGCGAACGGTCAAGAAGCGATTTCTGAAATTGCCCGTGTGGAATTGGGTTACGTCCAAGACGGCGAAACCTATTACCGTTTTATCGAACGCAGCCGTTAATTGCCCTGATGGAAACAAAAGGTCGTCTGAAAATTTTCAGACGACCTTCTTTTATTTGTAGCTTGGACTTTCCCTGCGAAAACAACTTGGTTTTATAAAAATATTCAAAGTTTGCTGCTACTTCAAACTTTCATATTCCTGCCTATGCGGAAATGATGGTATTGATGAAAGTTTCTTAATTTTAAATTGTATAGTGGATTAGCTTTAAACCAGTACGGCGTTGCCTCGCCTTGCCGTACTATTTGTACTGTCTGCGGCTTCGTCGCCTTGTCCTGATTTAAATTTAATCCACTATACAAAAAATAAAATGTCCTCAAATAGTGAAACCAAATAAAAATAGAAATAAGAATTGATTGCATTTAACTTTTGAACTAATATAACGCCATCCTTCCTACCTCGTCTGAAGCTCGCCATGCGTTACCACTTTCCGATTTCTGTCGATATGTTTGACTTTCTGACCACAGGCCGATTTGATTATCTGGAAATCGGACAAACTGCAGAAATGATTTTACAAATGTTCCCCGCCCCCGAATGTGTTCCTAAAGGGCTTTTAGTGAAAAAAGGATGGAATATCTGGCTTTATGGCAATATTGAGCTGCATTTTTCAGACGACCGCCTTACTCAAATCCGTGCTGATTTCCAACCTGGAGAGCCATTAAACGGCGGACGCTGGTTAAGTCTTAATCCCTGGTTTTTCAATCATGCAGACAAGCTTGATTTGTATTCGACTATTGCAAAACTGGTACAGCACCGCATTGACTTTATCAAAATAGATACACCTTCCGCCCTGATTCTGCGCTTGCAAAGCGGTGTGGAACTGATGTTTGAGAAATTCAGCGGGCAGCGGTTATTTGCATTTTGCAAACAGAAAACCACGCTTCCTCAATGGGCGCATGAGCCGGTATAAATTTTTTATGCCATCATTGAAACCATCTATCTCAGGCCATTGCCGTCCTCCGTTTCATCATAATAAAAAGGTCGTCTGAAATCAATTTTCAGACGACCTTTTTTGTCGGACAACGAGGTATCAATACTGCTTAATATCCGCTATTGATTTGACTTTAGCATCAGCCTCTTTTCGCTGGACGGCTTGGTTTCGAGCCGAAAGAATCGTTGGCTTTACGTTTACCTTTAAAGCCTTCGCAGCCTTTCTTAAATCCTTCTTTTTTGAAACCTTCGCCGCGCGATTTTCCGCCGAAGCCTTCTTTGCCCGGTTTCTTATCACCGCGCCAGCCGCCGGATTTTCTATCGCCCCAGCCGCCTTTGCCTTTCGGCTTGCCTCCTACGGATTTTCGTTTGCGGGTCGGTTCCATACCTTCGACGGTCACTTCGGTCAGCTTACGGTCGATATATTTTTCGATTTTGTGTACTTTGATGTATTCGTTCACTTCGGCAAAGGTAATCGCAATACCCGTGCGCCCTGCCCGTCCGGTACGGCCGATGCGGTGAACGTAGTCTTCCGCCTGTTTCGGCAGGTCGTAGTTGATAACGTGGGTGATGGTCGGCACGTCGATACCACGTGCGGCGACATCAGTGGCAACCAGAATTTTGCAGCGGCCTTTGCGCAAATCCATCAGCGTGCGGTTGCGCCAGCCCTGCGGCATGTCGCCGTGCAGGCAGTTGGCGGCGAAACCTTTTTCGTACAAATCGTCGGCGATGACTTCGGTCATGGCTTTGGTGGACGTGAAAATCACGCATTGGTCGATGTTGGCATCACGCAGGATGTGGTCGAGCAGGCGGTTTTTGTGGCGCATATCGTCGCAGTACAGCAACTGCTCTTCGATTTTGCCTTGATCGTCCACGCGCTCGACTTCGACGACTTCAGGGTTTTTCGTCAGTTTGCGCGCGAGTTTGCCGACTGCGCCATCCCAAGTGGCGGAGAACAATAAAGTCTGACGGTCGGTCGGGGTGGCTTCGACAATGGTTTCGATGTCGTCGATAAAGCCCATGTCCAACATACGGTCGGCTTCGTCCAAAATCAGCACTTCCAAACGGTCAAAATCGACTTTGCCGCTTTGCATCAAGTCCATCAGACGGCCCGGAGTGGCGACAATCAGGTCAACCGGTTTGCTCAGGGCGCGGGTTTGGTAGCCGAACGATGCGCCGCCGACGATGCTGACGGTGCGGAACCAGCGCATATTTTTGGCATACGCCAGCGCGTTTTTCTCAACTTGCGCCGCCAACTCGCGGGTTGGCGTCAATACCAACGCGCGCGGGCCTTTGCCCGGTTTTTCGCTGCGTTTGGTCAGCCGCTGCAAAGTCGGCAGCAGGAAGGCGGCGGTTTTGCCGGAGCCGGTTTGCGCCGAAGCCATGATGTCTCGGCCTTCCAAAGCAAACGGAATGGCTTGCGCCTGAATCGGCGTCGGGCTTTCGTAACCCTCGCTGCTTACGGCGGACAAAATGTTTTTATCAAGGTTCAAATCGGCAAATTTAATAGACATGGCTATCCTAAAGAGACAACAACGCGCACGCCTGAACAGTTTTCAGACGACCTGAAGCAAAGGAAAGTAACGATACGGGAAATGTGAAGTTACAGGGTTGTCGCAAGCATCTTGCTTGTGGTTAACATCGACGACAACCTGCACAGAAAGGCTTGGCAAATATGCAAGCAATAAAAGAAACGCGCCCGAAACGGCGGTTTAGGTTGGAAGACGATGGCTTCGTATAAAAAGTCGAACGGCGGATAATATAGATTTTATAGACAACGGTCAAGCAAAAAGGCATCAAGTGCGTTAAAATCCAAACTTTCCCAATACTCATTCAGGCCGTCTGAAACCATGACCGACATCACCCCCTTCGCCAACCGCATGGGCAAAAACATCAAACATCTCATGAAATGGGCGAAACGCAACGGCATCGAAGCCTGGCGCATTTACGACCGCGACATCCCCCAATTCCCCTTCGCCGTCGATGTTTACGGCGACCAAATCCACCTTCAGGAATACGATACCGGCTGGCTGATGCAGCCCGAAGAATACGAAGCGTGGCTTGCCGAAGTCTTGGAAGCCGTCGCCTTCGTTACCGGTTTTGCGCCCGATCAAATCCACCTCAAACGCCGCGAACGCCAAAAAGGTTTGCAGCAGTACGAGAAAACCGGCAAAACCGGCGACGATTTCGTCATCACCGAAAACGGCCGCAAGTTTTGGGTCAACCTTGACAAATACCTCGACACCGGCCTCTTTCTCGACCACCGCAACACGCGCAAAAAAGTCGGCGAAACCGCAGCGGGCAAACGCTTCCTCAACCTGTTTTCCTACACCGGCAGCTTTACCGTCTATGCCGCCACCGGCGGCGCAGCGTCCAGCGAAACCGTCGATTTGTCAAACACTTATCTCGATTGGGCAAAACGCAATTTCGAACTCAACGGCATCAGCCCCGAACAACACCAAATCGTCCGCGCCGACGTGTTCCAATACCTGCAAAACGCCTCTGCCGAAGGCAAACAGTTCGACCTCATCGTCATGGATCCACCCAGCTTCTCCAACAGCAAAAAGATGCTCGACATCCTAGACATCCAGCGCGACCACAAAAAATTAATTGACGGCACGATGAACCTGCTCGCCTCAGACGGCATTTTGTACTTCTCCAACAACTTGCGCAGCTTCGTCTTGGACGACTCGGTATCAGAACAATACGCCGTCAAAGACATTTCCAAACAATCCGTTCCCGACGATTTCCGCAACAAGAAAATCCATCAGTGTTGGGAAATCCGGCATAAATAACCGCCCTCTTCTAATTATTTTGAACTGATTACACACCATGTCCAAACCGCTTATCATTCGCTGGCTCGTCGTCTGCCTGATACCCTTGGCGACGCTTGCCGTTTTTGCCGTCAATCCGCCTGAAGACGCGGCGCAACACTTAATCAACGGCATTATCCTTGCCTGCGAAGCGACGTTTCTCTTCAAATTCATCCTCTTCGAAACCATCAAGCATCATCTTAAGCAAGAGTTTGATTTGAAACGTCAAACCATGTTGCTGTTTATTCCGATCGTTTTGCTGATTGTGTATTTGTTCCACTATTTCGGCGCGTTTTAGTTTTGAAAAGGTCGTCTGAAACCGATTTCAGACGACCTCAAGTCTTTTATGAATACACACGCTTTTCCTGTTTGTTGGATTTTTTGCAACCTCATCGACAATTTCGGCGACATCGGCGTTTCCCTGCGGCTTGCCCGTGTTTTGCATCGTGAACTCGGTTGGCAGGTGCATTTGTGGACGGACGATGTGTCCGCCTTGCGTGCGCTTTGCCCGGATTTGCCTGATGTTCCCTGTGTTCATCAGGATATTCATGTCCGCACTTGGCGTTCCGATGCGGCAGACATCGATGCTGCCCCTGTTCCCGATATCGTCATCGAAACTTTCGCCTGCGACCTGCCTGAAAATGTCTTGAACGTTATCCGCCAGCACAAACCGCTTTGGCTGAATTGGGAGTATTTGAGCGCGGAAGAAAGCAATGAGAGGCTGCATCTGATGCCTTCGCCGCAGGAGGGTGTTCAAAAATATTTTTGGTTTATGGGATTTAGCGAAAAAAGCGGCGGGCTGATACGCGAGCGGGATTATCGCGACGCCGTCCATTTCGATACCGAAGCCCTGCGTCAGCGGCTGATGCTTCCTGAAAAAAATGCCCCCGAATGGCTGCTTTTCGGCTATCGGAGCGATGTTTGGGCGAAATGGCTGGACATGTGGCAACAGGCAGGCAGCCCGCTGACCCTGTTGCTGGCGGGTACGCAAATTATTGACAGCCTTAAACAAAGCGGCGTTATTCCGCAAGATGCTCTGCAAAACGACGGCGATGTTTTTCAGACGACCTCAATCCGTCTCGTCAAAATCCCTTTCGTGCCGCAACAGGATTTCGACCAACTGCTGCACCTTGCCGACTGCGCCGTGATACGCGGCGAAGACAGTTTCGTCCGCGCCCAGCTTGCCGGCAAACCCTTTTTTTGGCACATCTACCCGCAAGACGAGCATGTCCATCTCGACAAACTCCACGCCTTTTGGGATAAGGCACACGGCTTCTACACGCCCGAAACCGCCTCGGCACACCGCCGCCTTTCAGACGACCTCAACGGCAAAGAGGCATTATCCGCCACGCAGCGCCTAGAATGTTGGCAAATCCTGCAACAACACCAAAACGACTGGCGGCAAGGTGCGGAGGACTGGAGCCGTTATCTTTCCGAGCAGCCTTCCGCCCCCGAAAAACTCGCCGCCTTTATTTCAAAGCTTAAAAAAATACGCTAAAATAGCGCGTTTATTTACAACCGATTTGATTGGACAATACATGAAAACAGCACAAGAACTGCGCGCCGGCAACGTATTCATGGTCGGCAACGATCCTATGGTCGTTCAAAAAACCGAATACATCAAAGGCGGTCGCTCTTCCGCCAAAGTCAGCATGAAACTGAAAAACCTGCTGACCGGTGCCGCTTCCGAAACCATTTACAAAGCCGACGACAAATTCGACGTCGTCATCCTGTCCCGCAAAAACTGTACTTACAGCTACTTTGCCGACCCTATGTACGTCTTCATGGACGAAGAATTCAACCAATACGAAATCGAAGCCGACAACATCGGCGACGCGTTGAAATTCATCGTTGACGGTATGGAAGACCAATGCGAAGTAACCTTCTACGAAGGTAACCCTATTTCTGTCGAGCTGCCCACCATCATCGTACGCGAAGTCGAATACACCGAGCCTGCCGTTAAAGGCGACACTTCCGGCAAAGTGATGAAAACCGCGCGTCTGGTCGGCGGCACTGAAATCCAAGTGATGTCTTACATCGAAAACGGCGACAAAGTCGAAATCGATACCCGTACCGGCGAATTCCGCAAACGCGCTTAAGCATCGTTTGCAATCCAAGACAAAAGGTCGTCTGAAAAGTTTCAGACGACCTTTTGTCTATTTTACAACCATCGTTCTGCAAGTTGCCCGGATTTGCCGCATTGCCCCGCAAAACGCCCTGTCCAAGCCGTTTTTATGCTAAAATTCGAGCTAATTTTTGCCATACGAAATAAAGAAAACCATGACCGACGCAACTATCCGCAACGACCATAAATTCGCACTCGAAACCCTGCCCGTCAGCCTTGAAGACGAAATGCGCAAAAGCTATCTCGATTACGCCATGAGCGTGATTGTCGGCCGCGCGCTGCCCGATGTGCGCGACGGTTTGAAGCCGGTGCACCGCCGCGTGCTTTACGCCATGCACGAGCTGAAAAACAACTGGAATGCCGCCTACAAAAAATCGGCGCGTATCGTCGGCGACGTCATCGGTAAATACCATCCGCACGGCGATTCCGCGGTTTACGACACCATCGTGCGCATGGCGCAGGATTTTTCGATGCGCTACGTCTTAATCGACGGTCAGGGCAACTTCGGTTCGGTTGACGGCGACGGCGCCGCGGCGATGCGTTATACCGAAATCCGCATGGCGAAAATCGCCCACGAAATGCTGGCGGACATCGAAGAAGAAACCGTTAATTTCGGTCCGAACTACGACGGCAGCGAACACGAGCCGCTGGTGTTGCCGACCCGCTTCCCCGCGCTTTTGGTCAACGGTTCGTCCGGTATTGCCGTCGGTATGGCGACCAACATCCCGCCGCACAATCTCACCGACACCATCAACGCCTGTCTGCGTCTTTTGGACGAACCCGAAACCGAAATCTACGAATTGATCAACATCCTTCAAGCACCCGATTTCCCAACCGGCGCAACCATCTACGGCTTGAGCGGCGTGCGCGAAGGCTATAAAACCGGCCGCGGCCGCGTCGTTATGCGCGGTAAAACCCATATCGAACCCATAGGCAAAAACGGCGAACGCGAAGCCATCATCATCGATGAAATCCCGTATCAGGTGAACAAAGCCAAGCTGGTGGAAAAAATCGGCGAGTTGGTGCGCGAAAAAACGTTGGAAGGCGTATCCGACCTGCGCGACGAATCCGACAAATCCGGTATGCGCGTCGTTATCGAATTGAAACGTAATGAAAACGCCGAAGTCGTTTTAAACCAACTCTACAAACTCACCCAGCTTCAAGACAGCTTCGGCATCAACATGGTCGCCTTGGTTGACGGTCAGCCGCGCCTGTTGAACCTGAAACAGATTTTGGCGGAATTCCTGCGTCACCGTCGCGAAGTCGTTACCCGCCGCACCCTGTTCCGTCTGAAAAAAGCGCGTCATGAGGGCCACATCGCCGAAGGTAAAGCCGTTGCTCTGTCCAATATCGACGAGATGATTCGGTTGATTAAAGAATCCGCCGACGCGCCTGAAGCCAAAGAAAAACTGCTGTCCCGCCCATGGCGCAGCGGTTTGGTTGAAGACATGTTGAGCCGTACCGACCTCGACCTGAGCATGGCGCGCCCCGAAGGTCTGCCCGCCAACCTCGGCTTGCAGGAACAAGGCTATTATCTGAGCGAAATCCAGGCTGACGCCATCCTGCGCATGAGCCTGCGCAACCTGACCGGTCTCGACCAAGAAGAAATCGTCGGCGACTACAAAAACATCATGGCAAAAATCATCGACTTTTTGGACATTTTGGCGAAGCCGGAACGCATCACCCAAATCATCCGCGAAGAATTGGAAGAAACCAAAACCAATTTCGGCGACGAGCGCCGCAGCGAGATCAACCCGTTCGGCGGCGACATTGCCGATGAAGACCTGATTCCTCAACGCGAAATGGTCGTTACCCTGACTCACGGCGGCTATATCAAAACCCAGCCGACCACCGACTATCAGGCTCAGCGTCGCGGCGGACGCGGCAAACAGGCGGCGGCGACCAAAGACGAAGACTTTATCGAAACCTTGTTCGTTGCGAATACGCATGACTATTTGATGTGTTTCACCAACCTCGGCAAGTGCCACTGGATTAAGGTTTACAAACTGCCCGAAGGCGGACGCAACAGCCGCGGCCGCCCGATTAACAACGTCATCCAGTTGGAAGAAGGCGAAAAAGTCAGCGCCATCCTCGCTGTGCGCGAGTTCCCCGAAGACCAATACGTCTTCTTCGCCACCGCGCAAGGCATGGTGAAAAAAGTCCAGCTTTCCGCCTTCAAAAACGTCCGCAGCCAAGGCATCAAAGCCATCGCGCTCAAAGAAGGCGACTACCTCGTCGGCGCCGCCCAAACCGGCGGCTCGGACGACATCATGCTGTTCTCCAACTTGGGCAAAGCCATCCGTTTCAACGAATACTGGGAAAAATCCGGTAACGACGAAGCAGAAGATGCCGACATCGAAACCGAGATTTCAGACGACCTCGAAGACGAAACCGCAGACAACGAAAACACCCTGCCAAGCGGCAAACACGGTGTCCGTCCGTCCGGTCGCGGCAGCGGCGGCCTGCGCGGTATGCGCCTGCCTGCCGACGGCAAAATCGTCAGCCTGATTACCTTTGCCCCCGAAGCCGCGCAAAGCGATTTGCAAGTGCTGACCGCCACCGCCAACGGCTACGGCAAACGTACCCCGATTGCCGATTACAGCCGCAAAAACAAAGGCGGACAAGGCAATATCGCCATCAATACCGGCGAGCGCAACGGCGATTTGGTCGCTGCAACTTTGGTTAGCGAAACCGACGACCTGATGCTGATTACCAGCGGCGGTGTCCTCATCCGCACCAAAGTCGAACAAATCCGCGAAACCGGCCGCGCCGCAGCAGGCGTGCGCCTGATTAATCTGGACGAAGGCGAGCAACTGGTCAGCCTCGAGCGGGTAGCGGAAGAGCCGGAAGACGCGTCAGCTTCAGGTGAAGAAAACACTACCGAGTCAAACGTAACGACAGAAGACAATACACCGCAATAAAGCAAGAAACAGGCCGTCTGAAAAACAATCTACGTTTTTTCAGACGGCCTCTATTTATCAACGTTTAAATCACTACAAGGATATTCATATGAAACGGGAAACTATCGCCCTACACGCAGGCTATCAATCCGAACCGACCACCAAATCCGCTGCCGTCCCGATTTACCAAACCACTTCCTACACTTTCGACAACACGCAGCATGGCGCAGACCTGTTTAACCTTGACGTTGCGGGCAATATCTACACCCGCATCATGAATCCGACCACCGCCGTTTTAGAAGAGCGTGTCGCCCGTTTGGAAGGAGGTATTGCCGCATTGGCTGTTGCCAGCGGTATGGCGGCGATTACCTATGCCGTTCAAACATTGGTTGAAGCAGGCGACAACATCATCGCAACCAAAACCCTCTACGGCGGCACATACAATTTCTTTGCCCACAGCCTGCCGCGCCAAGGCATAGAAGTGCGCTTTATCGATCCTGCCAAACCCGAAGAAATCGCCGCCAATACCGACAGCCGAACCAAACTGGTGTATTGCGAATCCATCGGCAATCCCGCCATCAATGTCGTCGATATTCAGGCATTTGCCCAAGCCGCACACGCTCAAGGGCTGCCACTGATGGTGGACAACACCGTCGCTACACCCACGCTGTTCCGCCCTATCGAACACGGTGCCGACATCGTTATCCAATCCTTGACTAAATACATCGGCGGCCACGGCACAACGATTGGCGGTGCCATTATCGACGGCGGCAAATTCCAATGGGCAGGTAATCCGCGTTTTGACCGAACCTTCAACCAGCCGGACCCGTCCTACCACGGAGTAAACTACTGCGAGCATTTTGGTGCGGCCGCCTACATTGCCCGTGCCCGCGTCGTCCCGCTGCGCAATACCGGTGCCGCCCTATCGCCGCACAGCGCGTTTTTACTGCTGCAAGGTTTGGAAACCCTCGCCCTACGCATGGAGCGTCATTGTGAAAACGCCTTGAAAGTAGCCGAATTCTTAAAGAAACACCCGCAGGTCGAATGGGTAAACTATCCCGCCTTGCCTGACAGCCCGTACAAAAACTTAATCGACCGCTACTACGGCGGCAAAGCCTCCGGTTTGCTGAGTTTCGGCATTAAAGGCGGACGCGAAGCGGGTGCAAAATTCATCGACGCACTGCAACTCTTCCTGCGCTTGGTAAATATCGGCGATGCCAAATCGCTTGCCACCCATCCCGCCACCACTACCCACCGCCAGCTTGACGATACCGAACTTGCCGCAGCGGGCGTCAGCCCCGATATGGTACGCCTGAGCGTGGGCATCGAGCATATCGATGATTTGCTTGCTGACTTGGCGCAGGCATTGGAAGCGGCACGGGTATGGGTAAATAACCACCGTAGTTAGATGAAAAAGCCTCCGCTTAAAAAGGTCGTCTGAAAATCATTTCTCCGTTTAGGAAAATAGCTGTCTTCAGACGACCTTTTTTTCAATTCCAATGTTATGCTCCAATACCAAGCATTTTGGTATCCCTATACACAGAATATAGTGGATTAACAAAAATCAGGACAAGGTGACGAAGCCGCAGACAGTACAGATAGCACGGAACCGATTCACTTGGTGCTTCAGCCCCTTAGAGAATCGTTCTCTTTGAGCTAAGGTGAGGCAACGCCGTACTGGTTTAAAGTTAATCCACTATAAAATTACCTGATGGTTAGACAGAACAATATTGTCCGTCTCGGCAAGCCGGAAAACAAATCCAACAACGCTTCGACAATAGCGAAAAATATAGCCGATTTAAACGGTGAAGATTGGGAACCAATCTGAAGCGCAAGAGCAAAATTATCTCCGTATCCTGTTATTCCTTAACTCATCCTCCTTTTATCATGCCTGCCAACGCCTCCATTCCCGCTTTCGATCCTTTAAGCATCCCCATATCAGGTACCAATCTGATTGAAGCCTCTGCCGGTACGGGCAAAACCTACGGCATTGCAGCTTTGTTCACGCGTTTGGTCGTGCTTGCGCAGATGCCGGTTGAAAGCATTTTGACCGTTACTTTTACCAAAGCGGCGACGGCGGAATTAAAAACCCGTTTGCGCGCGCGTTTGGACGAAGTGTTGCAGGCTTTAGAAAGCGTGGAGGATACGGACAATCTTTCAGACGACCTTGAAACATACTGCCGAGATAATCATCCGGGCGATGTGTTTTTGACCGGCTTGCTCAAACAGGCGTTGGCTCAAGAAAGTCGGGCGCGGCTGATTGTCCGCCTCAAAGCCGCCATCGGACAATTCGACAACGCCGCGATTTATACCATTCACGGCTTCTGCCAACGCATTTTGCGCGATTATGCGTTTTTGTGCCGTGCGCCTATGGATGTCGAATTGACCGAAGACAACCGCGACCGCCTGCTGATTCCTGCCCAAGATTTTTGGCGCGACCGTATCGTCAATGATCCCGTTTTAGCGAAGCTGGTATTCCAACGCCGTCAAACGCCGCAAACCATGCTGGCGGCAATACAAAAGTTCGTCAGCCGTCCGTATTTGGTTTTCAGACGACCCGAAGCAGATTTAGTCGCCGCGCAGGAAAACTTTCGGAAAACATGGGAAAAAGTACGTTCCAAACTGGACGCTTTGGAAGAAACATTCTGGCGCATCCGTCCGATATTAAATGGGCAATCCTATCAAGAAAAAACATTCAAAACCGTCTTTCTCGAACTCCAATCCGCCGCCCAATCCGATGCCCTTCCTTCTTTTAGCAAAACGACGGCAGACAAGCTGCCCATGTTTGCCGTAGAAGCTTTAGAGTCCAAAGTCAAAAAAGGCAATACTCCTGACGCTGCAGCCTTTGCCGATTTGCAGATATTGGCGAATCTCGGCGCAGATTCGGCTGCCATTACGCAAGCCGAGGAAGAGACGCTTACCCTGCTCCATCTCGACCTGCTCGACCATCTTAATGCCAGTCTGAGCGAACAGAAAAAATCTAAGCGCGAACGCGGTTTCGACGATTTGCTGCTGGATGTTTACGATGCCCTGACCGACAACCCGCAAGCAGATTCATTGGCTCAGGCGGTTGCGCAAAACTGGCGCATCGCCTTGATTGACGAATTTCAAGACACCGACCCGCTGCAATATGAGATTTTCCGAAAAATCTTCATCAGCCAACACAAGCCCTTATTCCTAGTCGGCGACCCCAAGCAAGCCATTTACAGCTTTCGCGGCGCCGATATTTACGCCTATCTGCAAGCCGCAGCCGACGCGCAACACAGCTACACGTTGGCAACCAATTACCGCAGCCATGCTAAGCTGATTAACGGCATAGGTGCATTGTTCCGCTGCAAAAACCGCCCTTTCGTCTTGGACGGCATAGACTATACCGAAGTCGGCGCCGCACGTTCCGAAAGCCGGCTTTCACCGCCGCGTACCGCCATACAGATACGCTGGCTCAACGGCAAAGACGACGAAGTGCTCAACAAAGACATCTTACGCCGCCGCGCATCCGAATATTGCGCCGACGAAATCGCCCACACGCTCAACGAAGCTGCCGAAGGTCGTCTGAAATTCAAAGACAGACCGGTCGTTTCGGGCGACATTGCCGTCTTGGTTAGGACGTTTAACGAAGGCGTAATGGTGGCAAAAGCATTGAAAACGCGCGGCATACCAAGCGTTTTGCTCTCAAGGGAATCGGTTTTCACCACGCCCGAAGCCCTCGCCCTTGCCGCGCTGTTGGATTACTGGCTCAATCCCGGACAAATCGGCTCGTTGCGCTTCGTCTTATCCGGCACATTGTTCGGTTATGACGCGCAAGCCCTGTATCAACTCAACCGCAACGAAGCCGAATTATTAAACTGGATAAACACCGCCGCCGAATCCGTCGCCATTTGGCGGAAAAGCGGGATTTATGCCGCGTTGCAATACTTCTCCTCGCTGCACGGCATCGAAACCGGACTGCTCGCACGCGGCGACGAACGCGGCCTCACCAATTTCCATCAGCTTTTAGAGTGTCTCTCCGAAGAAGAAGGACAAAGCCTCAGCCCCGCCGCCCTGCATCAATGGCTCAACGACCAAATCAGTCTGGCGCAAGACCGTTCCGTCGGCGAATCAGGGCTTCTACGGCTTGAAAGCGACGAAGCACTGGTCAAAATCGTCACCATGCATGCCTCCAAAGGTTTGCAATATCCTTTGGTCTATTGCCCTTTCGTTTGGGACGCGAAAGACATGAAGCCCGCCGATTGGCAAATCCTCCACACCGCCGACAACACCACTGAGCTGCTTGCCAAATCGCAACTCGACGATGAAGACCGCATCCACCTTGCCGACGAAGAAATGGCGGAACGCCTGCGCCTGCTTTACGTCGCGCTGACCCGCGCCGAAGAACAGCTCGTCCTCTATGCCGCCCATTGCGGCGATACCGCTGATTCCCCTTTCGCCTACCTGCTCGAAGGCAGCGCCGACAGCAATCGGGCGGATACCCGCCAGGCCTATGACCAAGAACGCAAAGCAAACAAAGCCCTAGGCGAACTGCAAATGCTGAAAAACAACTGGCTGCGTTTCCTCAAAAATCAGCCCGAACATACCGACTTCAGCTTTTCCGAAGAAGCCCCGCAACCCGCTGCCGCGCAAAACCGCCATCTTTCAGACGACCTCTATCAAGCCGCCGTTATCCCCGCCCGCGGATTTCAGTTCATCCGACATACCAGCTTTACCGGCCTCAGCCGCCAAGTCAAAACCCGAGACGACGAGCGCGAAGAATTACAACCCGCACTCGACCCCGCAGAAACCGCCGCCGACACAGAAAGGTCGTCTGAAACCGCCCTTCCCGTTTCAGACGACCTCCCAAATGCCGACATTTACCATTTCCCGCGCGGCGCCAATGCCGGCGTCTGCCTGCATGAAATGTTGGAAAAATTCGACTTTGCCCAAAGCGCCGAAAGCCAAAGCAGCCTGATAGCCGAAACCTTGACCCGCTACGGCTTCGAGCTGCTTTGGACAGATGCCGTCAAACAAATGCTCGACACCTGCCGCAAAACGCGCCTTTCTGCACAAAGCCTGTCTGAAATACCGCCCGAACGCCGCCTTCCGGAAATGGGGTTCACCTTCTACACCGAAGACTTCAAGCTCCATGACCTGCGCCGCTGGTTTGCCCGCGAAAACAGTTCACTGCCGCCGGAATGTATCGAAGCCGCAGAAAGATTGGATTTCCAAGACGTACAAGGTTTTCTCAACGGCTTTATCGACATGGTCTGCCAAGATTCAGACGACCTCGTGTGCATCATCGATTACAAATCCAACCATTTGGGCGACAACGCCGAAGCCTATACGCAACAAGCCATGAACGAGGCCGTAGCAGACCACCACTACTACCTGCAAGCACTTATCTACGCCATCGCCGTAGCCCGCTACTTCAAACTACGCGGCAAACCGTTACCCAAAATCGCCATCCGATACCTCTTCCTGCGCGGATTGGACGGCACGGAAAACGGTGTCTGGCAATGGGACTTGGATACCGAGTCCTTGGCGCAATGGCTGTAAATCGAAGCACAAAGGTCGTCTGAAAATACACGCGTAAGCGTTTTCAGACAACCTGAGACCTTAGCAAATTCCGCTTTTTTACCTTTCCACCCAAAAGTCAAAACCCAAACACAGTTTTTCAGTTGTTTTCATTCCCAATCACTCTTCCCATACCACCCAA
The DNA here is from genome assembly GCF_000193735.1 of Neisseria sicca 4320. GTDB lineage: Bacteria > Pseudomonadota > Gammaproteobacteria > Burkholderiales > Neisseriaceae > Neisseria > Neisseria sicca_E. The sequence goes on from NZ_AEPF01000108.1 coordinate 41,922, forward strand.
ATATTCCCTTAATTCCCTGCAGGTACCTGATAACAGGACATCCGGGTCACCTTTTAGGCGGCAACAGATGCACTTAGCCCGTCAGCCGCCTTCAATAAATAGTCTGTTAACCAGATTTGACGCATAAAAATGCGCCAAAAAATTTTCAATTGCCTAAAACCTTCTTCCTAATATTGAGCAAAAAGTAGGAAAAATCAGAAAGGTTTTGCATTTTGAAAATGAGATTGAGCATAAAATTTTAGTAACCTATGTTATTGCAAAGGTATCGATCTATCTAAATATGAAGAATGATGCCCTGCTAAAATGGCTACATTAAAACACTCAAACCCAATCCCACCCATTTCAAAAAACAAAAAATAAACCCTTACTATTTTCTAGTAAGGGTTTATTGAAAATCTGGCACGCCCACGGGGATTCGAACCCCGGTTGCCGCCGTGAAAGGGCAGTGTCCTAGGCCTCTAGACGATGGGCGCGTAACCGAGTTGCGAACTATACATAAGCGTTAAAACGCTGTCAACGGGTCTGGCGTTTTTATGGTCAAACTGGTTTCAGACGACCCTTCTGCGCCTTATCTTTGTATCGGCTTTGCCTGTATAATGCCGCTTTTAATGAAAAGGAAAACAAACCATGTGGTTCAAGCAGATCAGTTTTTATCCGCTCAACAAAGAAAAGCTACCCAAAGCGGACGTACTTGCCGACAAACTTGCAGAGGCTGAATTTACCCGCTGCCAAGGTTTGGACTGGTCCAGCGAAGGCTTTGCCGCACCGGTTTCGTTCTCTCCCGAACTCCTTTTCCCTGCCGATTTTACTTTGCGCGTCGCCCTGAAAAAAGAAGAAAAAGTCCTGCCTGCCGGCGTCATCCGCGATATTCTGGAAGAGAAGGTGGCGGAAATTCAAAACAATGAAGCCCGCAATGTCGGCCGCAAGGAAAAACAAGAGCTTAAAGAGCAAATTACAGACGACCTGCTGCCCCGCGCGTTTACCCGCAGCAGCCGCACTGAAGCCGTGTTCAACACCCGCCACGGCTATCTGCTCGTCAACAACGCGGCTTCCGCCAAAGCGGAAAACATCCTGACCAAGCTGCGCGAAGCCTTGGGCGGCTTGAAAGCCTCGCTGCCGAATACCAAACAATCGCCCTCTTCCCTGATGACCGAGTGGCTTTTGCGAGGACATTGCGAAGGCGGTTTTGAATTGGACAGCGATTGCGAACTCAAAGGCGTGGGCGATGTTGTTCCCGTCGTCAAAGTGTCCAAACAAGATTTGACCGCCGATGAAGTGGTCCAACACGTCAAAAACGGCAAAACCGTGACCCAACTGGGCTTGGTGTGGCGCGAACAAATCGCCTTCATCCTCACGCAAGACTTCACGCTCAAGCGCATCCAATACCTCGACGTATTGCAGGAAGAAGCCGAGAGCAACGGCGACGATGCCGCCAGCCTTGCCTTCGCCTCGCAAATCCTGATGGCGGAATCCGTCAGCACCATGTTGGAAGAGCTGGTTTCCTATTTGGGCGGCTGGCAAGACTAATTTTTCAGACGACCTTTACACGATAAAAGGTCGTCTGAAACCTACATCCGATGGACAACCTTATGTTTAAACACCTCGCATTCCTGCCGCTTGCCATTATGCTTACCCTCCCCACCTCGGCCGCCGTCCTGACTTCCTATCAGGAGCCGGGCTGCACCTACGACGGCGAAGTCGGCAAAGACGGCAAACCCGCCGGCAAAGGCACATGGCGCTGCCAAGACGGACGCAGCTACACCGGCACGTTTAAAAACGGCAAATTCGACGGACAAGGCGTTTACACCGTCTCCGTCAACCGCGAAACCTTCATCGAGCCGTTCAATTCCAACAGCACCAAGTTCCGCAACATGGTACTGTCGGGCACGTTCAAAAAAGGCCTCGCACACGGCAAATTCACCGCCTCGCAAAACGGCGAAACCGTCTTCATCATGAAATGCGAAAACGGCATCATTAAAGAAGTGAAACTGCCCAAAACCAAATAACCCCGTCCCGCATTTTCAGACGACCTCCCCGCAGACGTCGTCTGAAACCGCAAGAAACAAGGAAAACATTATGAGCATCAAGTCCGACAAATGGATACGCCGCATGAGCGAAGAGTTCGGCATGATCGACCCCTTCGAGCCGAACCAAATCAAAGAAGCCAACGGACAGCGCATCATCTCCTACGGCACGTCCAGCTACGGCTACGACATCCGCTGCGCCAACGAATTTAAAATTTTCACCAACATCAACAGCACCATCGTCGATCCCAAAAACTTCGACCCTAAAAACTTCGTCACCGTCGAAGACGACTGCTGCATCATCCCGCCCAATTCCTTCGCACTGGCGCGCACGGTCGAATACTTCCGCATCCCGCGCAACGTCCTGACCGTCTGCTTGGGCAAATCCACCTATGCCCGCTGCGGCATCATCGTCAACGTCACCCCGTTCGAGCCGGAATGGGAAGGCTACGTTACCCTCGAGTTTTCCAACACCACCCCCCTGCCCGCCAAAATCTACGCCGGCGAAGGCGTGGCACAAGTCCTCTTCTTCGAGAGCGACGAAATCTGCGAAACTTCCTACAAAGACCGCAACGGCAAATACATGGGACAAACCGGCGTTACCCTGCCGAAAACCTGATGATTGGATAAGCCGGCAAAATATAGCGCGTTTCATTTTGCCGCACATAAAATGCAGGCACGATACAAAAAGGTCGTCTGAAATCTTGGACTCAAAGTTTCAGACGACCTTCTTTATTTTCTATGTGGCAAAGTAGAAACAGAATGCCCCGTTTTATCTCAATCCGTTATGTTCGGAATGAAGCTGCATCCTTCTGTCCGCTTCGGCTGACAAAACGCCTTTGACCGTACGGAAGTAGGAGGCGGTTTTTTCATATCCGAGCCATTGGGCAGCTTGATTGCAATGCCTTCAAGCTCTCTATACTCAAGATCAATTGAACCACCGGCTAAGGAAAACACTCGGCTACGAAACGCCAAGTGTTTTATTCTTGAGCCTGTTCCAAACATTGGTGTCCTAGTGTTGCGCTTGAAATCCAGATTTAATGTTGTCCGAAAACCTGTTTCTATCATACCGCGAACACATTTACTCAAACGGCTTTTTCTGCCAATAAAACTTATCCTTTTTCAGACGACCTTTGAAGATTTCATCGCCGCCCAATTCAAACACCAGCGCGCCCGACAAATCCGTGCGCAACAATGCTGCGCCGTGTGCGCGGACGCGGGTTTGGACGGCGGGCGTGGGGTGTTTATAGGCATTGGCGTAGCCGCTGGAAGCAACGGCGTATTTGGGCGCGACCGTGTTTAAGAAACTGCCGGATGAAGCCGTGTTGCTACCGTGATGTCCCAATATCAAAACTTGGCTGTACAGCGAGCCGCCGTAATGCTGTACCAATTCCGCTTCGCCCTTCACGCCTAAATCGCCCGTAACCAGCAAAGCCTGTCCGTCAGAAACGACGCGCAAGACGCAGCTTCGGTCATTGTCTTCGCCGCCCGGGTTTTCAGAAGACCTCAATAACTCGAAATCCACGCCGTCCCATTGCCATTGCACTTCGGCGCAAAATTTTGCATTCGGATAAAACTCAGGCTGCCCCGCCAGCGTTTCGCCGATTTCAATATCGGAAACGGCATCCAAACCGCCGTCGTGGTCGCTGTCGTGATGCGACAGAATCAGCGTGTCCAAACGGCGCACGCCCATGGCGTTCAGGCTTGGCACGATACCCGTTTGTGCCGTCTGCGCCGTCCCCGTGTCGAACAGCAGGTTGCGGTTGCGCGTCTGTACCAATACCGACAAACCTTGTCCAGCGTCCATCACAGTAATCCGCGCCAAGCCGTCGTCCAAACGGTCGGGGCGGTAAAACACAAATCCGGCCAACACCAAACACGCCCAAGGCCGCAGACCCAGCCCGCGCGGCAACAGCCACAGCAAAGCCGCCGCAAAAGCCAAAACCAACAGCGGCACAGGCGCGGCAGCTACGGCAAATTCGGGCGATACCTCCGCCAGCCAAACCAAGCCGCGCAAAGTGTATTCCGCCAAACCTGCCGCCGCCCATTGCAAAGGCATAAACGGCAACACCGACCCCAGCAACGCCAAAGGCGTCAATACCCAAGAAAACCATGGAATCATCGCCGCATTGACCAAAGGGCTGATGATGGGCAAGGACGCAAAAATATAGCCCAACAATACCACCGACAATATCGTCGCCGCCCATTGTCCGCGTACTGCCAAACGCCAGCCGCGTTCTTTCAGACGACCTGCCGAAGCCCAAATCAAGGCGGCAACCAAGCCGAACGACAGCCAAGTACCGACGCCCAAAACCGCCAGCGGATCAAGCAGCAACACTACTGCCAAAGCCTGCCACCACGCCGTCCAGCCCGAAGACAGACTGCCCCGCCACCAAGCCCAAGCAAACGCCGCCAACATCAAGACGCTGCGCTGCGTCGGCACGGAAAAGCCCGCCAGCAAAGCATAAAACAAAGCCCCTGCAGCGCCGCCCGCCAAAATCCATACGCGCGGTTTTACCGGTATCCAAGGCAGTCGTCTGAAAATCAGTTTGACCAGCCAACCTGCCAACACCGCCACCATCGTAACGTGCAGCCCCGAAATACTGACTAAGTGCGTCAAGCCCAAAGGTCGGAACACCTGCCACAATTCGGGTCTCAATGCCGATTGTTCGCCTATGCTCAAAGCCCGCATCAGACCGATACCATCGGAAAAATCCGGACTGTCCGTCCCGACGGCCTGCCAACGGCGGCTGACCGCATCGCGCCACACCGCCAAGCCGACACCGCCGCCCTCGCGAACCAAGCTCCTGCCTTTGCCCAGCGTACCCGCGCCATCCAAACCGTTTGCCAACGCCCAAGCCTCGCGGTTCAACCCGCGCAGGTTCACTTCGCCGATAACCGGCTTGAGCCGTGCCGACACCTTCCAGCGGCTGCCCACCGCCCAATCGCGTTTCTGATAATCCGACAGTAATAAATCAAACTGCCGCCCATCCTCCGTCCACGCCTTCGCCGCAAACTGCACCCGCCGCGCGTCGCCGCGCGGCATATCCGCGACTTCAACCGTCAACACCGATTCCGAAGCCACGTTCAGCGGCCATTGCGCCGACAAAGCCGCTTCCGTCCGAAACACGCCGTAAACCGCGCCGAGCAGGACACACAGCATCATTCCCGCCGCCGCAAACCGCCGCGAAGCCGCCAGCAAAACCAATGCCGCCGCCAGCCACACGCCCCAATGCGGTACGGACGGCAAAGCGAACGAAGCGATGACGCCGATTACCCAAAACGGCAATCCATAATATTTCAGCAAAACGGTTTCCCTTTTTTATTATTAGTTTTGAAATTAAACGGAAATAATAATTGAATTTACCGCAAACGTCATGAAAAAGGTCGTCTGAAAACCTGATTGTGGGTTTTCAGACGACCTTTCACTATTTTAAGTAATCCTTTACGGAGCGGTTTGCTCCAACTCAAGCGCGGCGGCAAGAAGCGACAGGCGCGCCATTACGCCGTAAACGTAGAGGCGGTTGTGTTCGTTGTCCACGTCGCAGTCTTTTCCGGAGCGCGGCATACCGAGCGATTGCCATTGTTCGAACACACGCTTACATGCTTCGGGGGCTTCTTGGGAATTGTCGCCGTTGCCGGTGGGAATACTGTTGGACAATGGGACGAACACCATACCGCCGGCGTTGAGGTTTTCGTCTGCGCCTCGTCCTTCGTGCACACGGAAGAAGCCGCCGATAACGAAACGGTCCATCATATAAACAACGGGTTCGCACACGGCGCCGTTCATGGTTTCATAGGTATAAATGCCTTCTTGGACAATCACTTCACTGACTTCCAAGCCTTCTTTCACCTTAGCCATTTTGTTGCGGTTTTTGCGGTTCAACCCGCGCACTTCGTCGGCGGATTTGACACTCATCACGCCCATGCCGTAAGTACCTGCGTCGGCTTTGACAATCACGAAAGGCTGGTCGGTAATGCCCAATTCGTCGTATTTGGCTTGAATCTTCGCCAGCACGCGCTCTACCGCGCCTGCCAATGCATCTTCGCCTTCGCGCTCTTGGAAGTCCAAACCGCCGATTTTTTCAAAATACGGGTTAATCTGCCATTCGTCGATATTAATCAGCTTGGCAAATTCGGCAGCGACTTGATTGTATGCGCCGAAATGCTCTGTTTTGCGGCGCGTCGTCCAACCGCCGTGCAGCGGAGGCAATACGGTTTGGCTGATGTCCTTGAGAATATCGGGAACGCCGGCGGACAAGTCGTTGTTCAACAAAACGACGCAAGGCGAGAAGCCGTCTGCAAGATGGACGCGCTCGCGAGTACGCAATAAAGGCTCCAGCAGGATTTTATTGCCTAATGCAGTTTCGAACTCGGTCGGCTCGGTAACTTCCGGATTCAGGCTGCCCAAACGGACTTCATACCCTGCCGAACGCAAAATCTCGCTGAGTGCGTAAACGTTTTGCAGGTAGAACGTGTTGCGGGTATGGTTTTCGGGAATGATCAATACGGATTTTGCCGTTTCGCAGGCGCGTTGCACTGCGTCTTGCGCCGCGACTGCCGCCAGCGGGATGAAATTCGGATTCAGATTGTTGAAACCGCCGGGGAACAGGTTCATATCAATAGATGACATTTTATAACCGGCATTGCGGATATCGACCGAACCGTAAAACGGCGGGCGGTGTGCATTCCATTGCGAACGGAACCATGCTTCGATTTTGGCGTGGTTGCACAAGATTTTCGCTTCAAACGCCTGAAGTTGCGACAGATGTTCGGCAGCCATGACCGGTAATTTCATTCTCTATACCTCTGATGTCGGATGTGGGATACGGATGGAAATGATAGTGCTTTTTTAGGCGGTAGGACAAGCATTGTTTTAAATATATTGTTTAAATTGTTTCGAATAAAGTGCTTTAAACAAAATGCTTATTTTTATCAGAATTGTACAATTTGTCTAATTTATTAAGATTATTTTTTAGAATTTATCTAAGAGAGTACAAATTAGACAAATTTCTATTGCACTGCCCCTGCAAAAAGCCTAAAATCCGCCAATCAAAACAAACCATCTACCCCTATTATTAATAAGTAAAGATAACCCATCATGAGCGCACAAACCCTCTACGACAAACTCTGGAACAGCCACGTCGTCCGCGAAGAAGAAGACGGCACTGTCCTGCTCTACATCGACCGCCATTTAGTGCACGAAGTCACCAGCCCGCAGGCATTTGAAGGTCTGAAAATAGCGGGGCGCAAGCTGTGGCGTATCGACAGCGTCGTCTCCACCGCCGACCACAACACCCCGACCGGCGATTGGGACAAAGGCATCCAAGACCCGATTTCCAAACTGCAAGTCGATACTTTGGACAAAAATATCAAAGAGTTCGGCGCACTCGCCTACTTCCCGTTTATGGATAAAGGTCAGGGCATCGTTCATGTCATGGGACCGGAACAAGGCGCGACCCTGCCCGGCATGACCGTTGTCTGCGGCGACTCGCACACCTCTACCCACGGCGCGTTCGGCGCGCTGGCGCACGGTATCGGCACTTCCGAAGTCGAACACACCATGGCGACCCAGTGCATTACCGCGAAAAAATCCAAATCCATGCTGATTGCCGTTGAAGGTCGTCTGAAACCGGGCGTTACCGCCAAAGACGTCGCCCTCTACATCATCGGACAAATCGGCACTGCAGGCGGTACGGGCTACGCCATCGAGTTCGGCGGCGAAGCCATCCGCAGCCTTTCTATGGAAGGCCGCATGACCCTGTGCAACATGGCGATTGAAGGCGGCGCGCGCTCCGGCATGGTTGCCGTCGATCAAACCACAATCGACTACGTCAAAGACAAACCCTTCGCACCCAAAGGCGAAGCATGGGACAAAGCCGTCGAATACTGGCGCACTCTGGTTTCCGACGAAGGCGCGGTATTCGACAAAGAATACCGTTTCAAAGCCGAAGACATCGAACCGCAAGTAACATGGGGCACATCGCCCGAAATGGTTTTGGACATTAGCGGCAAAGTACCGAATCCTGCCGAAGAAACCGATCCCGTCAAACGCAGCGGCATGGAACGCGCCCTCGAATATATGGGCTTGGAAGCCGGTACGCCGCTGAACGAAATCCCCGTCGATATCGTATTCATCGGCTCCTGCACCAACAGCCGCATCGAAGATTTGCGCGAAGCTGCCGCCGTCGCCAAAGGCCGTAAAAAAGCCGACAACGTACAGCGCGTGTTAATCGTTCCCGGCTCCGGCTTGGTCAAACGGCAGGCGGAACAGGAAGGTTTGGACAAAATCTTCATCGACGCCGGTTTCGAATGGCGCGAACCGGGCTGCTCAATGTGTCTCGCCATGAACGCCGACCGCCTCACTCCGGGTCAACGCTGCGCCTCCACTTCCAACCGCAACTTCGAAGGCCGCCAAGGCAACGGCGGGCGCACGCATCTAGTCAGCCCCGCTATGGCTGCCGCCGCTGCGGTAAAGGGCAAATTTACCGACATCCGCGGCTTGTGAAATTGATTTAGTACTGTTTACATCTTAAGCATCAAAATTTCACATCAGTCGGCCTATTGCCTTTTATCCGGATGCAGCATATTATTAACAACGCAGCAAAACACACTGTACTTTTTGATTGATTGATTGATTAATTTAGGAGCTTCAAATGAAAAAATTCGCACTTATTGCTTTGACCGCTATGACCCTGCTGTCGGCATGCAACACCGTTTCCGGTGTAGGTAAAGATGTCAGCGCCGCCGGATCCGCCGTCAGCGGTTCTGCCGAGTCTGTAAAAAGCTACTAATTGAACATTCACCACCCGTAAGGAACTATATTATGAAAAAATTCGCACTTATTGCTTTGACCGCAATGACCCTTTTGTCAGCATGCAACACTATTTCCGGTATGGGCAAAGATGTCAAAGCTGCCGGCACTGCCGTTAGTGATACCGCTGAAAAAGACAAAACTTACTAAATTGTCTTGATTCAATCTCAAATGCCCCGTATGACGGGGCATTTTGTAATCTTCTTATAATCTTCCGACCAACAGAAAAGTACAGAACATGAAGCCTTTTACCAAAATCACCGCCATCGTCGCCCCGCTCGACCGCAGCAACGTCGATACCGACGCCATCATCCCCAAACAATTTTTAAAATCCATCAAACGAAGTGGCTTCGGTCCCAACGCCTTTGACGAATGGCGTTACCTTGACCACGGCGAACCGGGTATGGACAACAGCAAACGTCCGCTGAACCCCGATTTCTCGCTGAACCGGCCGCGTTACCAAGGCGCACAAATCCTGTTGACGCGCAAAAACTTCGGCTGCGGCTCCTCGCGCGAACACGCCCCTTGGGCATTGGACGACTACGGTTTTCGCGCCGTCATCGCCCCCAGCTTCGCCGACATCTTCTTCAACAACTGCTACAAAAACGGCCTCCTGCCCATCGTGTTGACTGAAGAACAAGTCGACCAGCTTTTCAAAGAAGTCGAAGCCAACGAAGGCTATCAGCTCTCCATCGACCTTGCCGAGCAAACCCTGACCACGCCGAGCGGCGAAACGTTCAAGTTCGACATTACCGAACACCGCAAACACTGCCTCTTAAACGGTTTGGATGAAATTGGCTTAACCCTGCAACATGCCGACGAAATCCGCAATTTCGAAGAAAAACGCCGCCAAAGCCAGCCTTGGCTGTTTAACGGTTGATAAACGATCAGGTCGTCTGAAAATGAGCGTAGCTAGTTTCGCTAAAACGCAAAAACAGTTTTCAGACGACCTTTTTTTCGTCCCATCCTTCAAAACATGATTACCGACACCATCACCAACGCCGCCCGCTACGCCGCGCTGCACCCCGACTTCGCCGATGCCGTCCGCCTGCTGCAAACGCTGGATTTCGCCGCTCTGCCCGACGGACAAGTACCGTGTGAAAACCCAAACATCCGCCTCTTTATCGGCAGCGAACCAATGAGAAGCAAAGCCGATGCCAAGCCCGAAGCGCATTTGAAACACATCGACATCCAAGTCCCCATCAGCGGAGAGGAAACCTACGGCTGGATAGACAGAGGTCGTCTGAAAAACGGTTTCGGCTACGACGAAAAGCGCGACATCGAATTTTTCGACTGCGAACCGGAAACCTGGATCACGCTCCAACCGGGCGAGTTTGCCCTCTTCTTTCCCAACGATGCGCACGCCCCATTGGTGGGCGAAGAAAAGTCCATACGCAAAGCCGTCTTTAAAATCCGTATCGAAGCAGAACGTTACTGACTCCCTTCAATTCTTCGCAAATACTGTAAAACTCCATCGCGTTCCCGACGAATCCGCCAGCATGATTTCCACGCAGCTTTATCAATGCCGCAATGGTACAATCAGCCTCGTTCAAGCAAACCGACCTGCAAACAGACACAAAAGGTCGTCTGAAAACACCATTCTTAGAAATGGAAAACGCATCGCCGTTTTCAGACGACCTTCCCCTTTCCAAACCCTCATAAGGATTTTGCCATGACCAAACATATCGCCATCCTCCGAGGCGACGGCATCGGTCCCGAAATCGTCGCCGAAACCGTCCGCGTACTCGACAAACTCATCGCCCAAGGCTTGGACGCCAGCTACGAATACGCCCCATTGGGCGGAGAAGCCTACGACGAATACGGCCATCCCTATCCCAAATTCACGCAAAACCTCTGCCGCAAAGCCGATGCCGTCCTGCTCGGCGCGGTCGGCAGCCCGCAATACGACAATCTCGACCGCCCGCTGCGCCCCGAACGCGGCCTATTGGCAATCCGCAAAGACCTGAACCTGTTTGCCAACCTGCGCCCCGCCATCCTTTACCCCGAGCTTGCCAACGCCTCCACGCTCAAACCCGAAATCGTCGCAGGCCTCGACATCCTCATCGTGCGCGAACTCACCGGCGACATCTACTTCGGCGAACCGCGCGGCATCCGTGTTCTGGAAAACGGCGAACGCGAAGGCTACAACACCATGAAATACAGCGAAAGCGAAATCCGCCGCATCGCCCACGTCGCCTTCCAATCCGCCCAAAAACGCAGCAAAAAAGTCTGCTCCGTCGGCAAAGCCAACGTCTTGGAAACTACCGAACTGTGGCGCGAAATCTTTGAAGAAATCGGCAAACAATACCCCGACGTCGAACTCTCCCACATGTATGTGGACAACGCCGCCATGCAGCTCGTGCGCGCGCCCAAACAATTCGACGTCATCGCCACCGGCAACATCTTCGGCGACATCCTCTCCGACGAAGCCTCCATGCTGACCGGCTCCATCGGCATGCTGCCCTCCGCCTCGCTGGACGAAAACGGCAAAGGCCTGTATGAACCGTCGCACGGCTCCGCCCCCGACATCGCCGGACAAAACAAAGCCAACCCGCTTGCCACCATCCTCTCCCTTGCCATGCTGCTGCGTTACAGCCTGAACGACAAAGCGCGCGCGCAACAAGTCGAAAGCGCCGTCCAAAAAGTGCTGCAGCAAGGCTTGCGCACCGGCGATATTTACGAAGAAGGCACGAAACTCGTTTCCTGCTCCGAAATGGGCGACGCCGTACTCGCCGCCTTGTAAAAGGTCGTCTGAAAACGAGAGTACATTTTAAGTAAAATGCGCGGAAAACTCCGCGCATTTTTTCAGACGATTTTTATAGCTTTTTGAGGCCTAATCGCGGATGGTGCGGGACAGGTGATGGTCTTATTCACTCTTATGCCTTTACCTCCCTAACAACCTAAAAAAAGCAAAAAACAGTAAAAGGTCGTCTGAAACCCTTTTCAGACGACCTTTACTATTGAAATATGGCATAATCAAAAGCATCAAAAATATCTGACAAGGAATCCCTATCGTGAGTATTTCCCTGCCCCAATACCTGCTTTACCTGCAATATATGCTTGCGGGTGTAGTGATGACTGCCGTTTTCGGCGCGGTGTATCTGCGGATTACGCCTGCGGAAGAGTTGCGGCTGATTAAAAACGGCAACCTTGCCTGCGCCTTCTCGTTCGGCGGTGCGCTGGTCGGATTTTGTCTGACACTCGCGTCCAGCATTGCCCACAGCGTCAGTTTCGTCGATTTTATCCTGTGGGGTCTCGCCGCGGCGGTGATTCAAATTTTGGTGTATTTTGCCGCCACGATGATGATTAAAGGCGCAACGGAAGAACTTATCGGCAACAATATCGCAGTCGGCGCGCTGTTTGGCGCGGTGTCCGTGTCCATCGGCATCTTGAATGCCGCTTGTTTGACCTGATTTATATAACCGGTTTACAAAATATACGGCTGGCCGCATTTCCGCCCCGCTCCGTGTTATCCCATTCTTCAAAATAAGGAACCGCAATGTTCAACTTTATCAAGAAACAGTTTATCGACGTCATCCAATGGCCGAATCCCGACGACAGCCTGCTGATGTGGCGTTTCCCGATTGCCGATGAGGAAATCCAAAACGGCGCGAGCCTGACCGTGCGCGAGGCGCAGATGGCGATGTTTGTCGACGAGGGTGTAACCGCCGACGTATTCGGACCGGGGCGTTACACGCTCAACACGCAAACGCTGCCGCTGCTGACCAATCTGAAAAACTGGGACAAGCTCTTTGAATCCCCGTTTAAATCCGACGTTTACTTTTTTAATGCCAAACAACAGCTTGCGCGGAAATGGGGCACGTCGCAACCCGTTACCGTGCGCGATGCCGAGTTCGGCGCGGTGCAGTTGCGCTCGTTCGGCATGTACGCCTACCGCATCAGCGATCCGGCAAAATTCTTCAAAGAAGTCAGCGGCGTAGCGGCAGAATACAGCGGCGCCGAGTTGGAAACCCAGTTGCGCAACATTGCTGTAACCCAGCTTGCGGCAGCGTTCGGCAGCTCAGGCATTCCGTTTTTGGACATGGCGGCAAACCAAGTTTTGCTGTCGCAAAAAATCGGCGAACTGCTCGGCGCGGAATTTGCCAAACTCGGCTTGACGCTGGAAAACTTCACCGTCGAAAGCATCACTCTGCCTGCCGCCATCCAAGAAGCCTTGGATAAGAAAATTTCCATGGGCGTCATCGGCGACTTGGGACGCTACACCCAATACCAAACTGCCGAATCCATCCCGCTCGCCGCGCAAAACGAAGGCGGACTTGCTGGAATCGGCGCAGGCTTGGGCGTAGGTGCAGGCGTCGGTCAGGCAATGGCTGGCGCGATGGCGGGCATGATGCAGCCAGCGGCTCAACCGGCAGCACAACCCGCGCAAAGCGTTCAGACGGCCTCCGAAGACCCGCAGGCAAAATTGGCGAAACTCAAATCTTTGCTGGACGGCGGTTTGATTTCTCAAGAGGATTACGATAAAGCTAAAGCGGAAGTGTTGAAGCAGTTGATCGGCTGATATTAAGAAGGTCGTCTGAAAACAGATTGCGGGTTTTCAGACGGCCTGTCGGTGGTTTTGAAAATTCGTTTTTATAGTGGATTAACTTTAAACCAGTACGGCGTTGCCTCGCCTTGCCGTACTATCTGTACTGTCTGCGGCTTCGTCGCCTTGTCCTGATTTAAATTTAATCCACTATACATCAAAACTCAGTGTCGTCATTCCCGCGCAGGCGGGAATCCATCGTCAAACTCAAGAAACCCTGATTTGAAACCGTTTCTGAATCTCAAAAATGGATTCCCGCCTGCGCGGGAATGACGACATGGTAGTTTTTATTCAAATCCGCTTTTAAAAGGTCGTCTGAAACCTTCCTCTCCACTCGAAAAAGCAAACATGTCAAATACCCCCTTCTTTAAAACCGACTGCCCGAGCTGCGGCGCGCCTGTCGAAGCGCATTCCGCCTCAGCCGTTACGCTGGTGTGCGGCTACTGCAACAGCATGCTGGTGCGGCAGGATGACGGCATCGTCGATTCCGGCCGCGATTCCGCATTGCTGGAAGATTTCAGCCCGCTGCAAATCGGCACAGTCGGCACATTGCTTACGCAACACTTCACCCTGGTCGGGCGGCTTCAGGTGCAATACGACGACGGCGCATGGAACGAATGGTACGCGCTGTTTGACGACGGCAGGACGGGCTGGCTTTCTGAAGCAGGCGATTTGTATGTGATGACCATGCCCGTCGAAACCGACAACCTGCCGCGATTTGAGGATATTCGGGCAGGATTTAGCGAACTGACTTTCCAAAACAAACGCTATGTCGCCTCAGACGTGCGCCACATCAGCCTGAAACGCGCTGCCGCGCAGGGCGAGCTGCCGTTTGTTTTGGACGAAGACCGTCAGAATAAAGTTGCCGACTGGCGTTGCGAAGACCTTTTCATCACGCTCGATTACAGCGGCGACACCCCCGAAACCTTCTTCGGACGCATGGTGAACTTGGATGATTTGAAGCTGGAAAACACCCGCAGCGAAGACGAAATCAAAGAAAGTGCAGGTCGTCTGAAAGGCAGCATCGCTTCAGAAAACTGTCCCAACTGCGGCTCGTCCGTCCACTGGGTCAGCGGCCTCACCTCCCATCTCAACTGCCCAAGCTGCGGCAGCGAATTGGCAATCGGCAAAGACAAAGCCGAACTCATTACCGCCAACGCCATGCGCACCGCGCAGCAAAGCCTGTTTACCCTGCCCGTCGGCAAACAAGGCCGTCTGAAAAACCGCGAATTTTACGTTATGGGAGCGGTCAGATACGCCGAAACCGACGCACAGGAAACATTCGACAACCTGTTCAACGGCGCCGACCGCGTGCTCACGCCCGAAGGCCAATGGTCGGAATATCTGCTTTACAACCCGACGCAAGGTTTCCTGTGGCTGGTCGAATCAGATGACGGCTGGAGCCTTTCCCAAACCCAGAACACATGGCCGCGCCTCGACCGAAACCGCCAACCGCAAGGCTGCAGCAAACTTTACGACTACGGCGGCAGGGTCGAAGTCGCGGCCGGCGCGTTCTACTGGCGCATCCGAAGGGGCGATTTGAACTATTACAGCGACTACCGCGACGGACAAAACCGCAAACTTTCTGCCGAATTGAACACGCACGAAATGGCATGGAGCAAAAGTGTGCCGGTTGATTACAGCGAAATTGCCGAGGCATTTAGCCTGAGCAGCCGCGCACCGCATTACACCGCAAAAATGGCGGCAGACGGTATTGATAAATCACTGAGAATCGTGATGACCGCCATCTTGGTTGTCGTCAACCTTCCCGCCCTTATGATGGACGGTAATTCTGCCGGCCCCTTCGTGATCATTATAGGAGCCTGGTTGCTGTGGACCTTAGGCAAAAATGACAGGGATGAGGATTAAACCATGTCAAGAACTACATACATTATTTTCAGCATTGTCATCATCGCCATTTCCATGATAATCAATTACGGTAGTTCCGATGTAACAGACGAATCCCGTATGCATCCGGGCGGCTATTACGGCGGCGGTTATTACGGCGGTAGCGGTTATTCCGGAGGTCATAAATGACCCATATCCCCGGCAACCATGGTCTTTTGGATTTATACGGCTGTGATGAAGCTGTCTTGAAAGATGAAGGTCGTCTGAAAACCGTCCTCAAAACCGCCGCCCAAGCCGCAGAAGCCACCATCCTCGCCGAGCGTTTCCACACCTTTGGCGGGGCAGGCGGCATAACCGGCGTGTTACTGCTCGCCGAATCCCACATCAGCATCCACACTTGGCCGGAACACCGCTTCGCCGCCATAGACGCATTCATCTGCGGCAGCATGAAGTTGGAAAGGGTGAAGGAAATATTGTGCAGGAAATTGGCGGTGGAACGAGCGGTTTGGACGGTAGCGCAACGTGGCGAAGGAATATTGGACGATACGCAGCCGCCAGTAGAACAATAAAACCTGTAAAGGTCGTCTGAAACCGTCTTGATGTTTCAGACGACCTGTCAGAACCCTAAACCGACATTCAACCTCATGCCGACACGCCGTCAATTCCTCAGTTACACCGCTGCGCTTGCCGCTGCGTCCTCTTTCTCTTGGCTGACTTACCAACGCCTCAACCGCAAACCGCCGGTTTCCGTCAACCGCGTCGGGCTGCCGCTGGGGCATTTGTTGCGCGACGGGAAATTGCTCAGCCCGCCGACCCGCCGTTACGAATGCAATACGCTGATAGTCGGCGGCGGCGCGGCGGGTTTGGGGGCGTTGTGGTATTTGGCGAAACACGGTCATCGCGATGTATTGCTGGCGGAAGGGTTTGAGCGCAACGGCAACAATGCCGCCTACGCCGCTTCAGACGGTCTGAAAGCGCCGAGCGGAGCGCATTATCTTGCGTTGCCGTCGAAAGAGAGCGCGTATGTGCGCGAGATGCTGGCGGATTTCGGTATCTTGCAATCGGACGGCAGTTTCAGGGAAACCGATTTGGTTTACGCGCCCGAGTCGCGCCTTTTGTATCAGGATAAATGGCAGGAACACCTGTTGCCGAAAGAAAATGCGGATTCCAAACGCTTTTTCGATTTAATCGGTCGTCTGAAAAAGGCTTACGGCAGCGACGGCAAAAAGATTTTCGCCATCCCGATAGCCCTGTCTTCGGCAGACGAAACGTGGCGCAAACTTGATAAGCTGACGTTCAAACAATGGCTTGCGCAAGAGGGCTACACCTCGCCCGAACTCTTGTGGTATCTCGATTACTGCTGCCGCGACGATTACGGGCAGGGCATAGCGCAAGTATCCGCTTTTGCCGGACTGCATTACTTCGCCGCCCGCAACAGCGCGGAAACCGTCCTGACCTGGCCCGAAGGTCTGGCGCACCTTTCCGAAAACCTGCGCCGCCATGCCGGTTTGCAGGAAGGTTGGCAATGGTCGTCTGAAAACCGCATCCGCCTAGACAAACCCGCTTCCGTCAACGCATCCGCCGTCAAAATCAAACCCCTTTCAGACGACCGTATCGAAGTTTGGCTGCGCGACAATTCAAGCGGCGAAACCGTCGCCCTGACCGCGCAACACGTTATTTCCGCCATGCCACTGATGGTCGCCGCTCGCATTGTCGAAAATCCCGCGCAATACAGTTTGAACATTCCCGAATACGCCCCGTGGTTGGTCGCCAATTTCGAGCTGCACAGCTTTCCGAAAGAAAAAAGCAACAGCGAAACTGCGTGGGACAACGTCATCTACGGCACTCAAGGACTCGGCTACGTCGTTGCCACCAACCAGCTCATCCGCGTCGCCCGCCCCGAGCGTACCATCTTCACCGCCTACGCCGCGCTTAACCACGACACCCCGCAAGCCGTCCGCCGCCAACTGCTCGACGCCTCCGACGAAGAACTGCGCGACTTGGCAGCCAAAGACTTGATCGCCGCCTACGGAGAGGGCTTCTGGCAACACGTTTCACACGTTGATGTTACGGTACGCGGACACGGCATGAGCGTACCGAAAGCCGGTTATCTGAACGACGAATCTTTGTTAAAAATCAGAAACCGCACGTCAGGATTGCTGTTTGCCCACAGCGATTTGAGCGGTTATTCGGTATTTGAAGAAGCTTTGTATTGGGGCGTGGAAGCGGCGAGGAAGGTGTTGGAACGGGGCTGACTGCCGCAAAAAAAGGTCGTCTGAAAAACAAAGATAAAAGGTTTGAAATCCAATGCAGGAAGCCCGATAGCCCTTTCACACCGTTTTCACTATAATCCCCATTTCCCCACCCCACTCGCGCGCCATGCCTAAAGCCACTTTCTACACCCACGCCGCCGACCCCGCCGCCTTCGCCTGCCGCCTGATTGCACGCGCCATACGCGACGGCGGACAGATATTGGTGTGGTCGGATTCTGCCGAGGCCATCCGCCGCCTTGACCGCGACCTTTGGCAGCAAATCCCCGAAAGTTTCATTCCGCACGAAATCTGGCAGCCCGACCAACCCATGTCTTCTGAAACACCCGTATGGCTCGCGTTCGGCGATACCCTGCCCACCGTACCTGAAAACACTACCGTCCTCAATCTATCGCCCGACTTCTGGAACGAAGCCCCTGCCATCCCCGCCCGCGTGCTTGAAATCGTAGGCAGCAGCCTGGAAGAACTCGCCGACGCCCGCGAACGCTTCAGCGCATACAGAAAAAGCGGCTTTACCATCGAACACCACAATATGACCGGAAAAGCCTGAAACCGAAGGTCGTCTGAAAACAGCTTTACACTCCAAGCCAAAAATTTAAACAGCTTTGATTCCTTTTGAATCAAACTGGGCTATAATCCCGACTTTCTTTTACTGACCTTTCAAAAGACGAAAACACTATGAACAAAACTTTCAAATTCAGCGCATTGGCAATCGCCGCCGCATTGGCACTGACCGCCTGCGATAAAAAAGACGCCAATACACCTGCGGCTGCCTCTACTCCCGCATCCGCAGCTTCTGCTGCAACAGACGCATCTTCCATCGGCACACCGACCCAACAAGCCAGCTACGCAATGGGTATGGACATCGGCAGATCTTTGAAACAAATGAAAGATCAAGGTGCGGAAATCGATATGAAAGTCTTCATCGAAGCCATGCAGGATTCTTATGACGGCAAAGAAAGCAAAATGACCGAAGCCCAAGCGCAAGAAGTCATGATGAAATTCCTGACCGAACAACAAACCAAAGCCGCAGAAAAACTTCAAGCCGATGCCAAAGCCAACTTGGAGAAAGGCGAAGCGTTCCTCAAAGAAAATGCGACTAAAGAAGGCGTGAAAACCACCGCTTCCGGCTTGCAATACAAAATCACCAAAGAAGGTGAAGGCAAACAGCCTACCAAAGACGACATCGTCGTTGTCGAATACGAAGGCCGCCTGATTGACGGTACCGTCTTCGACAGCAGCAAAGCCAGCGGCAGCCCTGCCACCTTCCCCGTCAGCCAAGTCATCCCCGGCTGGACCGAAGGCATCCAGCTCCTGAAAGAAGGCGGCGAAGCCACATTCTATATCCCGTCCAAACTTGCCTACCGCGATCAGGCAGTTCCCGGTGGTAAAATCGGTCCGAATTCCACTTTGGTATTCGACGTGAAGCTGGTTAAAATCGGCAAACCCGAAGACTTCCAACCTGCCCCCGATCAAGTTGACATCAAAAAAGTCCAATAAGCCCGCGCTTTAACCCAATGCCCGAACCCAATCCGTTTCGGGCATTTTTCATTACAAATCCCCCCCCAACTCCCAACTGCCGTTATCTGTTTTCAGGCAGCAATGGTACGCTTTATCCGTTTCAGACGACCTTTGCAAATCCGATTCCCATCAATATCACGCATAGCATTCCGATTTTATTTTGCTATACAATGACTGCCTGAAAAAAACCGAAAGCCCGACACCATGAAAAACATCGTTATCCTCATCTCCGGCCGCGGCAGCAATATGCAGGCCATCGTCAATGCCGCCATTCCAGACGCCCGCATCGCCGCCGTCCTCAGCAACAGCGCAACCGCCGCCGGACTGGCTTGGGCAGCCGAGCGCGGCATCGCCACCGACAGCCTCAACCACAAAGACTTCCCCAGCCGCCTCGATTTCGACCAAGCCATGATGGAGAAAATCGATGCCTATCAACCTGATTTGGTCGTCCTTGCAGGCTTTATGCGCATCCTCACGCCCGAATTCTGCGCCCATTACCCAAACCGCCTGATCAACATCCACCCTTCCATCCTCCCCGCCTTCACCGGTCTGCACACCCACGAACGCGCCCTTGAAGCCGGCTGCCGCGTTGCCGGCTGTACCATCCACTTCGTGACCCCCGAGCTGGACTGCGGTCCGATTATCTCGCAAGGCATCGTCCCGATACTTGACGGCGACACACCCGACGACGTTGCCTCCCGCGTCCTTACCGTCGAACACCGCCTGTTCCCGCAAACCGTTGCCGATTTTGTCGCAGGTCGTCTGAAGATCGAAGGCAACCGCGTGTTTAATTCAGAACGCAACGCCGAAGGACAAACCCTCTTGGCTTAAAACCCTTAAAAGGCCGGATAAACTCCGGCCTTTTGCATTTCTATAAGTAATTATTCATATCCTAACGAACTAAGCTTTATAATAATCGATTTAACCGATTGCAAAACAACGTTTTTCACGACATCAAATATATATATATAGAGGAATGCCATGAAACCCTATCTTCGCGCTTTATCCCTAAACCTGACGATAGCTGCATTTGCATCACCTGTATTCATCTCTAGCGCCCATGCCGCCAACTTACCGCAATCCGTCTCCCTGCAATATGCCGGACACTACAACGGACTCACCCTGCCCGCGACCATGACCTTTACCCGCAACGGTAAAGGCTACAAAGTCGTCTCGACCATCAAAGTTCCGCTCTACCATATCCGTTTCGAATCCGGCGGCAGCATCAACGGCAACACCATCCGCCCGAGTTACTACAAAGACGTCCGCGGCGGCAAAACCTATGCCGAAGCCAAATTTAGAGGCAATCAGGTTACCTACGGTAAAACAGGCGAGCTGCAAACCGAAACCGTCGGCGGCAACATCAGCGATTTATTCACGTTGGCATGGCAGCTTGCCGCCAACGATGCAAAACTGCCTGCCCGCCTGAGTATCACCAACGGCAAAAAAATCTATCCCGTCAGCGGTATGAGCAAAATCGGCAGCGGCAGCTATACCCTGAACGGCAAAGCCACACCCATCGAAAAATACCGCGTACAACGCGGCGGCGACACTGTTACCTATTCTTTCGCCACCGCCTTAGGCAACATCCCCGCCCAAATCAGCTATACCGACGACGGCAAAACCTACGATTTGAAACTGACTTCCGTCAGCATCAACGGCAAACCCGTCAAACCTTGAAGTTCTTAACTAAAAAATTCCTCGGATTCGGATTTCAAGTGCAACCGCATGCCGGCCTTTTTCTGTTATGGAAAGTTGCACTTCAAAATGCGAATCCGCCGACCTCTTGTTTTATATTTCCTTACCAAATCCCCAACCAGTTTTCTTCCGATTTTGAGTTTCCGCCTCTTTCTTGTGTCTCGCGCCCTTCCCTTCGAAAATCCCACGGAGCTTGCGGATTTTTACCGTTCCACAAACCTTTACGTTTTTGTTTTGCCTGCTTTTGGGCGGCGGCGTAACTGGTATAGGCGGTTTTGCTTTGCTGTTTTTTGGCATAGCTGACGTAATGCCATGCCGCGCCGTCGAGCAGCTGCATAAGGTTCAAATCGGTTGTCCCAACGGATACCTGCGCAACTTCGCGTTTGTAGCGGTCTTTTTCGAATACGCGTACTTTCACTTTTTTGCCGTCGGCTTCGGCAATCAGGTTGTCACGCGAACGCGTACCGTATGCCTGATTAATCTCGGGCGCGTCGATATACGCCATGCGGATTTTGTGTTTTGCACCGTCTTCGTCGATGACGTGAAGGGTATCACCGTCGTGGATTTTGGCGATTTTTCCGTGATAAGTATAAGGGGCTTTTTTGTGTATGCCGGTCTTGCTCTGTTCGTTTTCAGACGACTTTGGCCTGATTGTATCGGTCAGTAGCGCACCGACGGACTCTAAGCCGAAATGACGGCTGTCTGTAATATAGGAAACAATCTGAACGCTTGATCGAATAAGTTCGGTATCGCGTGAGCCGTAACCCAATGCGCCCAATACGGACAGGAAAACGGGCAGCCATTTGAGCATGGTAGTGATCTTCATCATTTGAGAATGATAAGGTCGTCTGAAAACCGAAATTGGTTTTCAGACGACCTTTGCTGTTTATTACCTTTAATTTTGTCCGGGTTTGATGACTTTGACGCCCTGCTCTGTGCCCAGGATCAACAAATCCGCGGCGTTGCGCGCGAAGATGCCGTTTTCGAGAACGCCGGTGATGCGGTTGATTTCATCTTCCATAGTCAGCGGACGGTCGATATTCAAGTCATAGACATCGACGATTTGATTGCCGTGAAAGGTGGTGTAATCCAAGCGCAATTCAGGTTGCCCGCCCATTGCCAAAAGTTTGCGCGACACCAGCGAACGCGCACCGGGCAATACTTCTACGGGCAGCGGAAATTTGCCCAAACGCGATACATACTTGCTCTCGTCGGCGATACAGATGAATTTGTCGGACGCGCTGGCGACGACTTTCTCGTTCAGATGCGCACCGCCGCCGCCTTTAATCATTTGCAGCATATGGTTCACTTCGTCCGCGCCGTCGATATAGACAGCCAGCCCCATCACATCGTTCAGCGATACTTCGGGGATGTCGTATTGCGCCATCAATTCGCTGGACTTTTTAGAAGTCGAAACCGCGCCTTTGATTTTTTTGCCGCTTTTGCCCAACGCTTCGATAAACATATTGACGGTCGAGCCGGAACCGATACCGATGTATTCGTTTTCAGGTACGAATTCCACCGCTTTCTCGGCGGCAATACGTTTCAATTCATCTTGAGTAGCCATGAGTTCTCCTTAATGGGATGTGGGTCAATAGGATTATGTTAACATTTTCATGCCGTTTGTGCTTGCCTGCTTACGCTTTTTCCAGCAACACCGCCGCCTGCGCCTCGATGGCTTCCATGCGACCCAGATAGCCGAGCTTTTCGTTGGTTTTGCCTTTGATGTTCACACAGGTCGTCTGAATGCCCAAATCGGCGGCAATGTTGGCGCGCATGGCGGGAATGTGCGGCGCGAGTTTGGGCTTTTGCGCAATGATGGTCGTGTCCACGTTCACAACGCGCCAGCCTAAAGCCTGCACGCTTTTATACGCTTCGCGCAACAATACGCGGCTGTCGGTATCTTTAAACTCGGCCGCGGTATCGGGGAAATGGCTGCCGATGTCGCCCAAGCCCGCCGCGCCGAGCAATGCGTCGGTGATCGCGTGCAACAGCGCGTCGGCATCGGAATGTCCGAGCAGGCCTTTTTCAAACGGGATCTTTACGCCGCCGAGAATCAAATCGCGGCCTTCGACGAGTTGGTGGACATCGTAGCCCTGTCCGATACGGATATTCATATTTTGTCCTTTTTCAATGTCAGGTCGTCTGAAAAACGGGTTTTCAGATGACCTCATATTTAATGTCTAAATCCGATATTTGAGCGGCCTTCTGCCTGATTGGCCATCAACATTTACTTGGTACTTTCAATACTGACACAAGCAGCAAAATAAATTGCCGATAGATAAGCTATAAATACTGTTTCGCGATAAAGATTGATTCAAATCGGAAAAAAGGCAGGAGGTTTTCAGACGACCTCCTGCCTGTAATATACCGAATCAGCGTTCGATTTGCGACACATCGCGCACCGCGCCTTTGTCGGCGGAGGTCGCCATGGCGCCGTAGGCGCGCAGGGCGGCGGAGACGTAGCGGTCGCGGTTTTCCGGTTTCCACGCTTTGCTGCCGCGTGCTTCCATTTCTGCACGGCGTTTTGCGAGTTCTTCGTCGGACACTTTCAGGTTGATGCTGCGGTTGGGAATGTCGATTTCAATCGTATCGCCTTCGTGCACCAAGCCGATGGCGCCGCCTTCCGCTGCTTCGGGCGAAGCATGGCCGATGGAGAGGCCTGATGTGCCGCCGGAGAAGCGTCCGTCAGTCAGCAAGGCGCAGGCTTTGCCCAAGCCTTTGGATTTCAGATAGGAAGTCGGATACAGCATTTCCTGCATGCCCGGGCCGCCTTTCGGGCCTTCGTAGCGGATGATAACGATGTCGCCGGCGATGATTTGGTTGCCTAAAATGCCTTCGACGGCGGCTTCTTGGCTTTCAAACACGCGGGCGCGGCCGGTGAATTTGAGGATGCTCTCGTCCACGCCTGCGGTTTTCACCACGCAGCCGCGCTCGGCGATGTTGCCGAATAAGACCGCCAAACCGCCGTCTTGCGAGTAGGCGTGTTCGACGTTGCGGATACAGCCTTTTTCGCGGTCGAGGTCGAGGGTTTTCCACATGCGGTTTTGCGAGAACGCTTGAGTGGTGCGCACGCCGCCGGGTGCGGCTTTGAAGCGTTCGATGGCGTGGGTGTTTTCAGGATTGGTCACGTCCCATTGTTCAATCGCGTCTTTCAGCGTCGGCGCGTGGATGGTGTACACGTCGGTGTGCAGTTTGCCCGCTTTGTCCAGTTCTTTCAGGATGGCGAAGATGCCGCCCGCGCGATGCACGTCTTCCATGTAGTAGTCGTGGTTGTTGGGCGCGGTTTTGCAGATGCAGGGGACGACGCGGCTTAAGCGGTCGATGTCGGCCATTTTGAAATCCACGCCCGCTTCGTTGGCGACGGCGAGTAAATGCAGGATGGTGTTGGTGGAGCCGCCCATGGCGATGTCCATGGTCATGGCGTTTTCAAACGCTTTTTTGCTGGCGATGCTGCGCGGCAACACGGTTTCGTCGTCTTGCTCGTAATAGCGTTTGGTGATTTCGACAATCATGCGGCCGGCTTCGAGGAACAATTCTTTGCGGCCGTCGTGGGTGGCAAGGTAGGAGCCGTTGCCAGGCAGGGATAAACCAAGCGCTTCGGTCAGGCAGTTCATGGAGTTGGCGGTGAACATGCCGGAGCAGGAGCCGCAGGTCGGGCAGGCGTTTTGTTCGACTTCTTCGACTTGCTGGTTGCTGACATTGTCGTCCGCCGATTCAATCATGGCATCAATCAAGTCCAAGCGGCGTTCGGGCTGGATATTTGCCACGCCGATAACCTTGCCCGCTTCCATCGGGCCGCCGGAAACGAAGATGGTCGGGATGTTCAGGCGCATGGCGGCAATCAGCATTCCGGGGGTGATTTTGTCGCAGTTGGAAATGCACACCAGCGCGTCGGCGCAGTGGGCGTTGACCATGTATTCGATGGAGTCGGCAATCAAATCGCGGCTGGGCAGAGAGTACAACATACCGCTGTGTCCCATGGCGATACCGTCGTCGATGGCGATGGTGTTGAATTCTTTGGCGATTGCGCCCGCTTTTTCGATTTCGCGGGCAACCAATTGGCCCATGTTGTGCAGGTGGACATGGCCGGGGACGAATTGGGTGAACGAGTTGGCAACGGCAATGATGGGCTTGCCGAAGTCGGTTTCCATCACACCGGTGGCGCGCCACAATGCGCGCGCGCCCGCCATATTGCGGCCGTGAGTAGAGGTTTTGGAGCGGTAGTCTGGCATTTTGCATTCCTTTATTCATATAATGAGGCCGTACCTAACAGGCAGGCTTCGCATTCTGAAATGCGCTGAAGTGATTGCCTGCGGCCTATAAAAATAGTTTGGTATTTTATACCAATTATGTTTGGCAAAGAACCGCTATTTTGTAGTAAAACTAAGCAGTATTTGCTTATCCTGTGTTTGCTTCAACAATAAACAGAAGGTCGTCTGAAACGCTTCTCAGACGACCTTTTTAACTTTTCACAAGAAAAAACTTAGACACATATTATGTTCAAATATGGGTCATTGCCCTTATGATTTTCAGCTTTACGCTTTTTCTTTTTGGCGCATTTTTTCGGCCATCATTTCATGCAGCGTTTTTTTGGCAGGTTTCATCGGAACACGGTTGTCCGTCCAGCCAAGTTGCTTGCTCGGCGTCAATGCACGGAATTTGGTAGCGGCCCAACCGAAGGCGCGGTAGGCTTTGCTGCCGCTGAAAATGCCGTTGAATGTACGCCATGCCATTTGTTCGCCGAAGGTATGCGATGCGCCTTGTCCGCGGATAGGATGCGGTACAACTTCAGTCGGCGAACGTTGCGCTTCGACACGCAGACGCTGCATTTGCTCGGTAATCGGTATGCGCACCGGACAAACTTCCACACACGCGCCGCACATGCTGCAGGCGGTCGGCAAGTCGCGGGTTGCATCCAAGCCTAACAAGTGTGGGGAGATAATCTCGCCGATAGGGCCGGGATAGGTGGTGCCGTAAGCTGCGCCACCAATACGGGTATAAACCGGACAATGGTTCATACATGCGCCGCAACGGATACATTGCAAGGTGCGGCGCATTTGGTCTTCGGCATAGGCTTGACTGCGGCCGTTGTCGAGCAGAACCAAGTGCATTTCCTGAGGGCCGTCCAGCTCTTCGCTGCGGCGCGGGCCGGTAATCATGTTGAAATAAGTAGTAATATTCTGACCGATGGCAGAACGCGGCAGCAAGCTGAACAAGGGAGGGATGTCCGACAGCTTGGCTACAACTTTTTCAATACCGGTAATGGCGATATGCACGGGCGGAACGGTAGTGCTCAAGCGGCCGTTACCTTCGTTTTCTACCAGACACAGGGTACCTGTTTCAGCAACAGCGAAGTTTACGCCGCTTAAGCCGACATCGGCAGTACTGTAAATATCGCGCAGGGCTTTGCGGGCGAAGCCGGTCAGTTGGTCTACATCGTCTGTTAACGGCGTACCGAGGTTTTGGTGGAAAAGTTCGCTAACCTGTTCTTTGGTTTTGTGAATGGCGGGCATGACGATATGGGTCGGTTTTTCGCCTGCCATTTGAACGATAAATTCGCCCAAGTCGCTTTCCACCGCCTTAATGCCTTTTGCTTCAAGATAATGGTTCAGCTCGATTTCCTCGCTGACCATGGATTTGCCTTTGACCATCAGCTTGCCGTTTTTGGCAGTGATGATGTCGTGGATGATTTCGCAGGCTTCGGCCGGAGTTTCCGCCCAGTGTACTTTCACGCCCAGCTTAGTCAGGCTTTCTTCCAACTGCTCCAGTAAGGCGGGCAATTTAGACAATGAGCGTTGACGGATGTGTTCGCACAAATCACGCAGGCTTTGCAGCTCTTCTTCGTCGCTCAAAACGGCTTTGCGCTTGGTCATCAGCATATCCATCGCGGTACGCAGACTCTTACGCAAAGGCTTGTCTTGAAGGGAAATTGCGGCGTTTTGTTTGAAAGTTTCCGGCTTCATGTGGAACTTGATGGTTTGCGTAGTCATGCGTTTTCCTCCAAATCGGCAGGGGAGATGTGGTCAGGCAGGATGGCGAGAATGACCAAATCACGCGGACCGTGTGCGCCGTAAGCAAGCGTCAGCTGGATGTCTGCGGTTTTGGACGGGCCGGAAATCAGGAAAACATTGGTCGGCATACCGTTTTCCACCAGTTTTTCGCCTTCGACGGCGTTGTGAAATTCGTTATACATTTTCGCCGTATCAAACAGGCAGAAATGCACGGGCGGAACGAGACTCAAAGTACGCGGCTCTTCAGGGCTGGAAAACAGCATCAGCGTACCGGTACGGGCGATGCCGCATTGCGAGCCGCTAAAGCCTGCATCAATGTTTGTGAAGAACTCGGTTTTCCAAGTATCGATTTCGCGCTCAAAAGCAATCGGTTCGATATTGCTGTCCACCAGTGCTGCACGGGCAATTTGTCCGTGTTCGGTCGCCAACGGCAGCAGGATGTTTTTCAAACCTTTGCCTTCGGCAGCTTGACGGAATACTTGCGGCCAGCTGGTTTTGGTCACCCAATAAATTTCGGTTTTGACCGCACGCATAGCGGCAGCCCAATGTTTCAGACGTTCAACTTCGCTTCCCCAAGAAACACCCATTTCACGGTAATAATCAAAAACCGCAGGCTCTTCCATCGGCATAGCGTCGGCTTTTTTCAGTTTTGCCAAAATATTTTCGCGCGCGCTCATGCCTTGCCTCCGGTACGTTCCAACAAGAAGGATGCGATGTGTTTCGGACGCGGCATATTCGGCTCGTCCTTGGCGATTTTACCGCCGATGTTCATCATACAGCCACAGTCCGCGCTAATAATTTCGGTCGCACCGGTTTCTTTCAGTGCGGCAACTTTGTCTGTTACCATCGCGCCGGAAATATCGGCCTGTTTGACAGAGAATGTACCGCCAAAGCCGCAGCATTCGCTTTCATGGTCGTGAACGATGCGTTCAACGTTTTCCATGCCGTCAATCAACTGCCAACCTGAAATATGGACGTTCATTTCGCGGCGGGCGGCGCAGGAAGTGTGGACGGCGACTTTGACCGGCTCGCCTTTGTCTTCAGGTTTGTAGCCGATGGCAAGCAAGAAATGAGTAAACTCAATGATGCGGCTGGCACAATCAACCGCTTTGGATTCGTATTCTGTATTTTTAAACAGAGTAGGCCAGTGATGTTTCATCATGCCACCGCACGAGCCGGACGGTACGACGATCGGCCAGTTTTCAGGGAAGAGATCGAGTTGCGCTTTGGCGACATCAAACGCCTCGGTCGGATGGCCGGAAGAGTAGGCGGGTTGGCCGCAGCAGCTTTGCGCCATCGGGAAATGAACCCGAATACCTTGTTGCTCGATTAAGGTAATGGCATCCATGCCTGCTTCAGGCATGAAAATATCGAGGACGCAGGTACCGAAGAAATAGACATCTGTCGGCTTGCTGTCGAATGTAGTGATTTTAGGTGGGGTGATTGCGCTCATTTTTTCGTTAACGGGAGTACCCGTTTTTCTTTGTATAAATAGACGGCTACTTTAAGTAATTGCATGTAGGCGGTCAAGTATAATTTTAAAAAATAATATTGGAATCGGATGACTACTAAGACCTAATACCCACATATCTTGAATCGTCTTCATATATGCTAATTATTATCATTATAATTAATACCTAATATATTCATAATTAAACAATACCCGAAATAAATTGCTTATGAACTCACTGCTGCCATAACGACTGCCATTCCATCACTCAACTTCAAAGGTCGTCTGAAACTCATCGCTTAAAAGCACATTGATCAAACAATATTCTAAAACTGAATCAGATTGACAATATTATTTGCCAATAGCTGCCTTTTGTTACCCCTACCCTCTTTCAGATGACCTCCTGCCAAATCAGTTACAATTCAACCCTATGAACACAACCGAATCAAACGTTTCGGAAACGCCGCCCGTCCGCCCTTCCCGCTGGCTGCCGCTGCTTTTGGCGATTGCGATTTTCATGCAGATGCTGGACGCGACGATTCTGAACACCGCCCTGCCCGAAATTGCCAAAGATTTCCAAGTATCGCCGCTCAATATGCAGCTGGCGGCAATTTCCTATACGCTGACCGTCGCCCTGCTGATTCCCTTAAGCGGCTATTTGGTGGACAGATTCGGCACTAAAAACGTGTTTTTCGGCTCGGTCGGCATTTTTATGCTCGGTTCGGCATTGTGTGCGGCGGCAACCAATCTGCCCATGCTGGTGATGGCGCGGGTGATTCAGGGCATAGGCGGGTCGATGTTGGTACCCGTACCGCGCCTGACGATTTTGCGCGTGTACGACAAATCCCAACTCTTAAACGCCATCAATTACGCCGTAATGCCCGCGCTGATCGGCCCGATATTCGGTCCTTTGGTCGGCGGCTATTTGGTGGAATACGCATCTTGGCATTGGATTTTCCTGCTAAACCTGCCCATAGGGCTGCTCGGCGTCTTGCTGGGCTGGCGGATTATGCCCGATGTCAAAGGCGAAAATACCGTTCTGGACTTGAGCGGCTACCTGACTTTCGCTTCGGCGGCGTGTCTCTTGATGTTGGCAGTGGAAATGGTGTCCCATTCTGGCGCGGTTTGGTTTTCGCTCTTGCTCGCGCTCGGCGGTACGGCATTCGCCCTGCTCTACTACCGCCACATGAAAACCGCCGCCAACCCGATTTATGCGGCGGATTTGTTCCAAGTCCGCACCTTCCGACTGGGTTTGACAGGCAACCTGTTCAGCAGGCTCGGTATCAGTTCCGTCCCCTTTCTGCTGCCGCTATTGTTTCAAGTCGCTTTCGGATTTGCCGCCAGCGTATCCGGCTGGCTGGTCGCACCCGTCGCTTTCGCCTCGCTTGCCGTCAAACCGCTCATCAAGCCCCTGATGTCGCGCTTCGGCTACCGCAACGTCTTGATTTGGAACACGCGCCTCCTCGCCATATTGATTATGCTGCTTGCCCTACCCGACGCGAACACGTCTTTAATCATCTGGATTGCATTGCTGCTCCTGATTGGTACTTGCAACTCCATCCAATTCTCCGCCATGAACACCCTGACCATCGCCGACCTGCGCGCGCACCAAACCGGCAGCGGCAACAGCCTGATGGCAGTCAACCAACAACTCGCCATCAGCCTCGGCATTGCGCTCGGCGCACTTATCCTGCAAAACTGGTCACAAAGCAGCTTCACCGTAGGCAACCTCCACCTCTCATTCCGCCTTACCCTGCTTTCCATAGGCTTGATTACCCTCGTCTCCAGCACCATATTCAGCCGCCTGCACATTTCCGACGGACGCAACCTAACCGACTGAACATATCCCAAAACCCAAAAGGTCGTCTGAAAGATATTCCACGCTTTTACCCGCAACACCCATTCGGCAAAGCAACTAACGAAAACAGTAAAAACCGCACCTGAATATCAGTCAAAATTCAATACAGACATGTCCAAACATTACCCGCCAACACCTACCTATAAACCAGTACGGCGTTGCCTCGCCTTGCCTTACTATCTGTA